>NZ_JAYWYV010000004.1:0-247407 GCF_048147885.1 Acinetobacter sp. 228
CAATGAAAATAATTTCGATCAATCAACCAGTAAAAATCCACACAAGTTGTTCTTCATAATCTCTTAATGATCTTCTTAAAACTTCGTCAGCTTTAAGCTCCAACCCAATCACTTAACGTTTCGTTTCATGCATTGCGTTGGTGTGCTGCGTATTCTATACAGTTTCAAAACAAGCGCAAGAGCTTTTCTTGAAAATATTCAGAAAAAACCATCGTACGTTTATTTTTTAACCTGAAACTCTATTTTTAACACTTTTTTTGAGTTTTTCTACCTATTTCAGCATGCAAATTTTAAGGAAATGTTAATTTTACTCTTCTGCCTTCATTAAAAAAGATCACCTAAGAGTGATCTTTTTGATTCTTGAAAGATTCTTTAGTTTGCCTGTTCGGCAAGCCAAGTCATAAATTTTTGACGCTCAACTTTAGATGCTTTCTGCCATACCTGAATCAATTGCTGATCAAGCTGATTGCCTGTCATATTTTCCGCTATTTTCACATTTACAGTCTTCGGCGCTACCGTTACCTGAGTATAAACTGCTGCAGACTGATTGACGGGAGTCACAGCTTTACTAGTTAAATCTACAGACCTGGTTAAAATACTTTTTCCAAATAATGGCCTGGCTGTCTCTTTTGCTCCCATCTGCTGAACCAGCAGCTGATTTTTTGCATCATAAAGCCCAATAATCGGCTGGTCTTTATAATTTTTTGCTTCCTCAAAATCTTTAGGAGCGTTCATCAAAGTTAACCTATAAGTTTCACCCTCGATCAGCTCAGGTGTTTTTACAGTAACTACGCCAGATTTCAAGATGTCATGTGAATTATCTGAGTGCTGGAAAAATTCGTTATAACGTACGCTAATCGCATTTACCCCCGCATTCAAGGTATAAGCCTGATTTGAACGCAAGAAACCTGATTTTACCTCCTGATCATTTACGGCAACAATTTTTATTTCTTCAGGTACTGTAACGGTTACAGCTGAAAAAGCCGATGTACTAAATAAAAACACTGCTGCTGTTGCCGCAATACCTAAATCCATATCCATTACTCGTTATTGGTTGTTTATTAAAAATAAGCACTATCTGCCTTTTAAATGACAATCCAATGACAAAAGTTGAAAATAATACAGCCTGAACTTCTAGAATTTATTCAGCTAGATATATTAGATAGTAGGTAAACACAACTCCAATATATAAAAAAAGAAGCATTACTCTGCTTCTTTTAATCTGGTTTTTTTAATTAAAGCTGATTAGGTAAAGGTCTTGAATCGCTCCGCATCATCTATAAAGGTTTTCTCACCTGCAGGTGCTTCTATTGAACCAAATACTAGTTGAGCGCGAAGTTTCCAGGAAGGCGGTATATCGAAAGTTCGTGCGACCTCTTCATCAATAATTGGGTTGTAATGCTGTAACGAAGCACCAATATTTACTTCTGCCAAAGCAGTCCAGGTTGCAAACTGTGCAATCGCAGAAGAATGCTCTGACCAGACCGGAAAATTATCGGCATAGAGTGCGAACTGCTCCTGCATCGACTTCACTACATCCTGGTCTTCATAGAATAGCGCAGTACCGTAACCTGCAGCAAACGCATTGATCTTGTTATTGGTTGCCTCAAATGCATCTGCTGACACGAGGTCACGCAAAGTTTCGCGTACAATATGCCAGAAGGTATCATGTGATTGACCAAATAAAATGACCACACGTGAGGTTTGCGAATTAAAAGCTGAAGGACTGAATTTCACTGCATCTTTAATAATTTGTTCGATTTCTGCCTGATCCAGTTTTACATTTTTTCCAATCGAATAAATGCTACGGCGTTTCTTCATCTGATCTAAAAATGTCATGAATTCACCTCTGTATACCTTAATTATTGATAAATCGATCAAGTCATACTACGTGTTTTAAGCACCCATAACAGGTGCATTTCGATAACATTGTGTTTCATTTATATAACGCTTGGATTTATATCTGAGTAGCAGGTATGGATCTGACTTCATCACAGCCACCATGCTATTCACTACCACTCTATTCACAGTGTTTTAATTCAATATTTTAAAACGGTACTGATCCAACTGTTGCAATTTTTCTTCTACCGTTTGCTCAATTGATCCAAAGCACAGCTGGGCACGCAACAACCAATTCTTGTCGATGTCAAAATGCTCAGCGACTTTTTCATCAATTAGGGGATTATAATGCTGCAAGGAGGCTCCCAAGCCAGAATCTGCCAATGTCGCCCATACAGCAAATTGTGCCATACCGGAAGTTTGTTCAGACCATGCTGGAAAATCTTCACTATTTAATGGCATTTTCTTTTGCAATTGTTGAATCACGGACTGATCTTCATAAAATAAAATCGTGCCATAGGCTTCAGCACACTGATTCAGTTTCAGCTCCACTCCTTCATAAATATGCTCTGGTACATGCTGGCGCTGAACCTGTTTCACAATTTCCCAGAATTGGTGATGAAAATCTGCAAATAACACGGCAATGCGCGTACTTTGGGAATCGTAGGCGGAAGGACAACTGCGCACTGCTTCCTGAATGATTTCGCAAAGATAGGCCTGACTATAATGCACCCGTTTACCCAACGCATAAATACTACGGCGCTTTTTTAACTGATCAATAAAGGTCAGCTCCAGATCATCATTCAGTTTGTTTTTTTTTGAAAACTTAAAGTCCTTGGTTATATCGCTTGTTAATACCTGACCAATCTTATCTAGCAATGCCATTTTCTACCCCACAAAACCAAGCTAAAACAGCCTGAATAATCCCGTAGAATTATAATGGTTTTATTAAGCTAAATAACTTTGCTTAATTTTTTCAAGCTGCTTTTTAGAGCATTCAAACCCGCTAAAAACAACAAACTCCGCACTTGGCGAAGTTTGTGTGAACTATAACGCATTATTTATTTTTCAGTTTCAAACAATGCAGCGACAAATGACTTAGCGGAAAATGGACGCAAATCATCAATTTTTTCACCGACACCAATAAACCGGATCGGCACATGGGTACGACTGGCGATATTAAACAGCACACCACCTTTGGCAGTCCCATCCAGTTTGGTAATGGTCAAACCTGTCAAGCCGACTGCCTCATCAAACATTTCAACCTGATTAATGGCATTCTGGCCAGTACCGGCATCCACCACCAACATGACTTCATGCGGTGCAGTTGCATCAATTTTCTGCATGACACGTTTTACTTTGGTCAATTCCTGCATCAAATGACCTTTATTATGCAAACGACCCGCTGTATCTGCAATCAATACATCTACACCCTTGGCCCGGGCACTTTCAAAAGCATCGAAAATGACCGAAGCCGAGTCAGCACCATGACCTTGAGCCACGACTGCAATATTATTACGCTCACCCCAGATCTGTAGCTGTTCCGTTGCAGCTGCACGGAAAGTATCACCTGCTGCCAGCATAACAGTCTTGCCTTCACCTTGTAGGCGTTTGGCCAGTTTGCCAATCGTCGTGGTTTTACCGACACCATTTACACCCACCACCAGAATTACATAAGGTGATTTGTTTGGATCAATATGCAGCGGTTTTACCCGTGGTGCCAATAAAGCCACCAACTCTTCCTGAAGTGCTTTATAGAGTGAATGCGAATAGATCAAATCACCACGTGCCGTACGTTCAGTCAGGTTAGTAATAATGGTCTTGGTTGCATCGACACCAATATCAGCCACCAGAAGCTGTTCTTCAACTTCTTCTAATAATTCATCATCAATTTCTTTACCACCGATCAGGATATTGACCATCCCATCGGCAAGGTTTTTACGGGTTTTGGTTAAACCCTCTTTCATACGGCTAAAGAAGCCACCTTTTGCCGCAGAATCTTCATTTTCAGTTTCTGTGGTAACAGGTGCAGAAACTACAGCTGCTTCGCTTGGCGTTTCTACGATAGGCACATTGACCGCAGGTAAGCTCGGTAATGTGACATCATCATCTCCGATATCAGCATCAATCAAAAATTTGTTTTGCCCATTAGATTGCTGTTGCATGCCGAATCCTTGAAAAGCATTGCGTTAAAAACCCAGATTCTACCATAACTTGCCTGCTTTGCAGCTAGCAATGCAATTACTGGACAAACATACCAAAAAGCTACAGCTCTCGGTTGCTTTCAAGCACGCATTTATTAAAAATAAGTCTAAATACAAATGCCTATTTTGGGAGATCTAGTGTTCACTACCTTTTTTACTGTCTCCTCTTTCTCTCAAATGATCCAACAGATGATCTATCCATTCGGTGCAGCGGTCTTGTTTAGCCTGAGCTTTAACCCGGCTCAGGCACAAACCCGAAGTGAATTGTCACGAACTACTTTTGAAACCACGTTAAGTAACGGTTTAAAAGTCATTATTCGGGAAGACCATCGTGCGCCCATGGTAATGACACAAATCTGGTATAAAGTCGGTAGTAGTGATGAGTCCGGAAATATTCTAGGGGTTTCTCACGCACTTGAACATATGATGTTCAAAGGCACCCATAAAGTGCCGAATGACGAATTTACCCGCCTGAGTCGGATTTATGGCGGCAGTATCAATGCAGCTACCTTTACCAATTACACCAATTATTATCAGCTTTATCCTAAGGCCTATTTTCCTATGGCACTGGAACTTGAGTCTGACCGTATGAGCAATTTATTACTGCGGCAGCAGGACTTCGAGCCAGAAATTAAAGTTGTCATGGAAGAACGGCGCCAGCGCACTGATGACAATCCGCGGGCGCAAGCCTTTGAACGGTTTAAATGGATCAGTTATCCGACCAGTCACTACCGTCAGCCAGTGATTGGACATATGAAAACCCTAAATAATATTCAGTTGAATGATGTCAAAAAATGGTACCGGGACTGGTACAGCCCGAATAATGCTATTCTGGTAATTGTCGGAAATATCGAATCTGAAGCTGCTTTGGCACAGGTACAAAAATATTTTGCTGACATTCCCGCCCGCCCAACACCAGCACGCAATGATGTACTGGAGTTTGAGCGTTTGGGTTATCGACATATGGAGATCAACAGCAATGTTCAAGTACCCAATCTTTATATGACCTGGAACGTAAAATCATTAACCACAGCTAAAAACCCGCAAGATGCCTATGCATTGAGTATTATTCGCAGCCTTTTGGACAGTGGGATTTCTTCCCGCCTGCAAGATCGCCTGATAAGAGATCGTAAAATTCTAACCTCTGTCAGCGTGTCTTATGATCCTTATAATCGTGGTGACAGCCTGTTTGGTATTTCAGCACTTCCTGTTTCAGGTGTTAGTCTGGCAGAAGCACAAGCTGCAATTCAGGATGAAATTGATTTACTAAAAACTGAATCTATTTCCGAGCGAGAACTGGAGCGCATCAGCACACGTTTTATTTCAAGTCTGATTTATAGTCAGGACGATCTGGCTGGACAGGCCAGAATGATTGGAAATCTGGAGGTCAATGGCTTGAGTTATCGCCTGATGGATGAGTTACCAAAACACTTTGAAAGCGTCAGTACTCAAGATATCCAGCGCGTCGCCAATGCCTATTTTGTCAGAGACAACCTCAGCACACTTTATCTCTCACCCGAACAAAACACCCAGTAACGGGGATTATAAATGCTTCAAGTTTATCCAATTTTGCTTATTTGTGTTTTAAGTTTGAGCACGGCTATTCATGCAGAAAACTATCTGGACCATCAGCCTGACCAAAATGATAATCCGAGTCAGTTACAGTCTATTCCTTTATTGCAAAGTCTTAAAAATATCAATCCGCAACGTGAATTTCAGGCCCCTTATATTCATGACCTGAATAATCGCTACAAGGTACGTACGCTATTTGTTGAAACTCAAGATCTTCCCATGGTAGATATCCAGCTGACCTTCAATGCCGGCTCGGCCCGCGACGAGGAAATTGCTAAAGGACTGTATGGTCTGTCAAATATGGCAGCCAAGCTGATGCGTGAAGGAACCGACAAATACAGCGCCAATCAGGTAGCGGCTGTTTTTGACCAAACGGGCGCACAATTCAGCGTACAAGCATATCGGGACATGTTCGTAATTCGTCTACGTACGCTCTCAGACCCCAAAAAATTAGAACCCGCCTTAGCAATGATGATGGAGGTTATAAAGAATGCTTCATTTAAACCGTCTAGCATCAATTTGGCCTTAAGTAATACCCAAGTGGGGCAAAAGCAACTACAGGAAAACCCCAGCCGGCTGATGGATATCCGTTTTTATCGCACCCTTTATGGTCAACATCCTTATGCAGAACCAGTCACTGGCACCCAAGGCAGTACCAAAAAAATTAACGCAGAATTATTAAAAAAATTTCGTGATCAATTTCTGGTGGCACAAAATATGAATATTGCCATTACCGGAAAACTTAGTCCTAAACAGGCACTCGAGCTGTCTGAACGAATTGCCGGTAATTTACCTCAAGGACAAAAAGCAGCAGCATTACCAACGCCTGAGATTAAATCTGGTTTTGAAGTAGTACATTTACCCTATAACTCGTCTCAGGCACATGTCATCTTTGGACATCTAGGACCGACCCGCTTTACTACGGATAAGCTGGCTTTAGAGATCGCTAATCGAATATTTGGGGGTGGTGGTTTTAATTCAGTACTCATGCAGGAGCTTCGGGTAAAACGAGGTTTTACCTACGGAGCTTATAGTTCATTCAGTTTTACTCAGTCGCCAGGAGTATTCAGCTTCAAATATGCTACACGTCAGGATCAACTGCTAGACAGCATCCAGGTCGCACATCGGGCATTTATCAACTTCGTTAGCCAACCCATTGATGGTCAGCGTCTGGAAGAAACCAAAGCGGGCATGCTGCGTGCCTTCCCTAACGTTTACAGCAGTAATGCCACTATCAATGCCCAGTTAGGCAATATGGGCTTTTATAGCGAGCAAAGTAATTATCTATCCGGTTATTCGGAACGTTTGGCTCAAATCACGGCTACAGATGTACAAAATGCCATACGCAAGCACTTCCATCCTGATCGCTTAACACTCATCATCGTCAGTAAAGAACTGGATAAAACTGCATTGGAAATGCGTTTAGAACAAAATTTGATTGATGCAAATTTTTACTTGCCTGCTCGTCCTCTCCCTAGCGCATCTCCACAGAGACCGGTGGAAGCTGACGTACCCGTAACGACTCCTGCTGATAAGCCTGCATCAATTTAAGATATTGCCCACGACGGATATGCTGCTGCTCTAACAGAGCGAGTGCCATATCCTGAGTTTGGGGAAGATTTTGCTGCTTAGACAATTGCTGAATTTGAGTAACTTGCGACATGCTCAACGGACGATATAAAGCAAATGCGGCTAAAAACAGGATCACCGCAACAATAAAGATCACAACACTATTATAAATCTGTTCCAGATTAATTCTGCTGAAAAGTTGATTTAGTTTTTCTGACTCTATAGACATACACTACCTCAGGTTAAAGGTAGTGTATGATTGCCATTGCACAAGTTCAAGTCAGCACACCGAATATTCATAAGGACTGAAAATCTGCTTATGCCAAGCTTAATTCATTGCTTTGGTTAAAATTGTAGAATAGAGTACCGCCGCTACCACTGCCAGTACGAGTAGAATCGCAAATTTACTTAAACCTGCTTCTGCTTCAGGTGGATGCAAGCGGTCTTCATCTGCAATACGGACTAATTCGCCATTATAGAGTTTATAAAACTGCTCACGCTGGTTTTCGTCCAGCTCACGAGTAAAATCATATACTTCTTTGCGCTGTGCCAGACCATATTCACCCAAATGGGTGTATTTACTAAATATAGCAGCATCAAGCTTTTTGCGATGCAAATCTGCAAGCTCCATAATTTGTCCTGCAGTCGGCGGCATATCAAATTTCACACCATCTAAAGTTCTTGTCGTCATGGCTTTCTCCTTGTTGTTTGCTATCCATTTACAATGTAGCTTAATAATATTTATAATTGTGTATAGTTTAATCAGTTAAACTATAACTGAAGTAAACAGACAAATTCGAATAGTTGACTTTTCCATTATTTTGTAATATTAGTTTAACAATACTAATTTATATTTGTATTTAGACTCATAAGTCTATCTTGAAATCACAATTAAAATTAAGGAGTTTATATATGATTCAACAATTCTCTCAGCATGACCTGGAACATCTGTATGCAGATGCCGTGAATACCATTCAATCACAAATGAACTTTGTCGATGCGGTAAAACAGCTTGAAGAAGCAGCTCGCGCCGGCCATGGTAAAGCAGCACTTTTTTTAGCAGAACTTTACTATCAAGGTTTCCGTGTAGAACGAGATTCACTCAAAGCCCAGTACTGGCAAAACATGGCCACGATGAAAGCATAAAAGAACGTCACCTAGGTGGCGTTTTTTTCAGCCATATTTTCAATAAACCGCAATCAATACATATTTTCTTACGATTACTTGCAAAGCTGAAACAGTAATTACTTATAAAGTTTCTAGAATAGGGGCTGTCATCCAATAGCACTTAATTCCAATGAAACCACGAACAATTATTCAAATTGATCCGATCTGCAAAGAATTTCTTCTGAAGATTACAATGCTGAAATCCATGATGAATTGTGGCGAGCTATGGGGCGCATATCATAAAGGTTGGGCAATGATGCGCGACCACGAAGACTGCATCTTTCCATTTTGGCTTAATCCACTCGATGCCCAAAATTACGCTCAACAACATTGGCCACATTACATTCCACGTAAAATCAATTCTGAAGATTTTGAAAATGCGTTATTACCAACCTTATCACGACTGAATGTTACACCCGCCCTATGCAATACCAATGGCACCAGACTTAAACTAACTGCTGCACAAATGCGTCACCTATTTTTTTCGCAACAAAGACTGCACATTGCTTAAATAACATGCTATTTATAAAGAGTAAAACTTAAAAACCTAGAGATGTTCAGGTTGAATACATACTCAAGGATTAATAATAAATTGACCGATAAGGATGATTAAGCATGACCAATGTGGCACAGGTGCTCAGTGAAAAAATGCATCAAGCTATTTATACCATCCGTCCAGATTCTACAGTTTTAGAGGCCATCACCTTGATGGCCGAAAAAGGAATCGGGGCGCTGGTAGTCACCCATGAAGACAGCGTGGTGGGGATTTTGTCAGAACGGGATTACACCCGTAAGATTGCCCTGATGCAAAGAACCTCATTTGATACTACAGTCAATGAGATCATGACTTCTAAAGTGATTACCGTGACATCAGCCACTACGGTAGAAGACTGTTTATCGCTGATGACTGATCGTCACCTGCGTCACTTACCTGTGGTCGAACATGAAAAACTGATCGGTCTGATTTCAATTGGAGATTTGGTCAAAGCGGCCATGGATGACCAACGCAAATTGATTGAACAGTTACAGCAATATATCTCAGGTTAAAACATCATCTAGCTTTCTCTAAGGCATTTGAAGATCACTTAAGTGACACCAAGATAAAGTTTTATATCTGATGCATAAAAAATCCCGGTACGTGTATCGGGATTTTTTATATCAACATTTTGAATAAAATCAGTTTAAACCGAGTTTTTCTGCAACATAATCTGAGTCTTTATCACCACGACCCGATAGGTTAACCACAATTTTTGTATCCTTTGGCAGTTTCCCTGCTTCACGAATGGCCCAAGCCACCGCATGCGAACTTTCCAGTGCAGGCACAATGCCTTCTACGCGTGACAAGGTCATAAATGCATCCAGACATTCCTGATCGGTCGCAGTCGTATACTCGACCCGACCCAAATCTTTCAGCAAACTATGCTGTGGCCCCACACCTGGATAATCCAGACCAGAAGCAATTGAATGCACTGGCAATGGCTCGCCTTGTTCATCTTCCAGAACATAACAGGCCATACCATGTAACTGGCTCGGCTTACCTAGAGTTAAAGTAGCTGAATGCATATCGGTATCTAAACCATGACCTGCTGGCTCAACGCCAACCAGCTTCACATCCGGTTCATTTAAAAATGCAGTGAATGCGCCGACTGCATTAGAACCACCACCAACACAAGCAACGATATAATCAGGATTTGCACCAAAACGTTCATTGGTCTGAACTTTAATTTCATCGCCAATAATCGACTGAAAATCACGTACCATCATCGGGAATGGGTGCGGTCCAACCACCGAACCGATAGCATAGATGTAATTTTTCGGATCTTTCAAATATTCTTCAAAAGCACTATCGACTGCATCTTTAAGCGTAGCTGTACCGCGAGTCACAGAAATCAGTTTGGCACCCAGAATTTTCATCTTGACGACGTTTGGATGTTCTTTTTCGATATCCACTTGCCCCATATGAATTTCACATGGGATACCCACCAAGGCACATGCAGTTGCCAAAGCAACACCATGCTGGCCGGCACCGGTTTCTGCGATGACTTTGGTCTTGCCCATATATTTGGCCAGTAAAGCTTCACCCAGACAGTGATTGATCTTGTGCGCGCCGGTATGATTCAGATCTTCACGTTTCAGATAAATCTGCGCCCCGCCAAGCTGTTCAGAAAGGCGTTTGGCATGAAATAGTGGACTTGGACGACCGACATAATGAGCAAACAGGTCTTTCAGTTCATTCTGAAATTCTTCAGTCTGACGAATTTCCTGATAGGCCACATTAATATCATCCATAGCCTGTTTCAGATCGGGTGGAATAAACTGACCGCCATATCGACCAAAAAAACCCTCTTCATTGGGTAATGCAATACCATTAATTTGATGAGTCATAATCATGCCTGAAATTTTAAATAAGAGATAATGAGTGACTTTATACTAGAATAATTTGTTTTAAATCACTAATAACTCTAACTAAAGTCACTTATAGATAAATGGAATTAACGCGCCAGATATTTGGTCATGTCTTCAATGCCTTTCAGTGTCATTGGAAACATATGATTTTCAAATATTTGCTGGATCAGACCAATGGTATGGGTGTAATGCCAGTATTTTTCTTCTTCCGGATTCAGCCAGGCAGTTTTATCAAAATGCTGACGCAGACGCTGTAACCAAACCTGTCCAGCTTCATCATTCATATATTCAACAGAACCACCGACAGAATTCAGCTCATACGGTGCCATACTGGCATCACCGACCACAATCACGCGGTAATCACGGCCATAGGTATTGAACAAATCCCAGGTATTCATGCGTGAACTGGAACGACGGACATTATCTTTCCAGACATAGTCGTACAGACAGTTATGGAAATAAAAATATTCCAAGGTTTTGAATTCGGTTTTCGCAGCACTGAACAGCTTTTCACACTGGGCAATATGCGCATCCATCGAACCACCGACATCGAACAGCATTAAAACTTTAATACGGTTACGACGCTCGGGCACCAGTTGTACATCCAGAATACCCTGCTTGGCCGTTTCACGAATCGTACCATCAATATCCAGCTCTTCGGCTGCACCCTGACGGGCAAACTTACGCAAACGGCGCAATGCCATCTGCATCTGGCGGCTACCCAAAATCTGTTCATCATCCAGATTGCGGTATTGACGCTGCTCCCAGACTTTCACCGCAGAACGCTTACGTCCCGGCCCGCCAATACGCACACCTTCAGGATGATCGCCATAGGCACCAAAGGGTGAAGTACCACCGGTACCAATCATCTTGTTACCGCCCTGATGTTTTTTATGCTGTTCGCGCAGACGCTCTTCCAGCATTTTCATCAGTTCTTCTAGCGATCCGGCTTTTTTCAGCTCTTCGCGCTGCTCCGGGGTCAGATGCTTCTCGAGTAATTCGAGATCGAACCAGTCTTTGGGCAGCTTATGCACCTGATTTAGCAGTTCATCCAGATCAAAGGTCGCGATACCATCAAAATAGTCTTTCATGGCACGATCGAACTTGTCGAAATAGCGCTCGTCTTTGACCATGACGGTTTTGACCAGCTGATAGAACTCGTCCTGATCGGCAAACACCAGACCTGCAGCAACCGCCTGATTCAGGTCAATCAATTCGCGGGTCGATACCGGTACGCCGTATTTGCGTAAGGTATAAAACAGTCGCACAAACATGCGTGTTTCTCCCTTAACGACGTGACATAAATGCTAGACGTTCAAGCAACTGTACATCTTGCTCATTTTTAATCAAGGCGCCGTATAGAGGCGGAATTGCTTTGGATTTATCAGTATTGCGCAGAATATCTTCCGGCATATCATCTGCCATGAGCAGGCTGAGCCAGTCGATCAGTTCAGAAGTTGAAGGTGGTTTTTTTAAACCCGGAACTTTACGAAGTTGGAAGAATACCTGTAAGGCTTCATTCACCAATGTTGCAGAGATATTGGCAAAATGCACATCGATGATTTCACGCATAGTGGCTTCATCCGGGAATTCGATGTAATGGAAGAAGCAACGGCGCAGGAAAGCATCTGGCAATTCTTTTTCATTATTTGAGGTAATGATTACGATTGGACGCTGTGTTGCCGTAATGGTTTCGCCTGTCTCGTATACATAGAACGACATTTTATCAAGTTCATGCAGCAAGTCATTTGGAAACTCGATGTCTGCCTTGTCAATTTCATCAATCAGCAGGACACAGCGCTCTTCACTGGTAAAGGCTTCCCACAATTTGCCAGGCTTAATGTAGTTCTTGATGTCATAGACACGATCATCACCCAACTGACTATCGCGCAGGCGCGATACGGCATCGTATTCATACAGGCCTTGCTGTGCTTTGGTGGTGGATTTAATGTGCCAGGTGATCAATTTTAAACCCAGACTTTGTGCGACTTGCTCGGCCAGTAAAGTTTTACCTGTACCCGGCTCACCTTTGACCAGTAACGGTTTTTGCAAACTGCGTGCAGCTTTCACCGCAAGTTTTAAACTGTCAGTCGCAATGTACTGATCGGTACCTGAAAATTGTTGAATATCAGCAGACATGATTGAACCTTATTTTTTACTTACAGCGGTGAACTTTTCTCGTGAACACGAATATTGCTTTTGTTCGACACATAAGTCGACCAGCAATAGCCAATCACAGAACCGATCCCAATGACAAATAAAATAAGTGACGCATTAATCCAAACTAAAGGCTGCTCTTTGGTCAGCATCCCGAATAACAGCCCAAAAATCGCGGGTGCAATGGAAGCATTCGGTCCCTCAGACACAGTGGGTGTCAGCAAAACAGCGAAGGCCATAATCCACAAAAAACCACCCATAGGTTTAGGCAAGCGTTTGGTCACACCATACCAGCACCATAAAGCAATCAAGCTGCCGAGCAGGTAAACTGCTACGGCAATGCTCTGTTCAGGAATTGAGTCTAATACAGCGACATAACCATTCATTTCACAACTCCTGAATTAACATTAAGCACCACGAAGCCCTTCTGGCTCTACAGCATTCGGGTCAATTAAACCTTCGGGCGGCATTTGCAGAAAGAAACCGCGGGTTTCAATAGAATCCATCACATGCAGAACATTGGCACGTGCCAGTTTACGTGATTCGCTTAATTCAAGATGCATGACAAAAGTCGCACGCCCAAATGCTGCCTGTACCGCTTCAGTTAATACACTTAAAGGCTCGAATGTTTCAGCTTCGCTTTCATTCGCAGGACGCGCCACATACAGATACATTTCACTTTTTTTGCTGGATTTGTAGATAGACACTTGCATATTTCAAACGACTTTTCTGGAAAAACAACCGCAAGGATACATCAAAAAAAAGACAGAAACATTAGCCACGTCTCATGCATCAGTCGTGATTTTGTATAATTGCTTTTTCTTTAACCAATCTTGCAGCCAATCACTCGCTGGCTTTCATCTGGGTAGACAGATAAGATTCATCCTGATGCAATACCTCAATCAGGGGCCGAGTTAATAACTCATAGCGCCATCCAAGCAGATAATCCGGCAGATCCTGTTCATCCTTGTGAAAGACTACATGCTGATACAGTGCATTCAACCATTTCTTGCGCATCAGCACTTCTTTGGGAATCGAGGTTTCATTGACCACATGTTGAATAATTGCATCAATTCTGTCGCCGATATCTCGGGAAGAGTGGCGGATTGGACGTGCCAGGCGTAAGGGCCATTCGGCCTGGTCAGGCAGGAATTTCAACAGATCTAAAATCGTTTTGCCATGTTCGCGTAAAATATTGCCCCGAATATCTTTAACATGGCTAAGCTGAAAATTATTGCGCGGAAACTTTTCGACCAGATCAATCATGCTCGAATTTTTCAGGATAAAACTGCGTGGCTGATTCAATGCTTTGGCAATCTGATCACGCCAGACCATCAATTGCTGCAATTGCATCAGTTGACGGCGTGAATGCCGGTAATTTCCGACATCCTGATACAACAAGGCCGTAGGTGTATCTTTACCAATTTCCCGTGTCAGGAAACGACAATCCTGTAAGGCAAAATCCAGCAGATCTTTCGCATCTAGCTCGTGTTTGATTTTTTCCGACAGTTGTACCAGATAATGCACATCATTGGCCGCATACAGTAATTGGTCGGAGCTGAGTGGACGTGCCAGCCAGTCAGAACGGGTCTGGTCTTTTTCAATATCCACTTCCAGCATCTGCTTGAGTGCATTTTGATAGCTAACTTGCAAACCATGTCCCAGAAATGACATACCGATCTGGGTATCAAATACATTACTCAGCGATTTTTTCTGGGTATAGTGGTAGATCAGGTCGATATCTTCACTACAGGCATGAAAAATATTTTGCTGTGCGTCAAAAATTTTATTGAGGAACTCAGTCAGATCCAGTGTGGTGCCATCCAGCAAATAAACCTGGTTGTCTACATTAATCTGGAACACACCCAGCTTAGGCCACAAGGTGTCGACCTTGATAAACTCGGTATCCAGCCCGTAAACTGAATTCTGGTCCATTAGTTTCAGTACAGGAGTTAAGTCGTGCTGGTGTTGAATAAATTGGAACATAGAACTGAGTCTAAGATTAGATTCTTGATATATCTATATTAACTGATCTATAGAATTTTTGTATAAAAAATAACGTCTATTCCACCCTATTTCTTAAGAAACAACCCTTATCCATATGATTGTTTATTTCAATTAATATCTTTTTTATATTAAAACTAACAAGATTTTTAAGTAAAACTTACTTCATGCGCATCCGGTTATGTACCGCCTGACTCAAGGTATGACTATCGACATATTCCAGCTCACCACCTTGCGGTACCCCTTGGGCAATTCGGGTCATCTGGATTGGCAAATGTTTACTGGCTTCTACCAGATAATGTGCCGTGGCCTGCCCTTCAACTGTCGCATTGGTGGCCAGAATCACTTCTTTGACCTGCCCCTGACTCAAGCGTTGCAACAAAAACGGAATACCAATTTCTTCCGGACCGATCCCGTCAAGTGGAGACAGATGTCCGCCCAATACATGATATTTACCACGGAAACTGCCACTTTGTTCAATCGCCATCACATCTGCCGGAGATTCCACCACGCACAGCAGTTCATCATCACGATCAAGAGACGTACAGATATTGCAGACTTCATCTTCAGTAAGTGAATGACAGACCGAGCATTCATGAATGTGGTTGGTCGCCTCAGTCAAGGCATGTGCCAGACCCACTGCACCCTCACGATTTTTCATGATCAAGTGCAATGCCATGCGCTGGGCCGATTTCGGCCCCACGCTTGGCAGTATGCGTAATGCTTGAACCAGTTGATCAAAACGATCACTAAACATTGCGCATTCTTCCTTAGAACATACCAGCCAGGCCAGGTGGTAAACCCATGCCCGAATTTGCTGCTTTCATTCTTTCATCAGAAACCAGTTCTGCCTGACGCGCTGCATCATTCATTGCAGCTGCAATTAAGTCTTCGATCATGTCTGGATCATCCTGAAGTAATTCTGGATTGATTTCGATACGCTTTACTACATTACGGCAAGTCATGGTCACTTTCACCAGACCACCACCCGCTTCCGCATGCACTTCAGTTTGCGCCAGCTCTTCCTTGGCTTTTTTTACGTTATTTTCAACTTCTTTTTGCATACGCTGAGCTTGCTGCATCAACATGTTAATGTTCATAAATATCTCCGAACATAAATTTATAAAATTAAATAAGATCTAAACCGCGAGTAATATCACGAATAATATCACCAATCTCTTCCAAACCGACAGAAACGCGAATTAAACCTTCACGGATGCCTGCTGCTGCCTTGGCTTCTGGAGACAATTTGCCATGAGTCGTGGTTGCCGGATGAGTAATTGTTGATTTCACATCACCCAGGTTACCAGTAATTGAAATGAACTTAGTATTGTCAATTACTGTCCAGGCGCCTTCACGACCACCTTTCACTTCAAAAGACACAATACCACCAAAACCGGTTTGCTGTTTTGCTGCCAGTGCATGCCCAACATGCTCAGGCAAACCTGCGTAATACACTTTTTCAACTTTCGGATGCGCATTCAGAAATTCCGCCAGTTTTTGAGCACTGGCAGAATGTTCACGCATACGTAAGCGTAGCGTTTCCAAGCCTTTTAGGAACACCCAGGCATTGAACGGACTCATTGACGGGCCGGTAGTACGCACATAACCAAAGATTTCTTCCAGTAGCTTGTGATTACCTACGACTGCACCGCCTAATGCACGACCCTGACCATCAAGGTACTTCGTAGCTGAATATACAACGAGGTCAGCACCAAATTTGATTGGTTGTTGTAATACTGGGGTACAGAAGCTGTTATCAATGGCCAGCAAAGCATTATTGGCATGGGCAATATCTGCCAGGGCTTGAATGTCTGCCACTTCTGCCAGCGGATTGGATGGAGACTCTACAAAAAGTAATTTGGTTTCTGGCTTGATGGCATTTTTCCAGGCATCCAGATCAGTCAAGTCCACAAAATCAACTGCTACATCGAATTTAGCAACATATTTTTCAAATAAAGAAACAGTGGAACCAAATACTGCACGTGAACAGATTACATGATCACCTGCTTTCAAAAATGCCATTGATACTGCCATAATCGCTGCCATACCTGAACTGGTGGCAACGGCGCGCTCTGCACCTTCTAAAGCAGCCAGACGCTTTTCAAACATGGTAACGGTTGGGTTAGTAAAGCGAGAGTAGATATTACCCGGCTCTTGGCCTGAAAATTTTGCGGCAGCTTCTGCGGCATTTTCATAAACAAATGACGATGTTAGAAAAATCGGTTCGCCATGTTCACCCTCAAAGCTACGGGTGTGACCAGTACGGATGGCTAAAGTTTCTAATTGGTAGTTAATATCGTCTTGCTGGCTCATCACTTTACTTCAGCCCTAAGGCTGCCTTTTGTAAAAAATTGCCAACATTTTGAGCGCCTAAGCTATTTCAGGTCAAGGCATAATAAGCGATTATTGCTTAGACTTCGATCAATCCTTCCGCGGATACGGATATTTTATTTACATGATTCAGTTAAAACAAAATTTTCAGCGTCAGCAAAAAAAATTGAAACACCTCAAGACCCGGGTGTTTAATGCCTCCTCACTGATTCTGTCGCAAAAAACCCCTTTTGAATATATTGCTGGCACCCAGTTTTACAAAATCCGATATTACGCCTCACCCGACAAAAAATATAAGGAACCATTGGTCTTTATTGCTCCCCTGGCCGTTAATATGGATATCTATGACCTGTATCCCTATCGTTCACTGGTCAAGCATTTTCAGCATAGCGGTTTTGATGTCTATCTGGTGGAGTGGAAACGTTTTGACTTTAAGCATCGTCATCTGAACTTTTTATCTTTTATCGATTCTGCTATTCCCCAGTCTATTGAAACGATCTGCAATCATTCAGGTAGTCAGCTGATTTCCCTACATGGCTGGAGTATGGCAGGCGTATTTGTCACGCTTTATACCGCCCTGCATTCGCCGGAACATGTCAAGAATCTGATCGTAGTCGGCAGTCCGATTGACAGTTATGCTTCAGGACGTGTCGGCAAACTGTTTTCTACAACCAATAAACTGATTTCTAAAAATAAAAATCTAAAACAGGCCATTCATCAAGGGCTGATTCCAAAACAGTATATTCATACACCGGGTATTTTAAATGCCTTGGGCTTTAAATTACTTGACCCGATTGGCTGGTTCAAAAGCCAAAAGCGGTTTTTGCTAAATCTTGATCGTGCCGAAGATGTCTATGAACACGCAACTATGGGAAATTTCCTGAATAAAATGATCGATTATCCAGGTGGGATTAATCAGGACATGATGCTGCATTTGTGGCTACAAAATCCATTAAAGCAGGGTTCTATTACTTTGAATGGTCGTACCATTGAGCTCAAGAATATTAGCTGCTCCCTTTTGGTAGGTGCAGGTCAAACTGACCAGATTGTGACAGAATCATCCGCCAGACCATTGCTGGATTTGACAAGTAGCCAGGATAAGACGTTTACTCTGATTCCAGGCGGTCATCTCGGCCTGATGTCCAATCAGAAAACAGCCAATACATTCTGGCCAAAAATGACGACCTGGCTGGTGCAACGCTCAAAACGTCTCGACGCTTAAAGCAGATTTAAGTACCAGTAAAAATATTCAAACTTATCAATATATTTATACATATGCAGAGGGTACAGCATGATTCAGTCAGTCGCATTTATCGGCTTAGGTGCAATGGGTTATCGTATGGCAGCACATTTACCCAAGCATTTTGATACGGTCTATGTCTGGAACCGTACTTTCAACAAGGCAGAAGAGCATGCTGCTGAATATGGCACCCAGGCTGTTAGCCTTGAACAGGCTGTTCAGGCAGATGTGATTTTTTCCTGCCTGCCAACCAGTACCGATGTAGAGCAACTTCTGGAAGATTTACCGCTTAAATCCGGCTCAGTCTGGGTCGACTGTACCAGTGGCGTACCGGATTCAGCGCAAAAACTGGCAGTACAACTGGCTGAACGTGGGGTGATTTTTCTGGATGCACCTGTCAGTGGCCAGACCATTGGTGCTGAAAATGGTACTTTAACTGTGATGGTGGGTGGCAATGTACAGGGTTATGAACATGCTCTCCCTGCGATGCGGGCTTTTGGCAAACTGATCAAGCATGTGGGTGAATCTGGTGCGGGTTTTGCTGTGAAGGCGGTAAATAATATGTTAATGGCTGTAAACCTGTGTGCCGTTGCTGAGGGCTTTACTACCCTGAAAGCACATGGAGTAAATCTGCATGAAGCACTAGATTGCATTAATGCTTCAAGTGGGAAAAGCATGGTGACCGAAACCGTATTGCCACAGCGGATTTTAAATCGAAGTTTTCCTGTAACCTTTGCCCTGCCACTTCTGGCCAAAGACACCGGGATTGCAATCGATCTCGCCCGCGAAGCCAAACTTTCTGCACCTGTGTTATCTTTAACCCAGAACCTGATTCAGGCAGCTAGCGATCTATCGGATAAAAACAGTGATTTTTCCAGTGCTGTAAAAATGTATGAATCATGGAGTAATATTACCATTGAGTAATATCTCGCCATTGAATAATGATAACGAAACCTCATATTGTGACTGTTAAGCAGGTACAAATAGTGGATAACCCAGAGGAAACTCTCATGAAGAAATTTTCTGTTGCAGCATTGATTGGCTTTGCAACTTTGTTCGGGGCTTCAACATCGGTTCTTGCATCTGAACAAGAGTGCAAAAAATTAAAAAATGATCACGACGTAATTTACGCGTCTAAAGGTTTCTGTTTCAAAGATCCTGAAGCAAAAGCCAAGTTCGGTAATGATAATTGTTATACAACCAAGCCAAAATTCTCGGAAAAAGAGCAACAACGTCTTGACGCAATCAAAGAACGTCAGAAAGAATTGAACTGTAAATAATTCAGTTTAATGACGCTCAAGGAATGTACTTATGACTTATGATGATCAGAATATTTTTGCACGAATTCTACGCGGTGAACTTCCTGCGATAAAAGTGTATGAAGATGACCAAGTTCTTGCATTTATGGACATCATGCCTCAGGCAGACGGTCATACACTGGTAGTTCCGAAGACTCCTGCAATCACTTTACTGGATTTGCCACCTGAAGCGGCTGCTTATACGATTCAGATCGTACAGAAAGTTGCAAAAGCCATTGAAAAAGGTTTAGGGGTAGATGGCATCGTACTGATGCAGTTATCTGGCGCTGCAGCGGGTCAGACGGTACCGCATATACATTTTCATCTGGTGCCAACCTCTTTACACAATCTTGGCAAACATGCTGTGCAGATGGGCGATCAGGAAAAAATCAAAGCCTTGGCCGAGAAAATCAAAGCTGCCCTTTAAGAAATTCTTAACATCCAAAAATGGAGCTTCGGCTCCATTTTTTTCGCCCTCATCGTGCATTTTAATTTACGCTTTAGAAAAGCTGATAAAAAATACCAAGACAAAATTTTGAATAGTAATAATTTTTTAGAACACAAATTCGCCCACACCCAATATTTTTACAAAACGAAACATTTAATAGATTTGAAATATTTCCTTAATCTTACTGTCTTATTTGTAATTAATACTTAGCACCAATACAGGACGGTAGCAAAATTTAACAAAGCTACCACAACACCTTTGTTAGGACCAAAAAAGTCTTATTGGAGCTACACATGAAAAAAACTCTTTGCGCATTAGCAGTTGGGGCAACAATTTTAACACCGGTCATGGCAGCTGCTGCTGATGTTAAAGTGTATGGTCGCGCACACGTTTCTTTAGATTATCTGGATGATGGTGCAGATTATAATGAAGTGGGGCTTTCTTCAAATTCTTCACGCTTAGGCTTTAAAGCTGAACAAGAATTAGAAAACGGAATGACTGTTTTTGCTCAAATTGAACAAGAAATTAACTTTTCTAGTGGTTCTGCAAATGATGATCTCGAATTTGCAACCCGCGATACTTTTGTCGGTTTAAAAGGTGACTTTGGTCAAGCACGTGTAGGTCGCTTTGACAGCCCGTTTAAAGTTGCACGTGGCCCGGTCAATTTTTTTGGTGACATGGTTGGTGATATTCGTAATGTCACCCGCGCTGGCAACTTACGTTTTGATGAACGTAATGCCAATACGATTGAATATAAATCACCTAAATTTGCTGGCGGTTTCAATGTGTTGGGGGCTTTGTCACTTCATGAAGCAAATAGCCCGGACGCCACTAAAGATGGCGCTAAAGACAAAGACAAGGCATACGACCTCGCTTTAACCTATAAAGAAGGTAAAGTTGATTTCGCCGCTGCATATGAACATTACGAAGAAGAAGCTGCCCGTGGTGAGCGCGATGGTTTCCGTATCGCAGGTGCTTACAAAATCACACCTGAATTCAACCTGGGTGGTTTATACCAATTCCTTCAACACGATAACTCTGAAGCAAACCCAGATGCACAAGTATTTGGTGTAGCCGGTGAATATAAATTTGCACCAAAAACCTCATTCCGTGGTGAAGTATTCCACCGCGATGTCGATGCTGATGATGCGAATGCAACTTTGCTGGCAATCGGACTTGAGCACCGTTTAGATCCAACAGTCCGCATTTATGGCAACATAGCAACTGTACTAAATGATGAAAACTCAAACCTTACCCCTTGGGCACAAGGTCGTACCAATACTGTAGGTGGAGTACGCGGTGAAGACAGTTTAGGACTTTCCCTAGGCATGCGTTACGACTTCTAAGTCCAGCCTCCCTCACAAAGCTTAAAAAGAACATGCCTCCAGCATGTTCTTTCTTTTGCGTGTTTTTTATCAAAATAAATAAGATGAGAAAGATTGTGACACTGATATTCAACCCTTATAAAACCAACCAATTTAGTTTGATTAATTTTATTCTTTATTTTAAAACCAAGCATTTTAATCAGATTTAAAAATAGGAGAATATTATTCCAACCAAAATAATCTACATTAAAATATATAAATATAAGCATTTTAGTCGGATTTAAAAACCAATAAAATTACATAAAAAAATATTTAGAATAAATTTTAACTCATATAAATATATATTTATTATTTTCAAATACTTATAAATATATATTTATTTAAACTGTATCGTCTATTTATTTTTTAGTTACAATAGATTAATAATATACAACAAGTCATATAACAGGCTTAGTCGAATGAGCTTAGTTCCCAAAAATCTAAACCAGAGAGTGGTTAGAGAAATAACCGCCATTTTAATTATCAAGGTTATTTTACTAATGATAATTAAAAATATCTGGTTTGATGCGCCTACGATTCCTAAAAATTTTGATAACCAAGTCGCCGAGCGTATCGCCGGTAATCCTTCCCAAATCCAGGAGACACGTTGATGATTTCTGAAAGCGTGGTCGATCTCTCGCGGTTCCAGTTCGCCATGACCGCGATGTATCACTTTATTTTTGTTCCACTGACTTTAGGCCTGGCTTTTCTGCTTGCCATTATGGAAACCACCTATGTGATTTCCGGCAAAGAAATCTATAAAGACATGACCAAGTTCTGGGGAAAACTGTTTGGTATTAACTTTGCCTTAGGGGTAACCACCGGCCTGACCATGGAGTTCCAGTTCGGAACCAACTGGGCGTATTACTCGCATTATGTCGGTGATATTTTCGGTGCACCGCTGGCGATTGAAGGTTTGATGGCCTTCTTCCTTGAATCGACGTTTATTGGCTTGTTCTTCTTTGGTTGGGATCGTCTTTCCAAAGTGCAACATCTGGCCGTAACCTGGCTGGTAGCTTTAGGCTCGAACATGTCCGCACTCTGGATTCTGGTCGCCAATGGCTGGATGCAAAACCCGGTCGGTTCGGCATTTAACTATGAAACCATGCGTATGGAAATGGTGGACTTTGCTGCACTGATCTTTAACCCGGTCGCTCAGGTTAAATTTGTGCATACCGTATCTGCGGGTTATGTCACAGGTGCCATCTTCGTACTGGCTATTTCAAGTTACTACATGCTGAAAAAACGTGACCTGCCTTTTGCACGCCGTTCTTTTGCCATTGCAGCTATCTTTGGGCTTGCTTCTACACTTTCAGTGATTTTACTGGGTGATGAATCAGGTTATGAGCTGGGCGATGTACAAAAAACCAAACTGGCAGCAATTGAAGCAGAATGGGATACTCATCCTGCACCTGCGCCATTTACTTTGTTCGGTATCCCGAATAAGGAAACCATGACTACAGATTATGCAGTGAAAATTCCTTATGTGATGGGTCTGATTGCCACACGTTCTACTACAGAACAAGTCACAGGTATTAAGGACCTGCTGGTTCAGCATGAAGCGCGTATCCGCAATGGTATGGTGGCCTATTCGCAACTGGAAAAATTACGTGCTGGTGATCAGTCTCCAGAACTAAAAACCGCTTTTGAAGAAAGCCAAA
Source organism: Acinetobacter sp. 228 (assembly GCF_048147885.1). Classification (NCBI taxonomy): domain Bacteria; kingdom Pseudomonadati; phylum Pseudomonadota; class Gammaproteobacteria; order Moraxellales; family Moraxellaceae; genus Acinetobacter; species Acinetobacter sp. 228. The sequence goes on from NZ_JAYWYV010000004.1 coordinate 23,264, forward strand.
AAGACTTAGGTTACGGTCTGCTTCTGAAAAAATACACGCCAAATGTCGTTGATGCCTCTGAAGAGCAAATCAAAGCAGCCGCTAAAGATACCATTCCACACGTACCAAGCCTGTTCTGGGCATTCCGTGCCATGGTGGCTTCTGGCTTCTTGATGCTACTTCTATTTGCACTGGCAACTTTTGCGGTAGCAAAACGTAATGCTGAAAACAAACCATGGTTATTGAAATTTGCTTTATTTGCACTGCCTTTACCTTGGGTTGCTGCGCAAACTGGCTGGTATGTAGCAGAAGTAGGTCGTCAACCATGGACTATTGGTGAGGTATTACCGACGCATCTTTCAGCATCAAGCTTAAGCACAGGTGATGTCTGGGGTTCAATCCTTGCATTGGCAGCATTCTATACCGTGTTACTGATTATCGAGATGTATCTGATGATCAAGTTCTCACGTCTTGGCCCAAGCTCACTGCATACTGGTAAATACCATTTTGAAAAGCTTGCAGCTGCAGAAAAGTCAAATGGGGAGACTCAAGCATGATCGAATATGAATTATTAAAAATCATTTGGTGGGTGCTGGTCGGCGTATTGCTGATTGGCTTTGCCCTCACCGACGGCTTCGATATGGGCTCCATGGCGATCATGCCATTTGTGGGCAAAAATGATAGCGAGCGCCGTGCAGCGATCAATACCATTGCGCCGCACTGGGACGGTAATCAGGTCTGGTTTATTACTGCCGGCGGTGCGTTATTCGCTGCCTGGCCAATGGTCTATGCAACTGCCTTCTCCGGCATGTACTGGGCCCTGCTACTGGTCCTGTTTGCCCTGTTTCTGCGTCCGGTTGGCTTTGACTATCGCTCAAAGCTGGAAAATACCAAATGGCGCAATTCATGGGACTGGGGTCTAGCCATTGGCGGTGCAGTACCTGCCTTGGTTTTCGGTGTGGCATTCGGCAACATGTTCCTCGGTGTACCATTTACTTTAGATGAAACTGTACGTTCTACTTATACTGGTAGCTTCTTTGCCCTGCTTAATCCGTTTGCAATTGTCTGTGGTCTGGTCAGCTTATCGATGCTGTGTGCACATGGTGGTGCATGGTTAATGCTGCGTACAGATGGTGACCTACGTCAGCGTTCTGCCAAAGCAACACAAATCATGGGTCTGGTTTATCTGGTTACCTTCCTGGCTGCAGGCGCTTGGCTGTACTTTGGTGGTATTCAAGGCTATACCCTAGTTACACCTTTTGATACCAATGGTGTTGCTAATCCGCTCGCAAAAGAAGTATTGACCAATGCCAATCCAGGCTGGATGAACAACTATTCGACTTATCCAATCACGATGGCAGCGCCTATTGCCGGAATTTTGGGTGGCTTGATCATTGTCTTGGCAGCAGGTAAAAACAAAGCAGGCTTGAGCTTCCTAGGTTCATCTCTGGCTGTCATCGGTGCCATCCTGACTGCCGGTTTTGCCCTGTTCCCTTTCCTGATGCCTTCAAGCATTAACCCGGTTGCAAGTCTGACTATGTGGGATGCGGTATCTAGTAAAAATACCTTAACCGTTATGACCGTTGCTGCCTGTATCTTTGTTCCACTGATCCTCATCTATACCACCTGGTGTTATTACAAGATGTGGGGCGTGATTACCAACAAACACATTGAAGATAATTCACATAGCCTGTACTAAGGCTATGTCTTAAGGAGAGACAACTATGTGGTATTTTGCTTGGATTCTGGGTGTACTGATGGCGTGTTTTGCCAGTGTAATTGCTGCCATTTACATGGAACAACATCAAGACCTGGATGAGGAATAAAACATGACCGAAGCTGCGCTTGAGAAAACCGTTGTAGACAAGAAACCAAACAAATTTGCGATGATGATTTCCTGCCTCCTGGCTTTTCCTCTCGCAGCCGTGTTATTGGTTCATCCTTCCGCAATGCTGGATGCCAATGGTGAATATAGCCATAGTGCCATGATGTATATTATGATTGGTATTTCTGGAGGCTTTGTCCATGGTGTGGGCTTTATGCCGCGCCACTGGTTCTGGAAATGGCTGTTTAGTCCATTTTTAGCCTGGCCTTTAATGATCTGGGGCTATTACACCTGGTTTCTCAGTTAAAGTATTAAATTAAAAAAGCCCTCAAATGAGGGCTTTTTTAATTTAATACGAGTTCTAGAATATTCTTTTTTTCTTCTGGCCCAACTGGATTTTTAAAACAACTTATCTTAAGTCTATAAGAAAGCCGGAAAAAGTCCAACTTTTAGAATAATTTATCGATGGGTATGAATCGACATCACAATGCCCATCCCGGCCAGCATGGAAATCACTGCCGTTCCACCATAACTCATCAGCGGCAATGGATCTCCAGTTACAGGTAAAATCCCGCTCACCATGCCTGAGTTTAAAAATACAAAGAAGAAGAAAGTCAGTCCCATGGCTCCAGCATATAAACGGCCAAAGTTATGAAAGCTGTTTAAACCAATCATCAAACAGCGAATAATAATGGCAGTGAATAAACTGAACAGCAGGAAAACACCAATAAAACCGAATTCTTCGGCATAGGTCGACATAATAAAGTCAGTATGATGTTCAGGGAGATAACCCAAATGCGATTGCGTACCTTCAGTATAGCCTTTACCTGTGGAACCGCCTGAACCAATGGCGATTTTGGACTGGATAATATTCCAGCCCGCGCCCAAGGCATCTGACTCCGGATCGAACAACGTGGTGATACGTTTTTTTTGATATTCCTGTAGTACGAACATCCATGCAGCCGGAGCTGCCACGGCTACTGCCGCCGCTGCACCACCAATCAGACGCCACGACATCCCACTTAAAAATAGAACAAAAATACCGGGAATCACCAAACCAATATTCAAATCAGGCTGAAGTGCCACTAAAACAAATGGTATCCCCAATAAAATCAAAGCCCCGACAATATGCAAAAATTTGGGAGGAAACGGCTTGCGTGCAAAATACCAGGCCATCATCAAAGGCATCGCAAATTTCATCACCTCACTCGGTTGCATACTTCCTACCCCTGGCAAGGTAATCCAGCGGGTTGCACCTAAACGTTTTTCACCAATCACAAAGACCAGAAGCAGCATGAATATTCCGAAGGCATACAGGTATGGACTAATCGCCTGATAGACTTTCGGTGGAATCTGCGCACAGATAAACAGCAGCACAAAGCCAATTCCGAAACTGATCGCCTGACGCACCACCATGCCAGAGTCTTCGGAGGTCGCGCTATACACCACCATTAAACCCAGGATTGCATTCAGAATCAGAAAGCACAATAACCACGGATCAAGGTGCAACTTGGTCCATCGAGATGAATCTTGCGGGTTAATACTACGTCCATCACGCAAAGAATGACGTAAAAACCGATACTGCTGTGAAGGTATCATTGGCCAGAAGGTGAAAAAAGAATGATGGCAAAATTATAAGTGAAAGCCATAGGGAATAGATCGCCATAGCCAGATTTATTCTGCTTTTATTTAAATTTTATTTGAATACATTTTTACGCCTGAGCTTGTAAAATCAGCCTGGCGAGTTCCAGATCATCCGGATAAGTAATTTTAATATTATCAGAACGCCCTTGAACTACACTCACCTGCTCACCAATATGCTCCAGTGCGCTGGCTTCATCGGTAATGGTTGCACCATTTTTCAACGCCTGTTGAATGGCGCGCTTCAAGACTCCCAGTTTCGCCATTTGTGGGGTTTGTGCTTGCCAGAGCATCGAGCGATCGACCGTTTCCTCAATATCAGAACCCGTCATGACCCGTTTCAGGGTATCTCGTACCGGAATCGCCAAAATTGCAGCCTGATCCTTGGTCATCGCCGCATTGACCAACTGCTGAAGACAATCCTGACTAACACACGGACGCGCCGCATCATGTACCAGCACCCAGTCATCTTCAGAAGTGATTTGAGATAAATAAGTCAATGCATTCAACACGGAATTCACCCGCTCGGCACCACCCTGACAAAAATGGGCCTTCTCCAGACTGGAAAACGGTAGCGTTTTTGCGACATTATCCTGTTCACCAATCGCCAGAACATAACCCGCCAAAGGCAGTTGATTTAGACGTGCCACCGTATGTTCAAGAACAGTCTGCTCTTGAATCATCTGGTATTGTTTCAGTTCTGTTTTAGAGAAACGGCTACCGGAACCTGCAGCTGGAAGAATGGCCCAAAGTTTAGGGTGTAGTTGGTACTTCAGCTGACTCATTGGTTCGCAGGTCTACTTTAGAATTAGGATTAAGATAGATCGGTTTATATTGGGTACTGATGGTACTCATTTGCACAAAAGTTTCATGAGGCTTAATCAGGCCAAGATCTAAACGTGCATGCTCTTCGATGGCTTCAATACCATTCTTCAAATCATAGACTTCTGCTGCGAGAACGCGATTACGTTCTTTTAGCTCTTCATTTAATTCTACTTGTTGCTGGATTTTCTGGGTCAGTTGCTGATGATCATGATAACCACCTTCACCAAACCAGTATAAATATTGAAACCCTGCGATCAGAACGATCGCAAGGCCCAACAGTACTTTACTCATCAAAGAGTCGAATACATTTAATAACATTGACATAAGTCGCTTAGTTCAAACCCTTGAACTCAGCTTTACCGCGATATGCAGCATGAGTCAATTCTTCAATGCGAAGTAATTGATTATATTTTGCTACACGGTCAGAACGGCAAAGTGAACCTGTCTTGATTTGACCCGCTGCTGTACCCACTGCAAGATCTGCAATCGTTGAATCTTCAGTTTCGCCTGAACGGTGAGAAATCACTGTTGAGTAACCATTTGCTTTCGCAAGATAGATTGCATCTAGAGTTTCAGTCAAGGTACCGATCTGGTTGTATTTGATCAGAATCGAGTTAGCGACTTTCTCATTGATACCACGTTGCAGGATTTTCGGATTCGTTACAAACAAATCATCACCCACCAACTGGATCTTGTCGCCAAGGATAGAAGTCAGGTAAGACCAACCTTCCCAGTCAGATTCGTCCAGACCATCTTCGATTGAAATGATTGGGTACTGGTTCACCAGACCTGCTAAATAGTCAGAGAACTGGTTGCTTGTGAATGCCTTGTTGCCTTCACCTGCAAGGATATACTGACCATCTTTGTAGAATTCTGAAGATGCACAGTCAAGTGCAAGCATGATGTCAGAACCAGCTTTATAGCCAGTTTTTTCAATTGCTTCCAGAATAACAGTAATTGCTTCTTCGTTTGAACGAAGGTTCGGCGCGAAACCACCCTCATCACCTACAGCAGTGTTCAAACCTTGTTTCTTTAAAACTGATTTCAAAGAATGGAAGATTTCAGCACCTGCACGTAACGCTTCAGAGAATGAAGTGAAGCCTACAGGCTCAATCATGAACTCTTGAATATCAACGTTGTTGTCTGCGTGTGAACCACCGTTCAGGATGTTCATCATTGGAACAGGCATGGTTAAAATGCTGTTGTTACGAAGATCTGCGATGTATTGGAAAAGTGGAACTTTCTTTTCTTCAGCAGCAGCACGCGCAGCAGCAAGAGAAACTGCCAAAGTTGCGTTTGCACCTAGTTTTTCTTTATTTTCAGTACCATCAAGCGCGATCATCGTATGATCGATGTCTTGTTGCTCGAATACTGACTTACCAATTAACGCTTCACGAATCAATGTGTTTACGTTGTTCACCGCAGTTTTAACGCCTTTACCCAAGTAACGCGCTTTATCGCCATCACGAAGTTCTAAAGCTTCACGAGAACCAGTTGAAGCACCAGATGGTGCACATGCACGGCCAACTACGCCAGATGCTAAGATAACGTCTGCTTCGATGGTTGGGTTACCACGAGAGTCCAAAATTTCACGTGCACGAATGTCAACGATTTGACTCATGAACAATTCCTCAGTTGATTGAATAACAGGATGCTTAAAACTGCATCAATGGGTATCTAATTTTTCAAATCCTTTCACTAAAGTATCCAGCTCTTTGAGTTGAGCGAGGAATGGCTCTAGTTGAGATAAACGCAAGGCACAAGGACCATCACATTTTGCCACATCCGGATTTGGATGGGCTTCCAGGAACAAACCTGCAAGACCTGTTGCCATACCGGCACGTGCCAGTGTAGCAATCTGGGCACGACGACCGCCGGCAGAGTCAGCACGACCGCCTGGCGTCTGTAAGGCATGGGTGACATCAAAGAATACTGGCACATTCATTTCTTTCATGACGTCGAAGCCCAACATGTCTACAACCAGATTGTTATAGCCAAATGATGAACCGCGTTCACAAAGAATCAGCTTGTCATTTCCCGCTTCCAGACACTTATGCAGAATATGGCGCATTTCGTGCGGAGCCAGGAACTGGGCTTTTTTGATGTTGATGATGGCATCCGTTTTTGCCATCGCTTCAACCAGGTCAGTCTGACGACTTAAGAATGCAGGAAGCTGGATAATGTCAGCAACTTCCGCCACAGGAGCCGCCTGATACGGCTCATGTACATCGGTAATGATCGGCACATTAAAGTGTTTTTTAATGTCTGCTAACCACTCGAGACCTTTTTCCAGGCCAGGCCCACGGAATGAGTTCAGGCTTGAACGGTTGGCTTTATCAAAACTTGCTTTAAAGACATATGGAATATCTAGACGTTTGCAGATATCAACATAAGTCTCTGCAATTTCAAAAGCCAGGTCTTTAGACTCGAGTACGTTCATGCCGCCGAATAGTACAAATGGCAAGTGGTTTGCCATTTGTATATCGCCTAAACGTACAATTTCTTGTGGTTTTAATTGTGACATTTAAACTTCCTAGTTGTGTCTTAAACTCGCATTATTTGGTTTTTTGGTACTGCTTTTTTGCAGCATCAATGAAACTGGCAAATAATGGATGTCCATCACGTGGCGAGCTGGTAAATTCCGGGTGGAATTGTACTGCAATAAACCAAGGATGTGCAGGAATTTCAACAGTTTCTACCAGATGTTGTACCGGAGAATAACCAGAAATCTTCATGCCTTTTTCTTCCAGCACAGGAATATAACGGTTATTCATCTCGTAACGGTGACGGTGACGCTCGATGATTTCTTCAGAACCATAAACTTCTGCAGTTTTAGTTCCTGCAACCAGTTCAGATTTTTGCGCACCTAAACGCATCGTGCCACCCAGATCCGAGTCAGCAGAACGTTGCTGAACTTCACCGCGCTCATCTAGCCATTCAGTAATCAGACCAATCAATGGAGATTTGGTTGAACGGTTAAATTCAGTCGAAGTCGCATCTGCAATACCCGCAACATTACGTGCGTATTCGATTACAGCCAACTGCATACCCAAGCAAATACCAAGGAATGGCACACCGTTCTCACGTGCGAATTGAATCGCCTTCATTTTACCTTCAGTACCGCGCTCACCGAAACCACCTGGAACCAGAATCGCATCAGCATCTTTCAATACTTCTGCTACATCTTGGCTTTCAAGCTCTTCAGCGTTTACGTAGTCAATCTGAACTTTCACACGGTTTTGAATACCCGCATGTAGAAGTGCCTCATTTACCGACTTATAGGCATCTGGAAGTTCAACATATTTACCAACCATTGCCACACGAACCGTGTATTCAGGGTTTAGTAAGGCTTCTACCACGTTATCCCAATCTGTTAAATCAGCTTCAGGAAGATCGTTAAAGCCAAAACGTTCACAGATTAAATCATCAACATTTTGTTCGTAGAATGTACGTGGAATCTGGTAGATCGAACGTGCATCTTTACATACCACAACGGCACGTGCTTCAACGTTGGTAAATAATGCAATCTTACGCGTTGTATCGGCATCTACATCATACTCTGTACGACAGATGAGAATGTCTGGCTGAATACCAATCGACAGGAGTTCTTTAACAGAGTGCTGTGTTGGTTTGGTTTTTAATTCTGCTGCAGACTTAATGTATGGGAGTAACGTTAAGTGCATTAACATGGTACGTTTATGACCAAGTTCAACCATCAACTGACGTACAGATTCCATGAATGGGAGAGATTCAATGTCACCTACAGTACCGCCGATCTCCACGATCGCAACGTCATAACCTTCGCCTGCACGAAGTACACGCTCTTTGATATTGTCAGTAATGTGTGGAATAACTTGCACAGTGCCGCCTAGATAGTCACCACGGCGTTCTTTGTTCAGAACATCCTGGTAAACACGGCCTGATGTGAAGTTATTCAGTTTGGTCATTTTCGCACGACGCAAGAAACGTTCGTAGTAACCCAAGTCTAAGTCTGTTTCAGCACCATCTTCTGTAACAAAAACTTCACCATGCTGGAATGGGCTCATTGTCCCTGGATCGACATTAATGTATGGATCCATTTTTACCATGGTCACTTTTAAACCACGAGCTTCTAAAAGTGCAGCAACAGAAGCAGCTGAAATACCTTTACCTAGTGATGAAACTACACCACCAGTAACGAAAATAAAATGGGTCATTGGGTTTCTCGTACAATCGAGCCTAAATCGGCCTGCAATGTTGCGCAATTTTACTTTACCTTGTACCTAGAAAGCAAAGTCAATCCGCATCAATTCAAAGAACAATAAACAATTGACTATTCTAACAGCAATTCCCCTAAAAAATTACAGTAAGTTCATATGATTTCTATCTTGCATTTTGCTGCTATAATGGTGTATCCCCTCCACACTTTTATGTTTGATGCAATGATGATGAAGAAACTTTTAATCTCCACCCTAATCCTGACTGGCCTGACATTAACTGCGTGTGTAAAAAAAGAAGCACCAAAAGAAGAAGAACAAGTAGAAGTTGCTCCAGCATCAGAAATCTCAACTCCAGAACCGGTACAATTTGAACCGCTTGAGCCGGTAGTAGAAGAAGAAGTCATTGAAGAAGCGGTGCCAACGGTTGAAATTCAACATGAGCAAACTGAAAACACAACGACTGAAATCCGCCGTGAAATCAAAAAGCCGGAAACGAGCGAGCCAACACCAGTGAAGGAAACCAGTGAAGAGCCTGTTTCAAAACCTGCTTCACCTGCACCTGCACCTAAAACCAATTCTGACCCAGAAAACAAGTCTGAAGATGATGCAGTTGCTGATGCGATTGCCGCAGCAATGCCAGCACTTAACTAATTACAAGATCATTCATCAAAAAAACCCAGCATCTGCTGGGTTTTTTATTAAGACTTTTTAGGCAGATGCCTGTACTTGCGTACGAGATAAATGAATCAGGTAATCTGCCATCAGACGAGTGGCCCATGATTCGGTTTTTATCAAGCCTTGATAAAAACCGCAATGACTGCCTCTTTTAGTGGTAATCACGACAATATTCGGCATGGCTCTGATTTTATCCTTATGAGGCTCCAGATTCCGGATATTACAAACCGGATCATCCTCGGAATTCAAAATCATCAATGGAATTTTGACATTTTCAAAGACGTAGATAGGATTGGTGGCTTGCGTATAACTCACATAATCTTTAAATCCGGCCAGCTCAAAATAGAGTCGTTCAAACTCGGATAGATCTTTAACTTCCAGTAATCTTTTCCAGCTCGGACAGACTTGCCAGGTTTCCTGATAAGGCTGGATAAAACGCTTAATCAGTTTTTTGGTCATGACCTTACTATAAAATGGATGGACATAATCGAATCCCGTTTCCATGTCATAGCCTGGACACAAGGCAAATGCGGCTTTTAATGGTGTCTGTTCGCCTTCTTCGCCGAGATAACGGACAAGCAAACCTGTACCGGCAGATGAGCCAACCCCATAAAGATCGGATTGAGGAAATTTATCCTGGATATAAAGCAACTGTTCCCGCAAGTCCTGGGTCGAACCAAAAAGATTCATTTTAGGGACAGGCATTGGCAGGTGGGCATGGCCACGGCGTAAGCATAAAGCCACGCGCCAACCGGTATATTTATGCAGATCCCGTACCAGTTCCCGCATTGACTCAGGAGAACCGGTTATCGTATGCAATAAAACAATGGTAGGTGTATTTGCAGGAAGATCCAGACCATACCATGCAATACCGGTAATACCGCCATCTGACATTTTTAGCTGCTCAAGCAAATCATATCTCAGCTTGATGGTCCGTTTTTTTATCAGATCCAGATACAGAATATGTGCATGTGCATTGGCTAGCCACGGCGTAGGACGGTATTTCTGTTTAAGTTGTGGTAAATATTCAATTAATCCTGAAAAAATACCATTCGGATTGTAATAGAGGGTCGGCTGATCTGCTCCACTGAAGCGGTCCAGATATTCACTGGAAAGCTGACCCATTTTTTTAAGCAACATTTTCATCTGTCATCCCCTCTAGCGTTACTAGCTGTGATTTACAAATTTCATGCCGACTTGATATCAATAATTCGAATTAAGTTTTAGCTTGGAATGACTGCATCCGTTGGCCCATATGTAAGGCTAAAGCTTCTAGTCCGGATTTAGGTCTAAGCATGACTTCAAAGTCAGTGATCTGACCTTCATCATCAAAATGAATCATGTCAACTCCTTTCAGTTTCTTATCGCCCACTTGAGCAGAAAACTCAAGTACGACATTGTTACCATCTTCACTGAAGAATTCACGGTGATAAGTGAAATTTTCAAAGACCTGAATTACATTGGATAGGATAAAGAATACCACCTGTTTTCCAGAATAAGGCTGAAAAGCCACTGGCGAACGAAATACCACATTTTCAGCAAGCAGCTCATTCAAGATCGACAGATCACCCTTTTCCAGCATCTCATGCCAGCGCGCAATGGACTTTCTTGTAGTTTCGATGGTCATTTTGGAGTCCTTTTTTTTGATCTTTTTTAATAAACGCTTAAATGCTTTTTTAATAGACAGGATTCCCCCCTTTATTAAAGGTGAGAAGTACTGCTTCGCAAGGGGGATTTTTTATTCTAAATCATCTCCCTAACCCTCTCCTTTATTAAAGGAGAGGGAGGAAAGCAGGTTTTAATATTTTCAGATAACCGCAGCCAATTCAGCACCCTGACGGATTGCGCGCTTGGCATCCAGCTCACCTGCCTCTTTCGCACCACCAATCAGATGAACACTTTTACCTGCCGCTTTCAGTTCATCAAACATAGCAGTATGAGATTCCTGACCGGCGCAAATGATAATTTGATCGACCTCCAGCAATGCAGGTTTGTCATTTACGACAATATGTAAACCTTGATCATCAATTTTTTCATAACTTGCCCCTGCAATCATTTTTACATGACGGTGTTTCAAGCCTGTACGATGAATCCAGCCGGTGGTTTTACCCAGACTGGAACCCACAGAAGCTGGTTTACGTTGCAACAAATAAATTTCACGCTGCGGTTGTTCTACATGGGCAGGTTTAAGTCCACCGACATTTTCATAGTCGGTATCGATACCCCATTCATCATAGAATTTTTCCGGATTGACGCTACCACTTTCGGCACCATGGCTGAGAAGCTCGGCTGTATCAAAACCAATACCGCCTGCACCAATAATCGCGACACGCTGACCAACTGGTTTACGCTCTCTCAGTACGTCAAGATAAGACAGCACCTTAGGATGATCAATACCTGGGATATTAAGCTGGCGCGGTGTTACCCCTGTTGCCACCACAATATCGTCGAATTCTGCAGAAACTAGCTGCTCAAAAGTCGCCTTACGATTCAGCAATAACTTGATACGTGGTTGCAATTCAATCTGACGCTTAAAATAACGTAAAGTTTCATAAAATTCTTCCTTGCCTGGAATGGTTTTAGCGATATTGAACTGCCCACCGATCTGCGCAGCGGCTTCGAATATAGTGACATGATGACCACGATTCGCTGCATAGATAGCAAAACTTAAACCGGCCGGCCCTGCACCAATCACGGCAATATTTTTTGCTACATTGGTTTCTTTAAAAATTAGCTCGGTTTCATAACAGGCCCGCGGATTGACCAGACAGGTGGCAATTTTCATCGAGAAAATATGATCCAGACAGGCCTGGTTACAGCCGATACAGGTATTGATTTCATCGCTACGGCCCTGTTCAGCTTTTAATACAAACTCTGAGTCGGCCAGCATTGGACGAGCCATGGAGATCATATCCGCATCACCCGAAGCCAATACATACTCAGCCATTTCCGGTGTATTAATCCGGTTAGAGGTGATGAGCGGGACGCTTACCTGCCCTTTCAGCTTGCGTGTTACCCAGGTAAAGGCTGCCCGTGGTACTTTGGTGGCGATGGTCGGAATACGCGCTTCATGCCAGCCGATGCCGGTGTTGATAATGGTAGCACCCGCTTTTTCAATTGCCTTGGCCAGCTGAATCACTTCTTCTAATGTTGAACCGCCTTCTACCAGATCCAGCATTGAAAGACGGTAAATGATAATAAAGTTCTCACCTACCATTTCACGGGTACGGCGCACGATTTCAATCGGGAAGCGAATCCGGTTTTCATAGCTGCCGCCCCATTCATCATCACGGTGGTTAGTACGTGCTGCGATAAATTCATTGATCAGGTAGCCTTCCGAACCCATGATTTCCACACCGTCATAACCAGCATACTGAGCCAGCTTGGCACAATTTGCGAAATCATCAATGGTCTGTTGCACTTCTGCAGAAGTCAAAGCATGCGGTTTAACCGGATTAATCGGTGCCTGAATCGGTGACGGCGCGACATTTTCTGCCTGATAGGAATATCGTCCGGTATGCAGGATCTGCATGGCAATTTTACCGCCAGCTTCATGCACTGCCTGCGTAATCACCTTATGCTTTTCAGCTTCTTCAACTGTATCAAGCTTGGATCCACCCTGAAAAGTCACTCCATGATCGTTCGGAGAAATTCCGCCGGTGACAATTAATGCTACTCCACCTTTGGCACGCTCTGCATAAAAAGCAGCCATCCGATCATAACCACCCGGTGCTTCTTCCAAGCCCACATGCATAGAGCCCATTAGGACACGGTTTTTAAGCGTAGTAAAACCCAGATCCAGTGGGGCAAGTAAATTCGGATATTTAGACATTTCAACTCCCTAGCGTGCAAACGTGCTGGCTATTTTTATTCAGGCTGACTGATTACTTCTATCAGATATCAGCCTTATGCAACTTGTTGCACTAATTTATAGTGCAGAATTGATTTTTATGCAACATGTTGCATAATAATCCAGAGTCATTTTTTTGAGACGTTTATGTCTTTATCGCATGTTCTACTCACCAGCCTGATCGAAAAGCCCAGTACCGGCATTGAACTGGCACGTCGTTTTGACCGTTCCATGGGTTTTTTCTGGAATGCTACCCATCAGCAGATCTATCGTGAACTAAATGCCATGCTGCAAAAAGGCTGGATTTCGACGATAGAAGAGGAAGATTCAAATAGCCGTAAAAAAACCTATCAGGTAGAACGCCTCGGTCGGGAAGAACTGGCCAACTGGATGCTAGAACACAGTTCACCAGCACAACTGCGCGAAGAACTGATGGTGCGTCTGCGTGCCGAAGCCCAGCTTGGCGGGAACAGTACTCTGCCTGAACTGGAACGCCATCTGGAACTGCATAAAGAAAAGCTCATGACCTATCAGCAAATTTTTGCCAAAGACTTTGCCCAAGCTGACGAAAATGACCGCACCCTGTATATTCATAAAATGATCCTCCAATTAGGTATTGATCAGGAACTGGGCTGGATTGCCTGGCTGGAACAGGTTATTCCCCGGCTCAAACAGTTTGATGAAAAATAACCTTTAATACGGAGATACACATGCCTTTTTATCGCATGCCAGATGGTGAACAGCTGTTTGTTCGTGAATACGGTCAAGGACAACCGGTACTGGTCCTCTCCGGTCTTGGCATGCTGAGCTGGCAATGGAAAGCTTTTCTCTATCCGCATCAGAAAAATTTCCGTTTTATTATTCCGGAATGGCGCGGCTTTGGGGCTTCCAGTCGCTGTAAAATTCCGCCAGATCTGGATGCGATTTCCAGTCACTGGCTGGATATTCAATCAGTGGTCCAGCAGCTCAATTTAGATAAATTCATTGTGATTGCTTACTCTATGGGCGCGACGACAACCATGCATGGGCTGCACTATGGTAACTTTGCCAAACATATAACAGCTTATTTGCATATTGATCAAACCCCTAAAATACCAGTCGATGATGCCTGGGCTTTTGGCCTTTTTGGTCCACGCCATCAGGAATTTATCGACATCCTGCAGCAGCTCTCTGCCCTACTTGCGCAATACCAGCAAGTTGAATTGATCCGCAACCTTGACGTTTCTGTGCGTAAACACATTGCCACCCTATGGTTAAAGTTTATTCAGCTACAAAATGAACAAAAATATAGTCTGAAAGCTTTCGAATTCATTTTGAATCAACCACGACTGCAAAGTCTGTTATTACCTTCCAGCCGGGTGGACTATATGGCATGGTATATTAATAATTATTTGTACCATCGCGAGGACTACCGCGAAGCTCTGGCTCAACTTAGCTGCCCGGTGACTTTCTTTAGCGGTGTACAATCCAAGCTTTATCCGATTGAGGGACAGCATCTGATTGCCCAAAGCCTGCCTCAGGCCAAACAAGTACTTTTCAGCAAGTCGGGCCATACCCCTTTACTGACTGAGCCCTTAAAATTTGCAAAGGAACTTGGCGTATTTTTAAAGGAAAATACTCAGTTTAGCCCTGTAGTCGCCTAAAAACTCAGGAGACAGAATAATGAAAAAAATGGTGATCTTTTCAGGTGCAGGCATGAGTGCCGAAAGTGGTATCAACACTTTTCGCGACAGTAATGGCCTTTGGGAACAGTATCGTATAGAAGATGTGGCCACACCTAAGGCTTGGGCCAAAAATCCGGAACTGGTGCAACGCTTTTATAACGCACGTCGTAAAAATATTCTGGAAGCACAGCCAAATGCAGCCCACCAGCTGATCGCCAATCTTGAAGATAACTTTGATGTGCATATAATTACTCAGAATATTGATGATTTACATGAACGTGCCGGCAGCTCCAAAGTCATTCATCTGCATGGCAATATCCGCTTGACCAAAACTTCAGGACCAAATTGCCAGTACACCACCGAATTTTACCCCATTGAAGGTACTGAGCTAGATTTAAACAAGCACTTCTGTAAGGCGGGATATCCACTGCGCCCGCATGTGGTCTGGTTTGGCGAGGCTGTGCCTGCTTATACCAATGCGCAAGCCTGTATACAAGATGCCGATATTTTAGTCGTCATTGGCACCAGTTTACAGGTTTATCCGGTGGCGGGTTTAATCCATGAAATTCCGCCTGAATGCGCTGCCTACTATATTGATCCCAAAGCAGATCAACAGTACTTACCAGCCCAGTTTCATAAGATTTCCCAGACTGCGACAGAAGGCATGAAAACATTGCTTAGCCTATTTGATCCTAAAGTTTAAATGTCTTTCAGTAATTGCATTCTATAGTTGACACGGCGCAACAATCTCTTTTTAATCAGCCTATTGTTGCAGAAATGGAATTAAACGATGCTGACGGATCTGGATGATTTTTACTGTTTTGCTCAAGTGGTTGAACATGGCGGCTTTAGTGCAGCCGAAAGAGCCACTGATATTCCCAAATCCAAGCTCAGCCGCCGCGTCTATAATCTTGAAGAACGACTTGGAGTACGCCTGATCCAGCGCAGTTCACGGCATTTTGCTGTGACTGATATCGGCATGAATATTTACCGGCATGCACAGGTGATGCTTAATGCTGCGCAAGCCGCCCATGATCTGGTCGATCATCTCAGCACTGAACCGCGTGGAACCATTAAAGTCAGCCTTCCGGTATCGATCGCCCAGAACGAAATGGCAAAAATTCTGCCAAATTTCCTGAAAAAATATCCCGAAATTAAAGTCCAGATGATGATCACCAATCGCCGGGTCGATATTATCAATGAAGGTTTTGATCTGGCTTTACGCGTGCGCTCTAGCCTGGATGACGATCCAAATCTAGTGATTCGACAGTTTGAAAAAATTGAACAGCATTTATTTGCCAGTCAGGGTTATCTGAATGAATTTGGTGACCTGAAAAACCCAGAACAACTGTCTGAACATAAAATCCTGAGTATGGCAGAAGACCATCCCGAACAGTTTCTGACCCTACAAAACGGACAGCAAGAGCAGAAAAAAATCCGTGTCAATCCAACCGTTATGGGTTCTGACCTGAATATGCTGGCACAACTGGCCGCCTCAGGCTCAGGAGTGACCTTATTACCAGATAACGTGGTCGAACACTATATTTCAAGTGGTGAACTGGTTCGGGTACTTCCCGACTGGAAAGCGCCGCATGGTATTTTTCATGCAGTATATCCTTCACGTCGCGGCTTATTGCCCGCTGTCCGGGTCTTCATTGATTATCTGGTTGCCGAATTAAATCACGATAACTTAAATACTTAACTATAGTTAAGTAATATATTTTGAATAAAATAGAACGCCCAGACAAAAAAATAGCTCATTCTTGGGGAAAAATGAGCCAGAGAAACTTTCACTACAGCCTAGTGATCAAAAACAAGGGAATCTATGTATCTGACTCTTACTTTAAACAGATACATGATCTTAAACCACTGTTTTTTGTAGTGTTTTGTATGTTCTCGTCAGCAAGAACAATGGATTTGTAATTGCTGTAAGTAAGTGAATCCTAATAAAATCATCTAATTGATATTTTAAATTTCAGGATACTCGCCCGTGCCTTCAGGCCAAGGCGACAAGACTTCAAAACCGGTTTCAGTCACATAGACCATATGTTCCCATTGTGCAGACCATGACTTATCTGTAGTAACCACAGTCCAGCCATCTTTCAGTTCTTTTACCCGCGCTTTGCCCATGTTCACCATTGGCTCAATGGTAAAGACCATGCCCGGAACCAGTTTAATGCCCTGACCGGGCTGACCATAATGCAGAATATTTGGCTGTTCATGATAGACTTTTCCAATACCATGACCGCAGTATTCACGCACAATGGAATAACCTTCACGATGAGCAACGGTTTGAATGGCATGACCAATATCGCCCAAGGTTGCGCCCGGCTTTACAGCATGGATTCCCGCCACCATGGCTTCATAGGTGGTATTGACCAGTCGCTTGGCTTCTGGAGATGGCGTTCCGACATAGTACATCCGGCTGGTATCACCAAAATAACCATCCTTAATAATCGCGACATCAATATTGATAATATCGCCATCTTGTAAAACGATTTTCGATGATGGAATACCGTGACAGACCACTTCATTCGGTGAAATACAGGTGGTTTTGGTATAGCCATAATAACCAATATTGGCTGGCGTCACTTTCAAGGTGTTTACAATAAAATCATGGCAGAGATCATCCAGATATTCAGTCGTGACCCCAGGCTTGACATGCTCCCCGATCATTGCTAAAACTTCTGCAGCCAGACGACCGGATATCCGCAGTTTTTCAATATCTTGCTCAGTTTTAAGACCAATCGCTGGAGCGCGCATATACCTATCCTCACTATGAATCCGTGAATTATAATCCCTTTTTTACGCAATATGTCGCGCCTCTTGCCCTTTAATACAGCAATTTTCTTAGGGCTCGGCATTTCTCCTGTTGAATATTTATACAAACAATAAATAACCCATTTTAAATGCATCGACCGAAATCTTATAAATTTACCTAGAAAAATCTATTTTCCAAAGAATTATCAATTATATATTTCTACCAAGTTTTAAATGTATAGTGATGTAATTTGCAAACTCAATAAAATCAAGGCTTCCCGCCTTAAAATAAGCTCCCAAAAACTCGACATATACACTAAAATTGCTTTCTTTTGTTCTATTGATCTCCCTTTATGACAAGTCTGCGTACCCGGGATATTGTCGCCTTAGGTTTTATGACCTTTGCATTATTTATTGGTGCGGGCAACATTATCTTTCCACCGATTGTGGCTCAACAGGCCGGTGAACACGTATGGCTCGCTGCTTTAGGTTTCCTTATTACAGCAGTGGGCTTACCCGTGATCACCATTATTGCCCTGTCTCGCGTTGAAGGTTCCATTCAGGCCCTAAGTTCACCTCTTGGTAAAGCAGCCAGTATTTTGCTGACTGTCGTGTGTTACTTGGCTGTTGGCCCTTTATTTGCAACCCCACGTACTGCAACCGTTTCTTATGAAATCGGTTTTTCATCTTACTTTGGCAATGAATCTGGCAGCCTGCTCATATATAGCATTATCTATTTTGCCATAGTGACAGTGGTGTCTTTATATCCAAACAAGATTCTGGATACCGTCGGCTATTTCCTTTCGCCAATTAAAATTATCGCTCTGGTGATTTTGGGTGTAGCAGCCGTGATGATTCCTGCCAGCAATCCGCCTGCTGCGATTGATAATTACATTACCAGTCCGGTGACTGAAGGCATCGTGAATGGTTATTTAACCATGGATACTTTAGGCGCTTTAGTTTTCGGTATTGTCATTGTCAAAGCCATTACTTCACGTGGTGTAACGGATAAAAAACTGATTACCAAATATGCGGTCAATGCCGGCATTATCTCTGGTATTGGTTTAACTCTGGTGTATTTAAGCCTGTTTAAACTTGGGCTTGGTAGCCATGATATTGCGCCAAATGCAGCCAATGGTGCCATTATCCTACATGCCTATGTACAACATGCCTTTGGCGATATGGGCGCTTACTTCCTGTCGGGCATGATTTTTATTGCCTGTATGGTGACTGCAATTGGCCTGACCTGTGCCTGTGCCGAGTATTTCTCCAGTTTAACCAAAATTCCGTACAAGATTTTTGTCTTTATTCTGGTCGGCTTCTCACTGGTTATCTCAAATCTGGGTTTAACCAAACTGATCGCCGTTTCAGTGCCCGTATTGAGTGCGATTTATCCGCCTGCGATTAGTGTCATTATGCTGAGTTTCTGTGCAAGTTTCTTCAAGAAACCCTCGCATGTAATTGCTCCTGTAACCCTGGTTGCCTTTATTTTTGGTATTTTTGACGGAATAAAAGTTGCCGGTTTTGAATTGCCCGTATTGTTACAAAATCTACCACTTTCAGAGCAGAATCTGGCTTGGTTTATTCCATCCATGATTGTATTGCTGATTACAGCTGTGATTGACCGTATTAGAAACTAAAATTTCTAGGACGTCTGATAAATCGTATTTTTACCCAAAATCCGGTTTGAGCATGATCAATAATTGTCAGGTTTTACCCAAACGGACATTTATTGTTTCTACACAATGACATCAAATCACGGCTATAATTTTCCTATTTAGACCTTCTATAAAATTCTTTTTATAAAATAAGGTTCTGCTTAAATTATTTTATTTTTTATATAAATATAAACAAAACTTTTAATTTCCTAATTTTAGATACCTATTGTTGCCAACCTATACCAAGTTCCCCAGCGAGTGATACGTAGTCTTACATAGTTCTGATTAATGCTACATATATTTGGCGTAGAATTTGCATTTTCTATCTTGTCGTAGTGAATTTCGACGCAGCTTGTATGACAAACTATCTGGAGGTGAAACCATTAAAAATAAATACTCACATAATCAATCAATTATGTAGTTATTCGACTAAAGATGGCCATTTTGACTGGAAAAGCCTGTTAGGGCAGTTGCAAAGGTCTGAATTAAACAGTACAACTGTATGTTCAATTCTGACTAATTAAATCTGCTTTAATCTTCAATAACATAAATAAATGGGAGGGATGGAGATGTTATCATTACATTTCAACAAGCAAGTCTTCATTGACGCTCTTAAAGCCAACAACACCAATCTGGTGACATTTATATGCACCACTTTTGCTCTCATGCTGACTTTAACCGTCCATTGTTTAATTCAAGGTAATTTAAAACTTGAATACTTTGGTTATGCACTGATTGTCTCAGCCGCCTTTTTCCTTTGGGCGGCCATCGACCAGAAATACAGATAATCAAATTTTAAATTAGCCCAGATGGATGATTGGCCAGTCATCCATCTGGTGAAAAAAGAGTCTTAATATTTCAATTATTCTCACATTTTCAGAATACTTATTAAAAATAATCATTAAAACAATCCAGCAAATCCCCCATAAAGCAATATTCCTGTCCCGCCTAATTCTGCAACAATTAATCCCAGCATAGCTAAAGTCATTAAACTACCAGGTAAATGAAACTTACCTAATTGATGAGGCTGCTTAAACTGATTGGTCGTGTCTTGCAGGAAACCATGCAGCATATAAGCCGCAATAGAAAAGCTGAAAAACACGATATTGATGAGTACGCAAATTAAGTTCACGACACTTGGCAACGCTGAACAATATGCCAGCACTGCTAAAATTAATGTGGCTGGTGCATAAAGCAGGCTGCTACGATGAGCAATATCGACATAATAATGTGCGCGTGACTGAGGTGATTGACGAATCTGCCAATATTTCCAGACGCCGGTAAACATTCCCACCCACAAGAATATTCCACTAAAAATAATGGCTATTTTAACGGCCAGCTCAAGCTCCATTAGCTGCATAAGTTCATTCCCTCTCTATTATTTTACTGACTTTTAAGTCATGTTTTAGCCAAGCTACCCTGCTAAAAATCTGTAGAGTAAAAGCTTGATCAGGACTCTAAAATTATAGTGTAACGTATGTCTGAATTTGAAACATTGACTCTGCAGTGCCAGGATGGCTATAACTTAAGTGCACGTTTTTATGCAGCTATTTCTGAATCTAAAGAACTGCCTGTATTAGTGTGTCCAGCCACCGGCATTACCAAGCAGTTTTATCATCAATTCTGTGTCTGGTTGCAGGCTCAAGGCTATGCAGTCATGGTCTTTGATTTTCGGGGAATTGGTGATTCACTGGCAGGTCCGTTGAAAAATTCAAAAGCCAGTATTGTACAATGGGGGCAACTGGATATTCCGGCCGCGATTGATACTTTATTGGCGCGAACCCATGCAGAAAAAGTGACGTTACTGGGACATAGTGCTGGCGGTCAACTTTTAGGCATTGTGCCAAATTATTCTAAAGTCGCTAAAGTAGTGGCAGTGTCTGGTTCAACCGGACATTTGAAAGGACTTAAAGGTAAAACCAAACTGCTGGCACCAGTCATGTTTAATATTATTTTCCCTCTGGCCCGGATCACGAAAGGCTATGGCCCGACCCAAGCAATTGGCATGGGGGAAAACCTGCCGAAAGATGTAGCACAACAATGGGCACAATTTTGCAGCAAACCGGGTTATGTCATCAATGCGATCGGTAAACTTGTTTCACCTGACTCAAATTTTCATACTCAAATCACCTGCCCGATTACTGCGATCTGGTCCTCGGATGACGAAATTGCCACGGAAGAGAATGTAAAGGATTTACTACGACTATATCCTCATGCATCAACCCAGATGATTGAGCTCAAACCTGAAAATTATGCGCATAAAACCATTGGCCATATGCTGATGTTCAAGAAATCGCATCAGAATTTATGGCCAGTAATTGAACAACAACTAGCGGTCTAGAGCAGATTCAAGTGGTTATTTCACGATGACTGTGTTCTAATACACCCAGTTTGAGATGAGCCTCTTACAGTATATGGGCTTGACCTGTATACGACTAGCCCCTAACCATGGGGCTTTTTATTGTCTGAAAACAAATACTTATAAATAACTGGCGAAAAACTGGCGTAATCCTAAAGTTATCCACAGCTAACAACTTCTTGTTTATGCTTATTATATCACTCATCTTGAAATAAAAAGAATGGATGGAAAAATGAAAACATGGACCTACTTTTACATAGAGCACACGATAAAGAATGGGGCGATTTTTAGGAAGGAGTCTGGATGGGGTTTAAATTTGAAGAGTAATTATGTGGTCTTGAGTGGGGGGCGTGGAGTTGAACAAATCAAATAAGCGTAAAGTTCTGATTGTAAGCTATATGTTGGCTTTTCTACTTTTAGCATCTACTTTTTATTACTTGTTTTATTCGCTTATTAATAATGGTGCTACAGTTAACTTATGCAAAAATATTCATTGCTTACCAATTTTGAGCCTAGCTGAATTTTTATCAATTTCTACTGGTTTATTTGCGCTTTTCTGGGTAATTGACTCTTTAAATTCATGGAAGGATCAAGATGCGTATTATAATAGCAGGGATATTAATCTTGAGTTAAGAGAATATATTTACACTTGTGATATTGGTATCATAATGAAAATTATGAAATTGCCTAAAAACCTGTCTTTTGAGGAAATGCGAGACAACCTCAAAGCTATTCTTCCTTCTTGGGGTATAGGCAGCCCTATTTCCAACCTTTGCTATAAAATAGAGCATGAAAATATTTATTATCACACAGAATTTAAAGAGCTTTCAGAGCTTGTTCAAGAAATTATCTTTTCAATAGGAAATGTGGTTAATAGAGAAAAGGTGAGTTTTAAAAACATTGACTCTAGGATCCACATTGCTATTCGAAATGATGTAAAGCGCGCAAAACAACTGAATGATAAATTGCAAGATAAGTTATATGATTTGGTTAATTGATAAAACAATAAGCTCATGAAACAAGATGTCATGATCTCACTTAAAAAGCCTTCACACATATCCCCATATTCACATTTTTAGAGGTATAAATGGCTTACATCCTTGCTACTACAGAAGAAAAAGTGCGTTGGTATAAATATAAGTACGATCAAAACCTAAAGGAAGGTGAATTTGAATTAATAGAAATATTGGATTTAAAATTAGTACCACTCTTAGGTGACAAAGCGGCGGCGAAAGATGCAGCAAAGGCACTTGGATTAAAAACTTGGCGATATGTAAAAATATAAAAGCCCTCACTTGAGGGCCTTCACAATAGCACTATGTCGTGACTTACAGTCATTATATTTAGCAACCACATCAATAGACCAGACTAAAGCAACCTTACCCTGCCCTGATTCTAATTTCTGCAAATCAGAACATGGCTCAAGGAGGTTTGCCGGTATCACTGGTGATAAGTGAGTTGATGGCTGACACCCCGGCATCATCAAAGCAATGATTGAGATACACAGGACGATCAATGATCTTTTGCACTTCACGCGTAACAGTTTCGACCTGCACACGCTGCTCTGATTTTGTTGCTTCATAATCGGAACTCATCTGGTTAATTTGATTTTGTTTTTCAGTTAATACATTGAGATGCTTTTGCTCTATCTGCTGAATTTTCGCTGTACATTGCTGGTTAGCTTTGCGTAGCTTCCCGCTTAAGTGGTTGGTATAGACAATTTGCCCGACCCATAAAAAGAAAAAGACCGCAATTGCGATCCAGTATTTGTATTTCCATAAGATTGTAAGTATTGGCATCAAATCACCACTCGATTGCTAATCCACCCAAAAAAGAATTGCTCTTGGCTTGGATTGCGCTCAGTGATTTCAATGTAGCGCTGGCCTTGCAAAATATTTAACACCTTAAGTAGAGTCTTTTCGCCTTCTTTGCCACGTTTAGATAAATATATTTTTAAGGCGTTAAGGGTTGCTGGCCCATAAATGCCATCAACTGCCAAATCTGGCCAACCACCTTTACCCTGATTGTTCAGCAGGTTTAAAGCACGTTGTAAGGTGGGCTTGGCAAAACCAACACCGCAGTTCACGCCCGTATCAAGCAATTCTTCTGCAATCAGTGGGCTAATTGCATTCACCTGGTTAAAACGCGGTACTATCCAATATTGTTTGCGGTAAATATCTCGTGCAAGTGATTCAGGTAGGTCCTTCATGTGGCCTTTATAACCGTTTTGACGTGCTACAGCCTCGGTAATGCCGTACTTTGTTGCACCGCCTCGATCCGCAGGGATATTTACATAGCCGCCTTCGCGTTGGATCAGCTCATTTAAAAATTGCTCAATGTTCATCATTTTTATCCGTGTTAAAAAATTTAGGACGTGCACCACCCTTACCCCAGATATAAAGCTGTCGGGTAAAGAGGGCGAATAAAATACTTACCGTGGTATAAAAAAGTGTTCCGGCCGGACTGGGCGAATACTCATCTTTAACAAAAAGTGCTGCCCCAAAAAGGATCGACAACACCAATAGAAAATCGATGTGTTTTGGGAGTTGAATTTTTGGATGAAATGCCATGATTGCAAACGAAACTATAAATAATACCAATGCTGTTTTACTTATGATTAGCAGCATCTTCATTCTCCTT
The DNA here is from genome assembly GCF_048147885.1 of Acinetobacter sp. 228. Classification (NCBI taxonomy): domain Bacteria; kingdom Pseudomonadati; phylum Pseudomonadota; class Gammaproteobacteria; order Moraxellales; family Moraxellaceae; genus Acinetobacter; species Acinetobacter sp. 228. The sequence continues at coordinate 47,339 of NZ_JAYWYV010000004.1, forward strand.
TTTGACTAAACCAAGAACTCTTGATCGAGCCAAACTCAGCAATGCTTCAGCTGTACTTTTACCAGCAGCACCCAGGATGAAACCAAATAGTTCTGGGTAGTTACCGCTAGCAAGAAATAAACTTGCCGGTTTAGCAAAGACCACACATAAAATGAAGCCAGCAAAGAATCCGATCCAGCGATCCCGGGTTGGCTCCTTACTTAATAGAAAGCCAAAAGTTGCACCCAGCACACCTGTAAAAAGAATGTGTGAATGGTTCTTTATGCTTTCCAATACTTGACTAAGAAAGTCCATATACATCCCCTTTAGTCATACATACCCCTAATTTTTGGCATTAAAAAAGCACCTAAAAAGGTGCTGTTATTTGGTTAAGTTTAGACTTCTATTTCAGAATGCTGGCCAGTGGGTGCGGGCCTTAAAATCACCTGATTTGAGATGAATACTCTGGCACCCAAGTTATAAGCTGTGCCAGATGTGCACAGTACCGGACCGGATCCGCCATCAATCTGGACCCGGTATTCTGGGTGCTTCACTGAAGTAATGGTACCGATGTACTCAGCATGGGTCGGATTAAGCAGCTTGCGCAGTTCAAATAAAGGATTAGTCACGACTGATACGCTCCACGGTAATGGTTTCATTGACCTTTTCATGCGAAAAACTTCCACTCACCCCATCAATCACGCCCCACCACTGGCCATTAAAGGCAATCATTTTGCCAGGTAGCATCTCGCCAATTTCCTGGCCGACCGGAATATCCGAGAAAGTGTGCAACTCCTGAATGTTGGCTTTGACCAGTTCATTTTTGCCGTAACTCGCACCCGATACCACGTTAAACAATGGCCCAGTGACCGCCTCTAACGGTACATCACCCGAAGTACCGCGCTGCTGTACTTTCAGACTTTCACCACTTCGACTATTCACTACGGTGATGGCATTGAAGTCAGCAATGTATTCATCGTTCTTCTTGATGTTTTGCTGCATCACCAAACTTTCAGATAATAGAATATCGTAGTCATCAACTGTCATCGCATCCCAATAGCCTTTTTGGTACCGGGGTAAAATAGTCAGCGTATTACCTACTTTCTGGCTATAGATAAAGCCACCGCCTGCATCAACGACCTGTTTGATTGCATCGATTGGCGCAAGTTCTGCATAACTCAGGCTCTCAACCGGTACAATCCAGCCCAGATCATCAATCAGTTCCCAATCCAAACTGGTACCGCTATTTGCTCGATCAATTTCAGCTTGAACCAGTTGCACAGAGGTACGTTCGTTATCCTGGATGAATGAACGTGAAGCTGCGTATTTATCCGAGTTCAGTGCGGTAATACTTCGCCCCGGGTAAGTGTAAAGCACACTGGCAAAGCGTCGGGTTTCCTCTGGATCTTCAAGCAAAATATGATGCTCAAACCCATTGATCATAACTTTGAGAACCACAGGCTGACCGTTGACGGGTTGCAGCTTTTCTTTTTCGGTATGAGCCACGGTAATTGAATAGGTCCAGCACCATTGAGACCGGCTGGTACTGTAGGTGCCATCCATGACTTTAATCTTCTCGCCAGTATCCAGTCGCTCGGCTGTTAATGTGTTCACGATATACCACCAGTTTCGTTTCGGCAGTGCTGGAATACAGTCATCTGCACCAAAATTTAAAATGACATTATGTGAATCAACGTCATGACAGAGGCAGACAAAATTTAAATCACCTGTGCCTTCGTATTTGGGTATTTCAGGCTTTGGCCAAGCTAGAACCGGATGTTTGCGGTAATGAATCGCTTTGGCTTTATCCCAAGGTAAATTTGACTTGGTGATAATCTCAAGACTTTTATCCCATTCAAATGAAAAGCGTTGCTCAAAGACTTGAGCTACTTCATGTGAGTAACTAAAAGTCTTGCGCCTACGGATCATTTCCTGCCAGATGGTTTCACGGTTATGACGTAGTTTGATTGTTTCTTCATGCAGGTAACGCTGATGAATAAAGCGCTTATCGCCTTCCTCCCAAATCATGTATGCACCAGAACTTAAACCGGTTGCTTGCTCATGTAGCGATCTGATAGCACGATTCAGTGACCCAGCTTGCTCATACCAGAGATCAGCCTGATTGGAAATTACCAAGCCTTGGTCATAAAAAAGAGCCTCATTCGAGACTCTTAATATTGGCTTGGCCCACGGTATTTCTGTGGTGCTCAGACATGCAATCGCTTTCTGATATCTCATGTTAAAACCATAAGACACCCCGACCAGATGGTTGATGTCGAATAATGCTTTAACTTCAAATTTAAAATCAGTATCTAAAACCGTATCAATGGTGCACACATTTTCATTAAATACTGCTTCGATTTCAAAGCTAAAATTGGTATCTAAAATCGTATCGATCTGGCCAATAACATCAGTGTTTTCACTAAATACAGCAACTACATCAAAGCTAAATCCAGTATCAAGCACTGTATCGATGACTGCAGTATTTGCACCACTGTCGGCATAGACCGCTGTGATTTCAAATGAGAATTCGGTATCGAGTGCAGTATCGATAACACCCGAAACATCATCGCCAAAATTGAGATTAGTCGAACCGTCGGCTAGATGCTCAAAATTCAGGATGATATTGTGGCTATCGCTATTATCAGGCTTAAAATTTAAGTTTAAGTTGTGAGCATCAACGGTGCCGAGCTTATTTTTAAAATCCACATGAGCACCCTTTTAAATTAAGGTCTGAGTTTTATCGATTGAATAGACAAGGTACCACCCACGACCAGATTGGTATTCGCCAGAGTAATATCAGTTCCCACTGTTAAATCTGCAGCCACATCACCAGCGCCGTTGTAGATACGCGCCCAAGTGGTTTGCCCGGATTCTATGACGGTGGCTGTATCTGTGGGGTGTAGTTCCACAAAATCCAGGGTTACTTCTTTAAAACAAGGCTCCGGGAAAGTTAAAGTAACCAGTTTTTTATCTGGGTCCGCTGCTGTTTCGGTATTGGCAGCAGGTGTACCGGTATAAAAGACAACGGTGGCACTTCGTTCACCGCTATCCATAAAACCGGCAAAAGCTTGCGCCATTGCAAGTCTGGCTTTTATAGAAGTATTGCTCATTTTGGCACCACATTATCTTGGATCACTGCATTAAATAGCCGCTGCGGGTGATGGGCGACAATAAATTTTTCCTTAGTATCGGCCACGGTGAACTTGTAACTCCCATCTGATTTAGTTAACGTTTGCCCCATTAAGGAAGCATCAGCACGGGAAAACAAACGAACCAAAACCCCGGCCGTACTAGCTGAATTTGTTTTAACTTCGCCCATGATAAAAAAGGCTGGTGGCGCCGACCTCGGTTTTAAAAAAACCATTTCATTTGATAAAAGATTTATTTTCATTTCTAATCCTTTAACTCAAAAAACAGCGTTGCTACTCCTGGCGCGTATGAACAAAGGCCGTTAATTTCAATAAAATGATTCCCGTTTTCGTGTTTCTCAACTAAAAAAGCATATTGAGCCATTGAATTTATTACAAACGGACGGCTTAAAAGTGGCACATAAACATGTGGTAAATAGCCCTCTATTGGTGCGCCTTGCTGGGCAATAAATGGAACCTTGATTAAACCCACACCTGTTGAATCAGTGAAGTTTGGTTTTGATTCACTATAAAAGGTGTTTGAAGTTCCATTATTTGGAAAAATAGGCGAAATACCTATTGAGCTGGTCACCCCATCTTTGCTGGCAAACATCTTACAATCTGCGTAATAAATGGCCTGTGTCTTGCTGGGTGAGAATACTGCAGATTCTACTTCCTGATATTCACCGGCCGTATTCCGCTTGTGATTTGCACAAATCAAATAATTAAACGGGTTTTCATTTAGGCTTTCATATTTGCCAAAATAGTTAACCGTTCCCACCTGGTTGGGGTTTCCGTTATCAGAAACACAAGCTTGAATTAAGTAAAAACCCTCATCATTCCCAACAACTGACCAAATATGGTTACCAGAGCTACCACTGGTTAAATATGCGCTCTGGCCCTGACTCCAACACCCATAAACCAGTTTAGCCCAGCCTGGTCGCGCCCCGCTTCCTGTTCCATCAACTTGCCAATTCTGGTTTGGGTTTGCTGGATTGAATGGACATTGCATTCCTGAAATCGTGTTAATTTCCGTCATTTCTAAGGCTAGACCGACGTTGCAAATTTTTGCATAGCCAGCACCCCATCCAGACCATAGATTGTCATCAAAAATATAATAAAGTGCGTTTTCCGGATTGAGTGATTTATAAGCACGCTTATTCGCCCCGTCCGTAAAAGCTATCTGATAGCCAAGTGGCGCAACCTTAGCTGTAATTGTGCCGGCGGTAGTTTTTGCCCCTGATAGCTTTTCCTTAAATGTAAGGTTATTTCCAGAAACGGTATCCACACGGAAACGGCCATTAAATGAAGAATCAGAAGCACCCTCAATCAGCAAAATCTGGCCAGCCTTGTAATTATGGGCTGTGCCAAAAGTTGCCGTAATAACGCCAGAACTGCTTGAAGCTAGTGTCTGAATGGTCTGGCTGCCGTACCCATTAACCAGAACAGCATCAAGCATTGCTATCATGGTGCCCTGCACATGGGTTAATTGCGGGGCATTAGTGTTTTTACTGTATGCAAACTGCACACTTCTAGTTGTCGCCATTTTTTTAAATTCCAAAAAAAAGACCCCTTACAGTGGCCTTAATTAAAATTATATTTCGCGGTCAATATCACCACGCAACATGATCTGAAACTGGTCTGAAACAGCCTTTGGTTCAGACTGCTTAACAGTACGAATAACCCAGACAGGGAAATTTGCAGCTATTGTATTAAATCGCAATACGTTCCCGTTCACCCACCCAGCACCCCATCCCTGCATTCTAATCGTAAAGTAAGGCATACCGGTAACTGGGTTAATTGGTGAATAATCAGCATTAATGCTGCCTGTACCAATCTGGCCAGAGTATTCACCAACACAGCGGAAATTGGTCGCATCAGTAAAAATTAAGGCCCAACGCTCCTGGATTGCCCCCTTATTTGATACTTCAATTGGATATAACGCATCATTATAATTTGAAAAAATACCAGCGCTATTAGGCTCATCAGCCCAGGTATTACTCCAAGACCCTTGCACAAACTTGCGGGTATATCTTGCCTGCATGTCACCAATGACCAAAGCAGAACCGACTATGGTATCTACTGCATCATAGTTATGGGTTAAAGGCTTGGTGAAAGTCAGCTGACCATTAATCTGAACATCACGGATCAGACCCATATCCTGATATCGGTATTTCACTGTCAGTGGTGCAACCAGATTACCCAGTACGAAGTCGCCGCCCAATGTCACGCGGCCATAATCATAATCCACTGTGTACAAATCGAAAGCTACTTTCGTTCCGTTAGTATCCTCAAGTTCTACCCATGAAACGCGCTGATCATTCAGATCGTATGTGGTACCTGCAATTGCACTTGGCAGCTCCTGAGCTTTACTTGAGCTGACAATACCAATACCACCACCCCGGAAGATCGGGACCCGGCCATCGATCGGCAAACGTGTAGCAGACAGACCTAAAATTTCCGAATCAAGCGGAATATAGGTATAAGCCACAGCGTTATAGCGCACGGATGAAGCATCGACCCAGACTGGCACATTGATATAAGTATCGGCTCCCTCTTGATATTCAAGCAGCGGATCGTACCAATCATTCGCTTCAATGTCTGCCCGATTGGCTTCAGTAATTTTGGTTTTGGTATAAAAGTAAATCGTGACAAAGCCATTATCCCAATTGACCTGCCCATGCGCCCGACTGGTCTCAATCACTCCGTTTTCATCAGCGGTTAAAGTCAGTTGACCGTGTTCAAGTGATGTTACAACGACAGTCATCGACTGTGGGCGAACCGGAATGATCGGTGTTCTAAAGCTGATCTTATTGATTGGCGGTAGATCGGTTGTGGTAATCAAGGACTCCAGTGTTAATGAGTTGGCTTGCCCTGGTGTCCATGAGCTCAGTTCAATTTCACCAGTGCCAAGGCGAATTAAACCCGATTGAATACCACTACCATTGCTCGGATTGATATCACGATAAATCAAACCATCTCGATCAATGAAGGTGCTGTCACCGAGTTTAAAGCGAACCGATCCAGATAAAATCTGTTCACTAAATCCATAGGTTAGATCAAATTTCATTGCATCTGCTTGCACAGTTTCGGTTGAGCTATTGGTACCCGATGTGTCTCGATAATGCGCCTTAATCCCAGTAGTTTCGCTATAGGCTTTATATGTTGTACTTGAAAGCACCACATTACTTGGTTGCGACTGATAAATTGTCATAATTTCACCTATTATGCTGAAACATAGCCAGCCCACGGGTTGACTTGAACTTTGTATTGCGCCACAGCGGTTCCGGTTACTGATGGGATTGTTGATGAGGACCCAGAACTGCTACTAGAGCCAATTTTAACGGTCGCGGCAGTTGCACTATTTACCACTGGCTTAACCTCCTCTTTTTCATAGAAGTAGCCTGTAACGACACTTGGGGTCATCACCACAGCACCAGTTGTGTAATTGATTGTGCCCTGTGTTGTACCAAAGCCGTCCTTCAGGTTCCCAAGACCATCATCCACAACAACCAGTGTGACTTGATCGCCTAGATTTGAAGTTAATGGAATCTCTAGCATCACAGAGTTTGGCTGCAATTCATTGCCGGTTCCTACGGTAAAATTGATCTGTTGACTTGCGTTTGGAATAACTGGCGGTACCGCCTGCTCTTTCTTGTCTCCATAATCGTAAGTGATGGTGAACACCACACCTTTTTGCGGTAACTCATTTGGAATGATTTCACCAATACCTAGAGCACTATTCACAAAACCAGTTGCATCACCAGTTAAATTTCCCATTGCATTCGATGTTGCTGACTTGGCCACACCATTTAGCATCCAGCTGATCGTCAGGCTATTTGCTGCCACTGCTTGATGATCCAGTTCAAATGGAATTTTTGCAGGCAGCACAGGTAAATCAGCTCGTTGATAGGTTGCAATCGGTGTCCCCCAGTTCAACAGGATCGGCGTATCCACATCCGGTAAGGCACCTGTGGTGAGTAACCATGACCCAGTTTCATAGTTGATCATGCCTGAACCAAAAGATGGACTGGCAGCCTTTAACTGGCCTGAACCATCATCTTTAAGCTCATAGAACTTGCCCTGCGACATATATGAAATCGAAAGTGCACCAGGTGCAGGAATTGGAATTAAAACTCCGGTCCAGTTGGTGCTTTGGTTATTTTGAGTCACCGGAATGGCATGACTTTGATAATACTGGTTTGGTGCCGCAGCTGGTTTGAATGTGATATTTAGGCTAGTGGTTCCAGCAGGCGCGGATGATGTCCATTGAATCAAACCACGCTGATAATCAATTGTGCCGACTTGAGTGCCTTGAGTATTTTTAAGCAGGCCACCCTGATCGGTGATCTGCTGGCCTTGCAATGTGAAAGCTACACTTGATGGAATAACCGCAGAGCCGATATACAGGTTTTGGCTGACACCAATCACCATATTTGGATAATTAACAGTAATGGTGCCTTCATTGCCTGCGACCAGCACCACGCTTTCACCTGCAGCGTTCACATCAATGATTGGTGTTTCTGTCTGGGCCGATGGAATCAGCTGAGCAAAGATGCTTTTGGCATTTACGGTAAATTCACCCACATTGGCATCAGAAGCCAGTGCTGTAGATGAGTAATACAGACCGGTATCAGCAACAATGGTATCGCGGATAATAGTTTTAGATTTCTCACCGTTGTACCACTGGCGTGCTGATAATCCGACAAAGTCAACCTCAAGAGCATCATTCAGGGAATAAGTAGCCACCTTGTATTCAACATTTTTACCATCAATAACCATGACGGCGATACGGGTTTCAACTTTAGTGATACGCACATACTGCTCGCGCTCTAAGGCCTTACCTTCATCACTGATTAGGACAATCGTGTCACCTACTGACGACTCAGTTTCTTGCGGAAACATGGCCACTTGCAGTGATGACATCCCCTGCCAATGAGTATCCAGTGGTGTACCTGCAATCTGACCACCTTTGGCCAAGTAGTTTTCCACCCGGTTTTGAGCAGACTGACGTTCATCCGTCCAGTTCTTGGTGCTGAATAGCAGTGCTGATACGTTTGGATCCGCAGGCAGTTCAGATACAAAGACTGTTGCTCCCATGAGTAAATCAGTGTCTTCAGTCGTAACTGCTGGAAATATCTTGCGCATGGAGACATCACCCATGGTTCGATCCATCTCGGACACATCATTGAACAGGTTGTTGCTGATCCCGTCCTGCACCACAACGCCAGAATATTTACCACCGCCATCCGAGTTATCAGTCAAGCGTTCAGACTTGTAAATTACTAAATCTTTGGTTTCAATCGCCATCGTCGTCTAACTCCGTAAAGCGTAAGGTCACATTAAAATAATCATCCAGTGATACCGCTGGAATCCCTTTTACCGGAGCAGCCTCTAAAGCCCCATCCTGGTGGTTAAATTTGACGGTGAATTGCCGGCTATCATGCGGCTGCTCAAATTGCAGTCTGAAATTTTCACCTTGCAGCCTGGACCACTCCAAAACAGTCCGTAGTTCACGCAGCTTGATCCAGCCCATTTGTGAATCTGCCGGTTGTAAGGTGATTGGCCGCCCAGACTTCTTTTTGCCCTCCTGAATGATCAGAGTGCCATCCATGGCATAGGCTTGATTCTGCTCAATGGCCTTCCAGGAAAATTCATCAGGCCATAAAAAACCGTCCTCTAATGGGACGGTTTCTGATGTTGCTAAGCGTATTAGTTTCATGTCGACTTCTTAAGTGTTCCAAGTTGTGCAAGGATTTGGGTTAATGGATCTACCTGGTCTGCACCAACCTGTGCGTCTACATACTGGCCATTTTTACCCTCAATCCGAATTGTAGTTTTTGGGCTAGAATCAACTTCCCTAACCGAAGGTGCAGACGGGATCGACGGCGCGTAGTCGCTCAAACCACTGCTACCGGTTGAAGCGACATTGATAGAACGAAGCAATTCATTGATCTTGTTGGTTCCGTGCTGAGTGGTCAGACCATTCGCTGCTGCCCGATCAAATTCAGCATTGATCAATGCTTTCATGGCTGGATTACCATCTTTACCCAGTCCTTGAGCCTTGGCATCCCGATCAGCTGCCATCGCTTTGGACCAGATATCACCAGCCAGTTTTTGAGCTTCCTTATCGCTATACCCCTTACTTTTCAGCTCGGAAAGTACTTCATCTCTGGTGTATGAGTCATAGCCATAAATGCCCTTGCTTAATGCATCGCCCTGTCGCTTCATTTCCTTATTGAAATCACCTTTAGCTTTATTGACTGCATCAGCCCAGGCTTCGGTTGAAGATTTAGCCTCTTCCCGTGCGATCTGACCTGCATGACGGTATCCATCACCGATTCTATGTGCAGAGTCTCTGACACGGTGATTCGCTTTTTCCCATTCATCCATGGATTTGATCGCAGTTTTCCCAGTCTCATCTACCTGAACCTCTAAATCCAAAGCTGAGGCTTGAGATCTAGTAAAACCATCCACGATACCGCCATTAGCTTGAATGGCTACATCGGCATATTTCCTGAATGCTTGCTGAAGTTGATCAGTTGAAGCCTGGCCACTTTTAAGCAAAACCTCATATGCCGCTTTATATTCAGCAGCTATTATTTTGGCTTCATCGCGAGACCGCAAACCAAATATCGAAAAGGCCTCATTTACAGAGTTGACGCCTGCTGTCATCTCATCAAGTTGGCGATTAATATTGAATGCCTGAGCTTCCACTTGCTGCAAAAGCCCATTCACTACAGTTTCACCAAGCTCACTCTTAAGGCTGTTGATTTGGCTTCGGATAGCACCAAGTTGCTGAATAGTTTCAGCACCATTGACTGCCTTGCTGATCGATTGGTTGAGTGCAAAAGCGGTATCAAGACCTTGGCGCTTTAGTTCATCAAGACTACCAATAATGGTTTGAATATCATTTATTAGTGATCTTGATGCTGCCGACCCTTTTCCTTGGAGTTGCTCGAAACTATATCCGGTACGCTCCACAGCCAAGATCATTGCTTGTTCAGCAATGAGTGCCATCTTCTGAGCTTCAAAAGAAGTACCAGCAAAAGCAGCCTTTGCATTTGCTGAGAACACCACAAGGTCTTCAGTTGCCATTGCAGCTTTAAGCGATACCTTGAGTTGTTCAGCGGTTATCTTTCCCTGCTGCTCAAGTGCCACCAGGGCTGTTACTGAATCATTAATACCTTTTGTGGAATCAAACACCAAAGCATCTTGAAGCTTTTCGAGTGAATCGGTTACTGACTCGCCTTTTTTAATTAACTCATCAAACGCTGTAATAAGCTTTTTTGATTCTTCTGTTAATTGGTAGGTCTTATCTCTGGCTTTCTCTGCGGCAGCTGCCTGCTCTGCCTTAATTTCGGCCGCCACTTTAGCTTGAGCTGCTTCGAGAAGTTGCTGTTTCTCTAGTTTCTCAATAGCTTCGCCATAACCCATTGCTTTTGCGGCAGCTTCACCCATCCACTCTCCGAGTGGGGTAAGCATGCCGACAACAGCCACACCCATCACACCGAGTGAGGTAATAGCAATACCCAAGGTGCCTAGACGGCCTACCAAGCCCATTAGGCTTGTACCAGCAGAGGCAGTAGCTGTTGCTGCAGATGTTGCTAACTGTCCTTTAGCCACAGCAGTTGCTCTAGTTGCGTTAGCGTTCGCTATTTGCGCCTGCGTATTGGCTACAACCGAGGTGGTTTCTTGAGTAATAGCTAATGATGCAGCTTTAACGCTATTCGCTTTATCCAAGAACATTAGACCGATGTTTAGAGCCTTATATGCTACAAATGCCTGACCAGCCAACATCAACGTAGAGACAATCGTATCCAAGTTTTCAGCAACAAACTTAATAGCTTCTGCAACTTTAGAGCTTGCACCAGTAGCAGCATCCGCCTCACCAATATAAACCGTCCATGCAGTTTTAAGATTTTCAATTGATGCACCGATTGTTGTGGGGAATTTAGCGAATTCAGCACTAATTGCTTCGCTTTGGCTTAATAAAGCCTTTGTTACAACATCAGTTGTAAGCTTCCCCTCACCAGCCATTTCGCGCAATTTACCGGTGGTTACATCAAGCCCATCAGCCAACGCTTGAGCTAATCGTGGCGACTGCTCCATGATCGAGTTGAATTCATCACCGCGAAGTACACCTGAACCTAATGCTTGGTTAAGTTGAGTAATAGCTGCTTCATTGGATGCGGCAGATCCACCGCCCACCTGAATGGCTTTGTTAATTGTTTCAGTTAAAGAAAGCGCCTGTTCTTGCGGCCACTTCATCTCTTGGCCAATCTTGGTTAGTCGAGAATATAGATCACCAGTTGCGGTTAAATTAGAGTTGGTATTAATGGCGACATTTTTAACATCATCCATGGCTTTTTGTAGATTGCCATGCTCTCCAATTGCTATTGATAGACGACCAGATAGGTTTTTATACTCATCGGCAGTCTGTGCAATTTCCATTGCCGTGGTGCCAATACCGAGAGCAGCTAAAGCCCCGGTTAGAGCATTAAAGCCGATTTTTAAGCCCTGCAACTCCCCTGACGCACCTTTTGAAGCCTGCTCTGTTTGTTGTAACTCTTGTGATGTTGCTTCTAATTCTTTATCAAGCTGCTTTACTTGTTGAGCTGTCTCTTGAGATTGGTTGCCAAGCTGATCTACCTCTCTTGTTGCACTATTGGTATCACCTACAACACTGGCTGATCCATTCTTAAGTGCTGCAAATGCATCCTTTGCTGCTTTCTCTGACTGATGCATATTGGAAACAAAAGCTTTTGTATCCGCATCCATCACCAGCTTAAATGTTAAATTCTTACCAGACATGCTGACCTCTAAATTTTAGGTACTAAAAAAGCGCCTAGAGGCGCAGCAGATATAAAAAAACCGACCTCTTATTGGGTCAGCTTTATTTAATTGAATTCACAATTACATTCCTAAGTAAAATTTGGCGACCTGTATCAGGAAAGATGCAGCCATTATAAAAACCGCAATAAAGGCCAAGTGCCAAAATACTTTCACAAAATTCTCTGGTTTTAAGTTCATTGCTTCCATTGTTGCTCCTAGAAACTTTAATGAAAATTTGTTATCCTTGTCGCTCATTTATGGTTTTTAATCCTTTTGGGTTGGAAACAAAAAAGCCCATGATTACGAGTCACGGGCTTTTTGCTTTTTTGGTACTAAAAAACCACCCGAAGGTGCTTTTGTTAACTACACTTGGAAGACCAAAGTCTGTCCATTATTTGAGGTGTAAATATTGCATCTTTTGCATCAGACTCAATGATTACACTCTTATCTTCTGGGAAGTAGATATAGCGCGAAAAGCCTGTATATCCACCCATTCTGTTTTTGGCGTTTACCTCACCACAATTACCCTTTTGATTTCTAAATTTAGCTGAATCGGAATCTATTAAGCCATCTTTAACCTTTTGGGCGGCAACTTCAATTTGAGCGCGCTCTTTATCCTGTTCTGCCTTTTGATTAGCCTCATTAAGCTTAATGCGATCTAATTCAGCTTGAGCTTTCTTTTCTGCAGCAGACTTGGCAGCGTTTGCAGCATCAATCTTTTCCTGCTCTAATTTTTGCTGGTGAGCAATCTCAGCTTGTTTTAGTCTTTCAGCTGATGCCTTGTTGCTTTGATGCATAAAATAAAACATACCGGATGCCAAAACTAAAAGACCAATGATTAAGTATTTCATTCGGCATCCCTCTTAAATATTACGCCATAAGATTTTCACAATTCTGTCTCGGCATAAAATGACGGTGTACTCCTGCAAATCTACCTGTTTTACATACTCAGTAGCTGAACAGTGAAGTCTTCCATCTTCCAGGACGTAGAATCTCGGCTTACCAAGCTCAAGCTTACTTTTAAGTGCTTGATGGCTATCCCCAATTCTTACCAAATCACCGGATGGAGTGCGAATGCTGGTAGTTGTCCTTTCTGCATACGAGAACCCCGACACCAAACATAAAGCTAATAATAATTTTTTCACACTAACCCCCTAAATAGTTATTTACGCATCATAACTTTAGGGAGATGCTTGATCAATCAGAGACCATTTCTTTTTTAAATGATTCAAAGCCTTTTTTATCGGACTGCGCTACACGTCCAGCAATAGCAGAGTTGAAGATTCCCTGCTTGTACAGCTTGTTTGCTGCCTTGATATAGCCCTGGAATGCGCCGTAGGTCATTTCCATGATTTCGCTATGCTGATGGCCCATTGATACCAGAAACTGAAATGAATCAAACCAGGTGGATTCTGTAGCTGGCTTTTTAACACTGCGCCTTGGTTTTTCGTATTTGAAGTAAGCCTGATTGACCAGAAGCACCGCTTTAAGTAGATCTTTAAATCCCTGTTCATCAGTAGCAAGTTCCACCAGTGATTCATTGTCCAGATCAGTAACACAGCCAATAGTCGAAATGACTTGCACGCCGTGAGCCTTGAATAGCCCTGTCAAAATCTCATCTGAATGATTTTGGTCTTTGATGAAGTTTTTCAAAACTTCAGCATGCATTGCCCAGGTGTCAAAGTCTTTTATCTGGATCTGGCGGACTTCGATATCATTAATCCGGATGCTGCGATTTGTTGCTAAGAAAAAATCATTCATGATGGGGTCCTGAGAAAAATTTTAGATATTAAAAAAGCACCCTAAGGTGCTTTTTTGATCTGATTATTTATTAGAATGCCATGGCTACTAACTTAGTAAACGTTTTACTATCAGTGGTGGCTAGCATTTTTCGCCCATCTTTAAACTTCAAGATGAACGTGACATCCTTACCTTTACCACCAAGCAACAAGCCCGCAAGCAAACCAACTGGGCCTAGCAGTGCTGCACCAGCAACACCCCACCCGACTGTACCACCTATTCTTTTTACATTTTCTTCAGTTGCTACAGTTATCTCTTCAATTTCGACACTGGAAAATGACTGAACATTACCAGAAAAACCATCACCTGCCGCCCATGGTGCAGAAATTGTAAAAACCCCACCCAATATAGTGATTGAGCCCTTACCCTTTGTGAAGTCACCAGCATGTATAATTAAGTTTGCCATTATAATTCCGTGATTTTTAAAATTATCAACAAACAAGATACTAATTAAATAGATAAAAAGAAACCTCCCGAAGGAGGTTTGGTTTCATCTAACCCATTTTGGCAACTGGCCATGTTTCTTCAAATATTTTTCATCATGGCGACCTGAGACATCCCAATAAAAAAATACAGCAAGTACCACTGGGATAACAAGTTGCCCCCAGAATAACCAACTTATATTTTCTGAAATAAAATTTTGAAGCGGATAATTCCCGAAATAATTAAAACTATGTGCCAATTTTAAAACAGGTATATAAAAAATCGCTGACAAAATTACCAATGCGGAATAAAGCAAAGACAAGTACTTCAGTTTTGGAAACTCTCTATAAGCACAATCTATTTTAGTTAATCTAAAATCTAACCACTCAGGCATGGCAACCTCATAACTTATTTTATATTCAACTTATACTATAAATTGCTGCTTTTTCAAGCACTAAAGAACCTCTCTGGAGAGTGGCTTGTGCTTTAAATATTATCAAATAAATCTAATCCAATTTTTAACTCATTTCTTGAAAAAACTTTTAAATTTAATTCAAGATTTTTGACGCAACTAAGAACACCTTTATCCTCGGACAGTAATATTTCAGCACCATTCGAAAGCGCGATCGCTATTATCTGCAAGTCAACTTTGACTCTTTGTTTATCACTATTAAGAATGTCTTTGTGAAGCTTACTGGATAACTCTCCACAAATTAAAGCGGCTTTTTTATCAAAGATACCAGTGAGGACTTTATTGTGTTCGTATGACAATAATTGCATGCGACGCTTATTAAAATCGTGCGCTGTAAACTCAGCAATCACAGGAGTTGGAATTAATAACGTTGCACTATTCTGATGTAAGAAAGTTTCTAAATTGTTATGTACAGCCCTATCAGAAACCAAGTGAATCAAAATATTATTATCAATAGCAACAATCACTCATGACGCTCCTTAAGCCATTCTGCTATAGGGTCGTCAAACTCATTCCAACCACTATCCCCAGCATCCTTGAAATCATTAATCCAGTCTAAAATATTTCCATCTTCAATTTCTTGAATATTATCAGCAGTGAACTCAACAAGCTCTAGATCATCATAACTTCTATATCTATATTTTGCTTTACCAATGAACTGCAATTGATGTTGTGTACGCCATTTATTACCCAAGCTCATCGACAGGGCTGGTGATATTGCAACACTAACATTTTTTCCTGCTATTGTTTGAACTTGGATGTGATCAGTCTTATCACTCCCCTCTTTAAGTCCAATTACCCGGCCACGAATAGCCTCTTGTTGAGTAAAAAGAAATCCTTCTTCCTTTCTCTTAAAGTCATATAGTTTTATATATTCATCATTAGCAGAGGTCTTGTAACGCAGCAATGTACTTGCTTTTGGGTATTTATTTAAAAATTCTGTAATTGTTTTATAAGCACCAGTTTCATCATTAACTGATTTGTGAAAATTTGCGATCTTCTCTTCAAAATACTGATAGTCAAACTTGACGCAATAGTCTGCCGATCCTTCTTTTACATCTCCCCATACAAGATTCTTAGAGCCTAGCAACTTACATAAAGATTCTAATAACTTTGCTGAATCAAGAGGGTTAATTTCTTTAAGCTTTATACCTCTAACATATAAAGAGAATGTGTATTCTGTTTCATTAGACATGATACTCACCCCCTATTTAATGTTATGGATTTATCACTAATGCTATATTAGCATTTGCTGTAATTTAACATCTTTACATTTTTGTTCAATAGATTAGAAAAAATATATGACACAGAATGTCGTTAAAAAAGAAACCAACTCACGCTGATTCCTTACTCATTTTCTCACCCATTCACATCATAAAAGTAAGGCTTTCCAGTAGAGGGATTGATTGGTGATAGTACGGTTTTTAATATCGCACTTTTTAATTCATTAATCTCAATTTTACCGCGCTGACCAACATACTGACGAAACTCACCGCGACTTACCCCATAAGATTTAACCAATTGCTCACTGACTAACGGCGCATATTCAGCAATCTGATTAAGTGACTCACAATCCAAGGGCTGACCTTTTAGGTGCAACTCAATCGCCTCTATGAGTAGTTCTTTGTTTATATCCATCTTCTCGCCCATGCTTATAATTCTGCCTAAATTATAACATTGATAAAAACACAGGCACAAAAAAAGACGCTAATGCGCCGTGGAGTTCTTTGTGCCTGTGTTTGTTAGACGGCTGCTGGAATTGTCACAACATGGCCATATAGACCTAATGCTGGATCTGATTTTTTAGTCACATCCGATAAAGCCTGACCTGAAATTTCATACTGACCCAGTTCTTCATGGATCAATGGGAAAGTGGTTTCTGGTGACTTCTTGGTACGCCATAGCGTTACAGCCACATGCTCACCGTTTGCAGTATTAATTCCCTTAAAGAAGAGCTGATACTCTTTTTCAAAGTCTGATGCCAGAGTAGTACGAGTTACAGCACCAGTTTCATAACTTGCCAGAATTGGCATGGTTAAGTCAGCCACATCATGGAAAATCACTGTGCCAAACTTTGCATCAAGTGTGTAGCTTTCCGGATCGACCGTTTTGGCTGTCCCGCTGGTTGAATCCTTGAACGAAACGGTTTTCAGGTTATAGCCATCAAGTTTGATTTCTTGACCCGCGACTACAGTACCTAAAGACACATCTGTTTCGGTTTTAGTTGCCACAGTATGATTCATACCTGACAAGATATATTCAAGGTTCTCAGGAGTAACTTCTTCTAACTGCCCGGAGAAGTTGACTGATGTGGTAGTAATCATGGTGAAATCGGTAGTTCGCTTACCAGACATTGATTCCTGATGCTCAATGACATCAGCACCGATCTCTAACTCAAACTCGGGCACGTTACCAATATGGCGCATTGCACCAGCAACACCATTCACAATTTCTGCCAGGTAGAACTTACCATGTAGAGAAATATAGTTGTTCTTAGCCATTACTTTTCATCCCCTGTGCTTTTCTTGGCTGGAGCTGCTTTAGGTTCAGGTGCTTCCTGAATCACGCCATCTGCCACTAATTTTTTAATTTGTGCATCATCAAGCCCGCCGACTACATCGCCTTTTTGAAAGCGACCGACAGGCTGTAATGCTTTGTATTGTTTTGCCATGACCGGCTCCTAAATGAATTTCTGTGATTCAAAGATAATCGTGATATATGCAAAGCCTGGACTATACCCATCTCGTACCGAAATAAAATCCAGTGCTGTACGTGATGCCAAAGGTTGCCAGCCTGACAGAAGCTGAATAACTCTTTCAGTCAAAAGCCCCGCTTCATCACTTACCGCCCGACCATCGGTCATTTGAGATTGAGCATTGCGACATGCCACCGTAACCGCCCATTGCTGGCCGATCTGGTTGATGCTTCCACGACCTGCACTGGCTTTCTTGTCTATACGGACAAAATTGACATGTGCCGACGGCGTGACCTGCGACATCTCAGTTACGCTGACTGAGTTTAACGGCGTATAGATCTTTAGAAATTCTGGAATCTCTTTCAGTTTTTCTGCAATCTCATCACGCACCGCGAAGAAGGTGCTCATCTATAAAACTCCCGACAATATCCAAAACCATGACCTCATCTTCCGCATCAAGCCCGAGTTGAGTTCGAGGCGGTAAAATCGACTGCTTAACTTTCCGATATTGACCACCCACTGCAAAAGTAATGTATTGGCCATTCTTAGGTAGGATTGTTGCGCCATAATGCAGATGAGGTGCGTACGCCACATCTGTACCCACCTCCACACCGCTTGAAAGAACATTGTGTGTGTAGGAATTCATGAGGCGGCCAGTATCACGCAATGTTTCACCAACACCCACACCATTACGTCCTTGCAGCTTGGCTCTCCATGAAACCTTCCATGGGTTACCATCCACACCAGTACCGGTTAAAAACCGATGCTGAATACTATTCACAAGCCCAGCACCAATCTCATCAAACAACTGGTTCTTTAGCGAATCAAAGTTACCTAATTGGTTAAGCACTGCTTCAATAGGTGAGCTATCGGCTTGAATGGTTATTGCAAAAGCCATAAACACCTCACTTCATACTGGGCATCATGTCTAAAGTGGCATCACCAAATACACCACCGGTGTAACTTGTACCGATGGGTGCTGTTGATGGTCTGCCTTTGGGTTGGTCGTCGCTGATTTGGTTACTGGTATCTAAAATTGCCAGTGAGTTTTTGCCATCCCGTACACCCTTTAAGAAATCTATCGCCATCTTGTAGCGTAGTTCAACTGCCTCAGGCGCTGCTTCAAAATGGAGTTTATAACGTGCTATATCACACACTAGTCGCTTCAAATTATTAGGCACATTTGGCAAGGGCAATGGGTAACGTACTGCTAGATATCCGTCCACCTCCTCACAAGCATCCTGCAAAGAAATTTCTAATGGATCTGAAACATCAGCAGGAAACATGAGCGCAAGGTTAAGTACGTTTTCACCAAATCGAGCGACTAAATCAGCTTTAGTCGCATACATAGATCACCTACTTGGTTTCATCAGCAGGTTTTTCACCGGCTTTAGGTTTTGCGGCAGGTTTCACCTTTTCAAGTTCAGCCACTTTTGCTTTTAGCTCGGTAACTTCTTGATCTGCCTTCGCCTTGTCAGCAGCTACTGTCTGATTGGCTTCGGTTAAGGTTTTATTTGCTGCTGTCAGCTCAGCATTAGCCTTTTCAAGCTCAGCCAAGCGTGCAGCGGTATTGTCTGCCTTAGGTTCTTCCGGCTCTTGATATTCTTCAATAGCCCCAGATGCTAAAAGGGCCTGAAGTTGTTTAGCTTCAAGCCCCGCTATTTCCTGACCTGGACGAAAGTGTCCGATCGATTGTTTTGCAATGTACTTTGGCATTTGATTCCCCTTAAACGAAGCCGCGACCGCCGACTAAGCCATTTTTGTTATTTGGAACAGCAAGTGGAGAAGATTCAGCAAGCAATTGAATGCTTGAAGGGTTTTTTTCCTGCCATTGGCTTAAATAGAACTCTAAAGCCTGACCGAATGCTTCAACGTTTTGCAATGCACAGTGCGCAATCCAACCATTCGCATCAGAAACCAGACCAAAGAAATCTTCTGGAATGAAGCGCTCAATATCCCCACCCATATTGTGCTTAGCATCATAAGTCCAGATTTCCATATTATCGACCGTGCCACGGAATTGAGGCTTGTCAGCTTGGTCGAAAGTTGGAGTCAGTGGAACGCTAATACCTGCATAAGGAGCAATGAACTTTTCTTTAAATTCAGGATCTTTAATCATCACGTTATACACTTTTGAGGTAGTCAGCGCCATGATTGGTGATGTACCAGAATGTTCTACCGAAAGATCAATCATTGCCTGAATATCTTTAACAAGTGTCGCTCCAACTTGTCCCCATTTCACCAATGGTGAGAAATTACAAGCCGCATTACGCTCATAATTCACTTCATACATTGGGAAATCAGCAGAGGCAAAGGTGGTTTTGCCGTAAAGCAATACATCACGTGCAATTAACACCTTCCGGTTTTCAATTGACTGACGCAGATACAATGCTTTTTGAGCTTGGTCGATCAGTAGCAGATCAGCATCAGATAAACGATTTGAACCGGTGGCAATCACACCAAACTGACGTAAGCGTGCGATAAGAGCAGTGTTCTGCACTTCACTTGGCATCACCGTCATCATTGGTTTCAGATAAGCTGGCTTAACGAATTTCACGTTACCAGATTCACCTACTTTAATCTGACGTCCAGCT
Source organism: Acinetobacter sp. 228 (assembly GCF_048147885.1). Lineage (NCBI taxonomy): Bacteria > Pseudomonadati > Pseudomonadota > Gammaproteobacteria > Moraxellales > Moraxellaceae > Acinetobacter > Acinetobacter sp. 228. The sequence goes on from NZ_JAYWYV010000004.1 coordinate 67,268, forward strand.
GCAGTCGGAGTAACAAACGGCGCAAGTGGTGTCGCAGTATTCAGCTCACCAACTGGAACTTCTTTTTTAGTGTATGAAACACGTTGAGGGAAAAAGCGGTCCATCAGCCAGGTATCTACCTTTTGAGTGGTATCAGTCAGTAATACCAGCTGTGGCACATCCAGTAATTCCACTGGTGCATTTTGAAATGTAAAAGTTTGACTCATGTCTTAGTTCCCCACAACTTTACGAAGTTCGATTTTGTTTTTTAATGCTTGTGCACGTACTGCATCATATTGAGCAGTAGTCAGAGGTGTTCCATTCACTGTAACTACTGCAATATCAAATGGGCCTTGCACGTAGATCGGCATCTCAAGATTATTAGCCGCATGGTAAGTAGATTGAGCTACAGTGAAATCCGAAACAGCAATTGCATTCCATTCACCTACTACACCTTCAGTGACAACAGGATGATCAGCAACGTTATTGGCACTCACGTTAAGTAAATCGCCGCGCTTATATGCTGTAGCAGTTTTTACTTTGGCATTTTCTGTACGTACGCCGTCACCGACCACTAGTTGTTTATTTTCAATAGTGCCTGTTAATACTTGGCTCATGATTTAGCTCCTTGTTGCTGCGCTGCTACAAACTGATTAAATGCCTGATCTAAAGCCGAGCCTTGTGGAACTTGACCACCCTGCCCTGGATTGGCTTGATGAGTGAACAAGTGAGCAAATGCCGGATTTACACTTGGTGTTTGTGTTTGTGTTTGCTGTTGTTGTCCAGCTGGCTGCTGTGTATTACCTGCCGAGAATTGACGAAGCTGCTTAGCAGTAAAGCTAAAAACTGAATCATCCATATTGGTATAAGCTGTTTTATCTTCAGCACAGAACTGTGTTTTCAGCTCAGTTTCTAAAGCTGCAATTTCATCAGCACGTTTTTGCGCTTTGAATTGCTTAAGTTCAGCCAGTGCTTCATCACGCTCACGCTCTGCCTGCTCTTTGGCTTGTTGTGCTTTTTCTAATTCGGTCACGTTGGTGTCCTCTTTGGTTGGGTTTGGATTGGCTTTGCCCGAAAAGGCTTTGATTGATGTATTGCGATCAGCACCGGTTGAACAGATCGTAAATTCACGAATGCGGTTTTGACGGAAGATGGTGATTGGGCCTTCAAACGACTGACCATTTACCGTGACCGTTTTGCCTTGTGAGACTTCCTCAATAGATCCTGGATCAATCATCATCGACATCTGGAATGGGAAGCCGTCATCAGAGTCCTGAACAATTTCCTGTGCCTTAGCATTCGTGAGAAAATCACCAGATACATCAATCTTTCCGTTGGTATCTACACTCTGAACAACACCAATTCGACTTGAGCCGAAGTGCTCTTCAAGTAAGGCTGTCGGCTTATCAATCTCAATTCCATCAAGATCAAAAACGACACCAGAACGCCCCCAATACCAATGACCATCTACACGGCCACCCGCATAAGCAGTGCCTTTAAATTTCCGCTTCTGCCCTTCTTCAGCTTTCGGTACCTCAATCGCTGAAGCATTAAATAAATACTTCAGCCGCTCTTCATTTGGATCTGGCATTTTTCATGCTCCATAAAAAAAGCACCCATATGGGTGCTATTCATCTATTTCTACTTAGTTAATTTTTTTCGATATCAACATCACACTGGAAAAGACCTTTATTTTCAATTCCAAGAGTTAAAGAGGGATTTTTAGGCTTGGCTTGATACTCTAATGAAATACCATCAATTCGATGCCCCGTACGCGCTTCGAACTCATGACATTGTTGATCTATAAGCTTATTTAAATTGCGTTTAAAAGCATTTTCTTCATGCTTAAGCATTGCATCATTCATGAGCATCTCCACTTAGGTTTTGATCATTATATCACCACAATACTTAAACTCTTCTTACAGATGAATACCTTGAAGATTAATTTACTAATGCCATCAACGTGTAAACCATCTGTCCTTCAACCACTTCTATCGAAACCACCTCAAAAGATAGCCCCATCGGCATGAGAACGCCGTTACCAGCATTGAGCATATCCAGATCAATACCGAGCCCTTTTGCATTTTCGATCTTAATCACGATATCTGAAGTCGTATCAACCATCAGCAACGGCGCATTCATCTGAATAGTTTGCCCTACCTGATAAGCCGCTACTTGATTAAGAGTTGCAGCACCTACTACGGTAGAAGCCGTATTGCTTGCCACAACTTGAATCGCTGCCATGTCAGTACTCAGCCAGCGTTTAAGTACATCATCAGCCAGTGAGCTTGTAGCAGAGTTTAAATAGCCGGTCAGTGCAGCATCATTTCCCTGCACGTAGTCCAGAAAGGTACGAATCGCACTTGGTCGAATACTTGGATCAAGTGGAATTACCGTATTGGCTACCGTATCAAACAGGTCCCGTGTCTTATCATCCATCGGAGCAAATAGACTGGTGAGCTTTTTACTCGCCGTCCATTCAGCCTTAATGACCTCCTTTTGCTCGAGTAGATATTCTTTATCTAGTGATGAGGCACTGATCTTTTTATCCACCAGTGATTCAAACTCACCAAACTGCAATGGGTGAGAACTCCAATCCAAAGCCTCGGCAATTTCAGGCAACTGATCATCAGGTGTAATGCCGTATTTCAGTGCCTGCTTCTCGGTTAAGGCAATCACGGTGCACCGGCAACGAAATCCCAATGGTGGATAATGTGTTAGCCAGAATGGATGATCAATCGGCAGTACGATACGATTCAAAGCTAAATGAGCAGGACGTACGCGACTATCATTGATCGCCGAGTACATCAGGTATTGTCGTTTAGCTTTATTCCGTTGCTGCTGTTGCCATCGTCCATGTCCATAAGCACTTTGGATATTGGTACGAAATACATTATCCAAATAGTGTTTAGGCAGGATGATTTCAGATTCTTCAATCAGCTTCTGAAAGTCCTTGAAAGTACCGCCATCGGCAATCGATTTATTCACGGCCTTAATGACTGTTTCAACCTGCTCAAGGCTCGATAGAAAGCTAACCGTAGTTGCCATCTGTCGGGTCTTAAGGTCCATTGAGTAGAATTCATCAGGTAGCACGATCTTTTTACTGTGAGCGTACTGAAGCGCCTCAAGAAACGTGACTGGTTGCATATAAACCTCATGGCTTTCGTGGAGGTTGAGCTAATAGCGCATCAATCAAGACTCTAACTCTACTTTGTTTAGATTCAGCACCCAAAATAGCTACCTTGACTGTTTTCTTGCATCCACATGGGCTGTAACCACTCCCATTCCGACCATCAAAACCACGGCGGCATGATTCGCATTTTTCACTCATTACTTCCCACCTTGCGCCGTCACATACCCCAACATATCTGCAGCATATAAGGCTTGATCTAAATTAGCCGTGAACTGTGTCTGAGTTGCACCAGGTATTAATTGCATCAGGTTATAAGCCAGACTTTCTGGACTATCAGACTTGAATATCAATTCCTTGACCTGGTCCGGCTTAAGTAACTGCAATTCATCTTGGCCATCAGTCAGTTCTTCAACTTCTTGCTGTTCTGGTGATAACTTGTTTGCTTGTGCCTTGAAGTTAAACGCCGTCTTAGGCAATGCAGTAAATTGATTGAAGCCAGTTTGAGGCTGTTCAATCACATCACCATCTTCAAGCCCGTACTCACGCTTAAAGTATTGTGGCGTTAAGACTGCACCGGCATTCTTTAACTTCACATCACGATCCGCTTTAGGCTCTTCCAGTGATTTCTCTTCACCAATGATGACTCGATGACGTTCCCAGCTATTTAGATCGCATAACGCATTAATAACGGCTTGGATCGTTGGCATGATCATTCGTACGTCAGCTTTATACTTCGAGTTCTGTACTTCTAAATGCACATCACCTAAAGCTCGTGAACCTGCGCCGTCGGTACCACTTGTCAAAGTCTGACCCAGAATCACCTTTTGAATACGGCGCTCTAAGTTCTTGTCAAAGACTTCAAATGTCTGGGAAGCATTACCATTAGTATTGGCAGTTTGTATTTCAACTGAATCTGTACCACTTAAAGCAATAACCGAACTGGCATGAGCTCTAAGTAGTGCATCACGCATATCTGTTGTCTTGCCGGTAGTTTTACCAACCAGCATGGGTAAGCCAAACTTTTCGACAAACTTGGCCCAGAACTTAAAACCAGAAGTCTTGAAGAACCAGACCCAGTACAGTCGACTTAATAAAGCCTCACCTAATGGATTTTCATAAGTAGATTTACAACGTGTCAAAAAGTGCTTGAAACGTTGGTCTACTTCCTGATCCTGTCGAGTCGTGTTGTAGTTGGCCAACAACATCAGGCGACCATCATTTTTAGGCTCATACCACTGCATTGGCTTTTCACCAATCCATTTAAAACCAATAAAAGGCGTAATAGTATCGCCTTCAATATGCAGGCTTGGTTCTTCCGGCTTGGTATAAATCGCCTCTAAGACTGAGTATCCATACCAACGGGCATTCTGTGCACCCAAGAGAATCTCAGACCACCACTCACGTAAATGTTCCATGATGATTTTTGATTCAGGCCGATCCATTGGCTCTACACGCCATGATGCACTTTCAAGTTTATCTTGGCGTTTTTCGATTGCCTGATAAATCTCGTCGTCATACATCATGACTTTTAATCGCGGCCGGGTGACCCCCGCCTTACGAAGGACCTCATCACCATCTGGCATTTTGGTCAGATAGCTGATTAAGGCCTGCTCTGCCTCATGAGAATAGAGTGCACCAGATTCGGGCTTGCTATTTTCAGACTTTTTACTTTTCTTAGCCATAAATAAAACCTTAAGCCGCTGGTGGGCTGTAATTAATTGCAATCACTGCATCTTCAATCGCATCAATGAGCGTATCCACCTGATCGTCATGATCATGGGTAAATGCCGCATTAAATGCTTCACACTCTTCAAAGAATTCACCGACCCAATGAGCATCTTTGGGCGCCAATACAAATCGGTCATCAGGCTTATCTTTGTAATTCGCTTCAAGATGGACCTGTACATCCATAAAACGGGATAACTTGTCCGTATTCCGCTGTACTGGAATCACAGCAACACCAGAGTAAGTACCGAGTGTTTGGATCAGTTGGGTACCAGATGCCTTGTCCTCTACTTTCATGTAGCGAATAGGCTTGGTGTGCCAGGTGTATTCTTTATGCTTATCCAGAAAGGCTTTCGCCTGACGGTTTAGCTCCGGTGCTTCCCATTTGCCACGTAAGAGGTCAAGCAAGTACAGCTTGCCATCTATCCCCATGCCTACAAGCAGGAATACAGAATAGTCATTGTGCTCTTTGGTTTTCTGCGCCGTATCAACAAGGACGGCGCGCCACTGTAATTCTGGATGCTCTTTATAGAATCCAAACCACTCGGACTTGATTAAGTCACCACCCAGTTTCTTAGGCTGCTGCATGTACTGACTTGAAAACGTATAACGGGAAACTGTCGCACCTTCTTTGTCCTTGCCGCCCTTTTCAAGCTGCAAAAGAGATTGAAGTGACTCCTTCTTTGGCCAGTAACTTTGACGGCCTTGCCCATCACGTTCAGTATCTTGCGGTACCAGCTTTTGAATATGCTCTGGCAAGGTTGCAATGTACTTATCGTCAATCAGGGCTGGAATAGAAATTTGAGTCCATTCACCAGGTAGATTTCCAGTCATGACAAAGTTAGTCGGATCCTCGGTATGCAGGCGCTGCATGATCATGATGATGGGCGTATCAGACTTAGCTTTACGTGAGTTCACCGTATTGAGTAGCTTACGATTTGCAGCATCTCGCTTGATCTTACTGAAAGCATCTTCAGGCTTTAACGGGTCATCAATGATGATACAGCCAGTAAAGCCATCATCTGCCAATGTCCCTGCTCGTCGTCCTGTTACCTGACCACCCATGGAGGCCACATATACGTGACCCACATCGTAATCTTCAACCGTAATTTTCCACTCTTTCTTGGAGTCAGTGCTGTTTGAGACAGTTAGATCCCACATCTGGCGATAGTCTTTCGACTTCACAATGTCACGCGCCGTATCCGATACGCCTTCTACCAGTGACTGAGAGAAAGATAAATACAGAAACCGTGACCGGGCATTTAGAGCTAAGCCGCGCGGGATCAGGTTAGTTGTTAGTTCGGTTTTGCCTGCTCCTGGTGGAACATTGATAACAACGTTTGCAATCTCACCTGCAATGACTTGATCGATAATCCAAGAGATATAAACGTGGTGCCAGTTCACTGTAAATTTAAAGCCCATACGAGGCTTGAAGAAACGCCGGGTGAAATATAAATGCTCATCTTCACACAGCTTCTTTTCAACCTGTGTTTGCAGATCCATTTAGTATTCCTCTTGGGCCTTCTTTACTGCAGCTTCAACCTGTGCTTGGGTAGCATGAACAACTGTTGTTTGAAGAGGTTCGCCGTCTTTACCAGTAATCTCTATTTTCTTTTCATAGTGACCTTTAACAATTTTTTGCATCTGATCAATTAATTTAATTGCTGAAACTACATTGCTTTTTTTATTCACCAATAGATCACTGAGAATTTTCAACTGAACAATATCGTTGGCACCTTCAATATTGTGAATTGGTTGATCAATGTATTCCTTACGCGCCTCATTAAATAGATCAATAAATTCCTGTGCTAAATCTGCACTAGCGGCTTTCGTTGGATCGTAATATTCCACCTGTTGAGGAGAGACATCTACATTAAATTTTTCCTTGATATCCCTCACTACATCAGAGATAGGCATAAACTGCGCAAGTGACCGAACAATAAAGATTTTTTCCGCTTTTTTAAGCCTTGCCATAAATCACCATCCATCAAGGAATATCAAGGAAAGTGGGCAAAAAAAATTAACCTATGACACAGTTCCCACAACACGCCGCCATACTTGCCTCTGATACAAACGGCGCATTTTTGGCAATTTCCAAAAGTCGCTTAACAGATTCGTCTGCACCCCATCGTTTAGTCTCACCAAAGAACACTTCAACGTCATGGCCAGCTAAATAATGCTTAGGTAAACCAGTCATATCGCTATAAATGATTTCGCCATCTTCATCACGCTCTACACCGATGTGATATAGCTCATGCTCAATCAGCCGACAAAACTCACGATCTGAGGCTTGCTCACAGAAAGCAGCATCCACAGTAATCAGATATTGAGGTACAAAGCCGAACCAATCCCGCATCTGTTGTTCCTGGCGTGCTTTCTTCCAGCCACCCACGTTAAACATGACCTTTTCACATTGCCCAAGCACCATACGTTTTTTCGCTACGGCGGCCGATGAAGCCCAGGCGAATGCAAGGAACTCTTCATTGTCATGGAGTAGTTCGGCAATATGATCATGATCGGGGTTATGTAGTTCACCACCTAAAGTAAGCCAATTTGTAATGACCCATTCTTTAAGCTCTGGTGCTGGTGCCAAGCGAATGGCTTCCTCTTGCTCAGCCTGATCAATCAGCTCCGTCGGCGGGAATGGTCTGAACTGTTCCATCTTCTAATCTCTCTAACTGGCTTCTAATCCAATTAATTGCATAACCTGATTCAATTTGATGAGGCTCAAGACGCACAAATGTATAACCTTGATCTTCAGCAAGATCATACTTATTAAATGAATTCGCTATCTTTTTCCCACCACGGCCAACCGACCATGAACTACCCACGATTTCTATAAGAAGATTCAATTTCACAATATAAAAATCAAAGCGCCAATTTTTGGTCGATTCAAATTGAAACTTGCGTCGATAACCAATTCGGTATTCTTCTAATTCTTGAAATAAGGTTTCTTCTGCTTCTAGATATTTTTCTTTAGCCTTAGGCAAAGGCTTGGTGCGTGATTTTGTTTTAATTGGGCGTTTTTTGGTTTTCCAGAAGTAGTCATCAACATCCATAAATTGCGCCCATTAAAAAAACCTCCCGAGGGAGGTTTATGTTACAACTGATTCCAATCTGATAGGTTTTCAACATATTCATTTAAATTGTAGGCACTTCTTATGTTATCAAGCATTTCACTTAACGCCTCATCAGCACTAATATTTGATAAGGTGCGATAACGCCCTTGATAAGCACAGCCCGCAGGCTTATAAGCTAAGCTTGCTGTATACCCACCAGTATTCATATCATCACCATAATAAATATAATAAGCATCCACCTTTAGAGGTGTTTCGCCAAACTGCTTTTTTTCAAATAACTCAATTCTTTTATAAGGCATTTTTTAAATATCACTATTAAAAAGGAGCTTGAGGTTAGCATTGGAATTCAGCTTAATTCAACCATGAAGCGCATCAAATTCACACCGAATACACGGCAGCTTTCTGATTGCCGCGAGTCTTTTGGGGTTGCGCTTCATAGAGATTGATTCTGATGTTTCTTGCCCGCTCTCGGTGGCGTTTAAGCTTTTCATCAACATTCACCATCTCTTTAGCAGTCATCATGCTGCGGGACAGACTGAGTAAAATATCAATCTGGTCGCAGTGTTCTTTTAATTCCCTTTGCGCAGATACTATGTCCATATTCACCGACCTTGACGCTTATACTTGCGTCTCTTTGCCTGACTTACACGATTAGGCTTTGATTTGTTTGATTGTGGCTCACCCCACAAGATTGAATCCCAATCACCACCACTTGAGCGTGAGTATTCCGCAAATGCCGTACCTAGCATTGCAGCAACAACCATTCGACCTAATCGCATATCTACCACCAATAAGAAAAGAAAACCCCTCAACATCTAGAATGCGAGGGGCTTTGATTGCCGTAATACGTTCGGCTAGTGTCACCGAAGTGACAAGGGTTACTTTTGTTGCTCGAGCTTAAGCTCATCATAACGGTCTAAACCAAAAGCCCAGTCAGCATTGCGATCATGCATTTCATGTGCCCAATTTTTTGGAATAAACATCATAAGTGGATGCACGATGCAATTATGAACAAAACATTTTAACCAATTTTTCATAAGGTACTCTCTGCCAATTATTCAACATTTTTCAAACAATCCCGACACACTTTGATTTCTTCATCATCAATCGTGTAATTGATCTCAGTTGCACCATGTAGGCCGAATAAACAGAATATAAATTGGAGCATACTTTTCTCCAGGCAAAAAAATACCCCCTTTGGGAAAAGGAGGCTGAAATTGGAAAGAAACTACAGCATAGAATCTATGGGCCATTCTACATGGGTTTGTTTTTTAACCACTGGCAAAATATTACATTTCACATAAATATCAATCAACAAAAAAGCCCACCTTTCGATGAGCCTAATTTAATTATTGGAATTCTAGATGTTTTTATACATCTCGCTTCCCAATAACTCTCTTGCGAATCTTCCTGCTAATTCTTCATTATAGATTTTCTGAGCTTTACTAAAATTCGAGTCATAGTCAGAGTTAAACATACCACTATCTCTATTAAGATACATATATAGTTCTATTTGCTTATTTCGACCAAGTTGCTGAACATAGTTGGGATCATATGCACCAGTAACCTGCATAGTTCTTAATTCTTCTATTTCATTCTGCGTGAGATGTCTTAATTCCATGTAATACACCTTAAGATTAAGCTTGGTCTCGGTTGAACCGTAATACGACCAGTATAGTAAAACTATACCTTGGTTTCCGGAATAATGGAATCCCTATACCTCAAATTCTTTATAGGTATTTTTTCTATAGTTTTTAATGGTTTTCGCCGCCTCATCAATTGCATTCTCAATAGCTAAAACCATGAGGTTCTCGTATGGCTTCCAAGTCTTGCGATAACACTCAGCATCCATTTGCCAACTACGCAAACCTGCATAATACAAACGACCTTGAGCTGTAAAATTGTTCTCAAGATCGGGGTTAAGAGAAAAGTCTATTACCATTCGCGCAATCATTGATGCCATCTCATCAATAGTTACTTTGGCTGGCTCTTTGCGTTTATCCAACTTGGCATTGGTAGACATGATGAGTGCAAGGTGTGACTGTACATGTCTATAATCCATCTCTGATTTACCCTCAAATACAATTAGTGCTGTAACTGATTTGGCAAGCTGTGTTTCCATGGATGCCACCGCACCAAGGCGGTCTTGATAATCTAACGGCTTCTCATTAGTCCCATGCACCACAGGCTCAAAGTTAGGTGACTTTGCTGTAGTGCCCCGAATCAACCATTCAAACTGTTCAAATTTTTCAACCATCGCATTCATCCCTATTCCCTCTCAAATCTCTCTAACGTCTATACCGTGTACTGTTTTCATCAAGTGTTTCTTATTACGGAAACTTGCTAACTTTCTGGTTGCTGCTGACTTCACATCCTCAACAATCTGCACCCCATCCTTCAGGTATGTGAAATCTGCAAAATATCGAAGTGCAGGCTTTGCTCTTTTCTCACCTGCAATCTTTACTTTGGGCGCCAATTCAAATTTGACCTGACACCGTAAATCTTGAATCTCACCTCTTTGCATTTGCGCTGTAAGTTCGATATAGCGCTTGTACTCCTTTTGGCTATCAAAGGTCATTCCGTCCTTTTCGATCTTCACAGCATTAAATTTGTTGCGTTTGGTGGCAGTCTTACGACCACCGCCATATTGTTTGTGATATTCAGCGAGTGAGATTGATGTCATTGGCACCCCACTTCTCGCAAAAGAACACCACTGGCTTATCCGTAAATTCAACCAATCCAAAGCGAAGTGAATGACGAAAAGTGTGCGAATCTCGAATCAGGGCATTTCGATAACCAGTTAAAACACCTCGCCAACCTTCAAGTGACATGGATGATTTGTTTAAGTTGCACGGAATGCATGCCGGGTTCATATTCTCAATTGTGTCCAAGTGCGGCTTATGCATTTCACCAGAGGTTTTAATTCCTCTTTTTTCACACTCAACCATCACCCGATCCACCGCCTCAATATGATCCGCATGCCATTTATCACTCAGATCACAACCACAATAAGCACAGTGCCCACCAAATTTATTTTTAAGTTGCTCACGTTGAGCTTTGGTTAATTTCATACTGCAGCCCCAAATAGCTGTTTTGTCTTTTCAGTGGCTACATACAGTCTTGTGCTGTGATTACATCTAAAAGCCAAGTAACCTGCCTGGACAAGTCCTCGCAGTTTCTGATTTAAAGAAGATCTGGTTTTGTCACATACATGTTCTTCTAGCTCTGCTGATGTGACTTCATGTTTTGAAAAAGCCACATACACCAGGATGTCTTTGATTTCTTCAAACCGCTGGATGGTGGGTGTGTTCATGCCGCCACCTGCTTCATCTTCGCCTTGAGAGCGGCACGTTGATTGCTAATCGCTTTAGCTTCCTTGCAGAACTCACAGCGGCATTTATGCTTGTTGTATGCGTAAACAGTGCCGTGATTGATTACAGGTGCATAAGCAAGGCCTTCTAATTCTTCGCACCAGTCGATAGTGTTTTTATCTCTCATTTCATATCTCCAATACGGCACATGAATACGATGTTCATTCCACCCCATGACGGACGATTAAAATTTTTAAGTTCTTTTCTTAAAGATGATTCAATACTTGCTCTGGTTTCAATTTTGTAAGGCATTGGGCTTTTGAAAATACGTCTCGCATCCTGATATGCCTCAACAATTACTACCTGCTTTTGACGGTCAATTGCCGTAACTTGAACATCTACGCTCACACCCCACCCCCTACACGCCGATCCATCCAATTGCACTCAACCACAGCCAATCCGTCATGCTGGAACCGGGACCATAGTCGATCACCCAAATCAGTCGCCAAATCATCCTTGGTCATATTTGAAATCAGCATGGTCGGCTTACCTGCGTCATAACGCGCATATAAAACCTTGTGAACCAGTTGCAGGCGGTTTTCATGGCGATCATGCAATCCATATTCATCCAGAATCAGAAGGTCATAATCGGTATAGCGCCAGATTGCGTTGGCTTCGTTGTCATCGGCTTTTTTCCAAGCGTTGGCAATCTCATTAGCCATATCTTCAGAAGTGACGTAGCGGGCGTATTTACGCGCCTCCAGAACGTTGCGAGCGACTGCGCATGCCAAATGGGTTTTTCCAGTACCAGTACGACCCACCATAATCAGATTGCGAGTGATGCCTTCCAGAAAGTCTTTAGTGAATTTCACACACTGAGCTTTAGCATGTTTCTGGCCGTCGTTAGTGGTGATGTATTCCTTAAAACCACTGTTTGCATGACGACCTGGTAACTTCGCGCCTTCAAAATGCTTTTCACGAACCATCTGATTGACAGAGGCTGCATGATCCTGATGGGCCTGATTTAAGATTTCAGATGCACACTGTTTGCAAATTGACTGGTTACCCAGTTGAACTTTTTGCATCTGGTGGCGGTCACAGTATTCAGAGCTGATCTGAATTTTTGAACCAAGTAGAGCTGCTGCATTCATACTAAGCCCTCCAAGTCGATGTCATCGGTTGCGGGTGCGTATTGTTGAACCTGGCCCCAGTTTTGATTTACGTTGCGGTTGTTTTGGGCGGGTGCTGCAGAGTGTGAATTTTGTTTTTGAGTGTATTTACGTTTGATCCACTTCACGAAGTTTGAATACATTTGGGTGTCTGTGATCAAGCCTGCGTTCAAACGTGGTTCGTAGTGAGCATTCACTTCAAGTAAAATCTGATTCACTAGTTCTTGGGTCATCGGAGTTTCACCTGATCTCTGTAACCAGGAATTCAGAGAATGTAAATCTGGTGTCCAGAGATTCAGAACCTGATCAACTGAATTTTCCTGCGCGTTTTTCTCTTTAAAGTTTTCTTTAAATATTTCTTTAAGTGTTTCTTTAATAGTGCCCCGTTCAACGGTACTGGTCCCGTCACCTTTCGCGGTACTAGTCCCGTCCCGTTTGGTGGCACTAGTCCCATCACCTTTAAGGGTACTACCCTCATTTGGTACTAGTCCCTTTTCGCGGTACTGGTCAGGAGTAAATAAATATTCATTCAAACAGCCTGTTGTTCTCTCGACTTTGATCAAGCCAAGCTCTTCCAGATCGCGAATACATGACATAACCGTATCGCGTTTTTTAATACCGCAATATTTTTGAAATTGAGTGATAGCAATTGGATGGGATGCACGGTCAAATCCAATGGTTTGACGCATGACAAACATTAAACACTTAAATGCCTTATCGTTCAGTTGAGCCATGATCTGACCATCAATTAAACCATTTGGCATCTTGGTGTAGCGCTCTTCTTTATTCGACATAGCTTTGCGCTCATTTTTTGGAAAATGAACTACTTGCCCTTGAGGTATTGGTGGTTCATGTGCTAGATTTGATTTCATATTTAAAATTCTCTCTAAGTATTTTGAATACAAAAAGCCTGATCTCGCAAATCAGGCTTTTTCTCGTTGTAGAGCTGATAAATACTTTGCGCACTCGCCTTTCATGGCCTTACGCAAAGACTGAATTTTGTGTTCGATTTCTTCCAGGATGCGATCCGTCTCATCCATTTCGGCAGGTGTCACTACGCCATCTTCTAAAGCAGATAAAACCTGCTTGTTTGCTGCACCATTTCCCACATTCATACCAAGCAGTGATTCAAGAACACCTAGTTCATGATCCTTGCCTTGAGCTTGATCTACCGGAACCAATACAAAACCTAATTTGTGCGCCCATACTTTTAATGGTGCTGGGTTTTGCGTATAGGTCAGCATTGCTTCAAATGCCTTTAGGCTCGGTAAATGGTTTTCCATGTTTGGATTGGCATAGTTCAAAATCGTGTTATGAGACACGCCAACAAGATCAGCTATCTCTTTTGGAGTAATGCCGTTCGACTGGTGCACCATCTTGTGCAATGCGGTTTTGGTCTCTTTCGATATATCCATGTGAACACCTTGTTTACTTTCACGTTTATTAAAAACACTAAGTTGTTGATAATTGGTTTAAGCGGTTAAGGCTTCCAAATTTGCCTTTAGCTTGCCCTGGGTGAGAACTTCAAAAGTTGCTTGCGTACGAGGTGGGATTCCATTTTTTTCCCACTTCCATAAAGTGACTTCTGAAAAGCCTGTTTTTTGGGATAATTCGCGTTTGGTCTTGCAGCCGTAATGGCTCATAAGATCACTGGGTTTCATTGCCTTCTCTACTTAACTGTAGTTAATAAACTAAAGTTATCACACCTTAACCACAGTTTCAACTTAATGTATTAACATTAGTTAAGATTATTTAGAATGGATTTGATCATGTCCTTCCACTTGCGCCTCCAAGAAAAATTAAAAGAAAAAGGCTATAAGCCTGCGGATTTAGCTAGAGCTGCTGAAGTTTCAGGTGTGGCTGCTGGAAAGTGGATTCACGGAGATAGTCAACCAAAAGCCGGAAAGCTAAAGCTTATAGCGAGGTTTCTCGATGTTAGTGATGATTGGCTTTTGACAGGCAGAGAAGCATCTCCACGGCTGGATAACAATGTGGATCTTTCTCAGAGAATACCTTTTGAAGGTCGTCCGGTTCCGGTCATCTCGTGGGTGGCTGCTGGCGCGTTTGATCCAATTCAGACTGTTTTAAAGGATGCGGAAATCGACGAATACCTGCCGCCAATCAAGGAATGTGGAAAAAATGGCTACGGCCTAGTAGTGACTGGCATTTCAATGTCTCCAAAGTTTGAGCCTGAAGATCGCATTTATGTAAATCCAGACTTCCAGGTTAGTGACCTAAAGACTGGGGATTTAGTTATTGTTTCCTGCACTGGAGATAACGAGGCCACCTTTAAACAGCTTATTATTGAAGGCACAACCAAGTACCTGAAACCATTAAATCCAAAGTGGGATGAGCAAATTATCAAGCTGACGGAAGATTGTCGATTGGTTGGTAAAGTTGTTGGTTTGTATAGAAAAATTTAAGAAATAAAAAAGCCGCTATATGCGGCTTGTAGCAAAAATACCCCATAAATAAAAAACTCTTGAAGAGGAAACTACAATGATCGCAACACTCAACAAATCTAAAACTGCGCTAACGATTAATCGTCAAGAGTTTAAGTTGGCATTAGGCAAAATTGGCACAGGAGTTGATAAACAAATAGCCTCGCTTAAAAAAGCCAAACAAAGCTATGACGCTGCTGAAATAGCACGTGAGGTCATTAGTGAAGCAAATATCTTTGAAGCGATTATAGAAGGCTTTAACGAAGCAGAAGAGACAAATCTAAAGTTGACTGACATAACCAATCTTGAAGTGGCACAAGGATGGATAGATGAGTTTTTAGAAAAGTATTCTGCGCTATAAACCCTAAATCATTTTTTGTTGATTGACGAAGGGAAATTGGGCCAAAAGATGGTTGCTAAAAAAGACTGATTGAAACTGAGGAAATAGCTAATAAATATAATGCAAAAGATTGAAATAAATTCACCCAAGATAAGTCATGTGTTTTACCAGCATCATCTACTGACAGTAATACTTAAGACTGGTGAAAGGTTCCTTTACCAGCTTCTTGAGCGCAGTACATTTACTAAATTTATAGATTCTGATGATAAGGACAGATTTTATAAAATGGAAATTGAAGCTAATAAAAAGTTTAAGCGTATTCAGCTTTTTATTTAGTTAAAATGGAGTTTGAGCACCACCCTCATATCATTTAAAAACAACTATTTAATATCAAAATTAAGTGATTTGAGCACCACCCCTATCAGTATAAATATGAAACAAAATGAGGAATTAAATGTCATTAATTAATCAAAGAAACTTAGGTCTTTTTTCAATCACTGAATCAAGAAATAATGATCTAGGCATGGGTGTTTTAAGCGATGGCACCCCTTATCTAACAAATAGGGGTTTAGCAAAATTATGCGGTGTTGACCCTTCAGTTACTTTACGTCTTTTGCAAAAATGGGATGATGAAAAAAACAGACCTCGCGGTAAAAAAATTTTAGAGCTATTAGCAGCTCAAGGATATGGTGAACAACATTTATATATTGAAGCGAATGGCATTCATGGACCATTCTTAGCGATATCTGATGCTGTCTGCATGGCTATGCTTGAGTATTATGCTTTTGAAGCCGGGCAAACTAATGCTGAAATCGCTAAAACAAACTTTCGTATTTTAGCTAGATCATCCTTCAAGCTATATGTATACGAGCAGTGCAACTATAATCCAAATCAAAAAATTGATGACTCTTGGCAAATGTTTCATGAGAGACTTCTTTTAAATGACAACATACCAATTAATTATTTTTCAATCTTCAAAGAATTATCTGCTGTAATTGTAAACATGATTCGTGAGGGATGTAAGATCGATGATACGACCATACCAGATATTAGTGTTGGGCAAATATGGTCACGATATTGGACTCAAAATAGCTTAGATAAAACTTATGGGGAAAGATTTAAATTTCCACATACTTATCCTGATACTTTTAGACAGTCTTCAGGTGGACAATATGATGCATGGGTTTACCCTGTAGATGCTTTAGGGGTTTTTCGCAGATGGTTATATGAAGCATACTTTATGGATAAATTTCCAAAATATCTCAATACTAAAGTTACTAGCGGTGCCATTGTTGCACAAGATGCATCAAGATTAATTGATGCGCTGCAGAAACCATCATTAACCACCT
Organism: Acinetobacter sp. 228; assembly: GCF_048147885.1. NCBI lineage: Bacteria > Pseudomonadati > Pseudomonadota > Gammaproteobacteria > Moraxellales > Moraxellaceae > Acinetobacter > Acinetobacter sp. 228. The sequence continues at coordinate 83,795 of NZ_JAYWYV010000004.1, forward strand.
CACAGCCGCATAACAATACTAATGAAGATTAAATAAAAGGCCCTAACACAACGCTAGCGCCTTTCGCCGACTGGGATTCCCCGGTCAATGTATAAATTATAGAACATTAATAACAGTTAATTGAAGCCGCATACCCGAGCGGCTCTTGGATCGGGTGGAGAGAATAATGGCCTACTATTCTGTAACTTACGATTTAATAAAATCTAAGGATTACAATAAAATGTACGAAGGCATAAAGGCTGTTTCCAATGATATTTGGGCTAGGCCCACAAGATCACAATGGATAATCGTGACAAATAAAACTGCGGCTCAAGTTCGTGACTTCCTTAAAAACTATATGGATTCTGATGATGTTTTATTTGTTATTGAAGTTGATAAAAATTCTTGGGCCTCTTGGAATGTTGGTAAAAAAATTACTGATTGGCTGAACTCGTAGCGCTATTATCACCAACATTTCCCAAACGATTGCAGTAATCATTTCTATCTTTGATTGCTGGATAATCCACTCTTGATTTGCTTTTACTGCAACGTCCTCCAGGAGTTTGATTGAGCCTTCATATAGGCTAATGCGTGTTCCAGCAGGAATGATGCCACGTTCTAATTCTTGATTCTTATTCACAACAAACTCCAAACAACCCACCCTAGCGGTGGGTTTCCTTTTATAAAATTCTCTATATAATTCAAAGTCCAAAAACAATAAAACTAGACTATGAAAACAATAACTTTAACCGCCCTACTCTTATCCTTAGCTTTCACTGGTTGTGAGAAGCAACCAGATGAAGATATAGATCCAATCACAACCACTACAGCTTTTGAGAACTCAGATAATATTCTTAGCAAATATCTGGAAAAGTTAGATTCAGAGTTCACTACTCAAGATGTGCGGGTAAAAATCTTATGCAGAGACTATCCGCGTGAGTATGAAAAGAACTATATGCCTAACTTGTTGAAACTCTCACCAGGTGAATACTCTGAAGCTGTGCTTCTAACTGATATGGATCTAGTTCTGGATCACTACAAGGCTGCCCACAACATTCAGTGCTAGATGTTTTCTTGTTATGTAAGCAAAATGTAAGTTTTAATTCTAAAACTAAATTATTACCACTAGTATAGATAGATATATGATTTATATAGAAAAGGTAAATTAAATGAAATATGTTTTAGGTGTGGCTTTGTTGGCTCTGGCAATGACTGGATGTGCTTCAAATCAAAAAAATGAGGTCTTACAAGAAAAAGCCATGAATACCACTTCAACTGACACTCATGTCATTAATTTTTCTGGTCCGAATGGTTTGCTGATTCTTCTAAAGTCATCAGATAACTTTGAAACGGCGGAAATGACAGATAATTTGGGGAAAGTATATCGTCTTAAACGTACTATATCAGGAAGCGGTATTCGTTTAGCTAATGATGATGGAATTGTAATTCACTTCAAAGCTGGTGAAGGTATGGTCGAGTTTGTGAAAGACCAGCCTATCAGTATCGTTGAATATAAAAAATAAGCTTCACGCTTTAGAACAACCCATCCCTGTGATGGGTTTTCTTTTGTCTATTAAAACATGGTTAATAAAAAAAGTTAACTTTTCTTTAACTAAGGTTAATTTTATTGTTGACTATTTTATTAACTACAGTTAATCTTTTCATCACAAACAAAGAAAAGCCCCAGCGTGCTGCGAACCACCTGAGGCATGACCCACAACCTAACCTGTGAGTGAAATTATTATGAACACAAAACTAACTCCACACAATAGCTTTAAGGTAACTCTGTTTACTGCTGCCTTAACAGTAAGCGCTTTAGCAGTCGCTTTTCATGCGGACTTAAATGTTGGACAACCTGCTCCAGCGCAAAACATTCAGTCTGAATACGGCATTATTTCACTAAAAATGCATGACCAAAGCCGTGGTGAAGCAATTCTTAATCTGGATGGATTCCGTTTAAATATCTCTTCATTTGAAGTTCAGGCTTATCCAGATAGCTACGGCGTACCTGGTTCAGAGTTTACTGCAGTCGAAGTAACAGAGCTGGGTGAAATCAATGTATTTGATGCCAATGGTAATCCATATAAAGACTTCACTGATCATCAGGATCACCGCGAAATCAATTCAATGATCACTAGCTACATCATGAAGCATCGCCTAGTGGAGGTGCAGTCATGATTTTAAATTCTGCTGATCAAATCTTTGAGGCGCTTTTGAATGGTCAATCAGTCTACTGGTGTGAATGCGGCTCTGATGACTGGTCTCCTCTAAATGATCGAACTCAAATTAATTTTGTAGATCTTTACACTGGTTTCCTGCAATTCAAAGCAGATGAGCTACCTATAGTTCCAATGCCGATTGAGTTCAACTCAACTCATCGCTACTTCTCTGAATACATCAAGACCTTCGAAGGACTTGAAATATATCGAGTGGGTAAAACGCGTGTGAGCTATTTCGCTCTACGCATCAAAAGCTCTGGAACTATTGCTGACTATTTCTGTAATACGCAGATCTACTCCATTCAACCCAATGACTCATTGAAGAAGATGGATAAATCTCTTACTTCGCAATGGGTTCTGGATGGATTGGAAAATGCGCGTGTTGCTATGCGCAAGAACAAGCGTCATCAAGCTTTAGAAAGTACGGGCTTCTTTGCATCTGAAGACTATAAAAACTTTAAACGTAATAACCGTTCTGCAGGAGTACGTTGAGATGGCGATTAATATTATTCCAGCGAATCAAGCGCTGCTAGTTCAGGCAATTATTGTTTACCTGTATGCAGATCCAGGCTTGGGTAAAACATCTATCGGCTTTACTGGTGATAAAGCTATTTCATTCGACTTTGACAAGGGTTCTCACCGTACTGGCGAACTTCGTCGCGGTGCTGTAGTTCAGGCTCACCAGTGGTCTGATGTTGCAAACCTCACAATGGCCGATCTTGAACCGTACAACACTATTGTAATCGATACCGTTGGGGCAATGCTTGAAAGTATCAAAACACATTTAATGCTGAATGCGACCAACAAACAAAAAGATGGATCGTTAAAGCTTAAAGCCCAGGGCTTGGCCAACAACATCTTTAAGCAGTACGTGAATACGCTGATCGCTTCAGGAAAAGATGTGGTGTTTATTGCCCATGCTTCTGAAGATCAAAGCGGTGACCAGGTAATTTATCGTCCTGATCTGGGTGGTAAAAACCGAAATGAGCTTTACCGCATTGCTGACATCATGGGCTATTTGACCACAGTCACCACTGGTGAAGGTAAGAATGCCCGGGTAATTAGCTTTAAGCCTTGCCCTACTCATCATGCTAAAAATGCGGGTGGTTTAGGTGGTGATACTGGTGAAGTATGGGTGCCGGATCTAAAGACCAGTCCTACATTTCTGGCCGATCTCATCAAACAGGCTAAGGACCATATCAACACCCTGACGCCTGATCAATTGGCCGCAATCAAGGCTCAAGAAGATTTAGAAAACTGGGTACAAAGCTGTGGTGAGGCCCAGTATGCGAGTGATCTAAATCAGCTCACTCAGTCTCTTGAAGACACTCATCTGTATTACAAGAATATGCGTGCTGAATTAGTCCGTCGTGCCCTAGAAATGAAATGCACATTTGATAAACAGCGCAATGCCTGGGTAGATCCACCAGAGTTCAATGGTATTTCTGATGAGCAGCTGGCCGATCTGCAGGATTTCATCGACACATGTGGTCTTGATGCGAAAACAGTATGTGAACATTTAGGGCTTGATGCTCTCAACCAGATAGAAGCTTCAAAATTTGAAGCCGTAAAAAATGAAATAGAACAAGTAGCGAAGGGAGCAATGACAGCATGAAAATTTTAAATAGCAAAGAAGCCTTTGAAGCAATGATGGCTGGCCGAAATATCATGTGTCGCGCTGCTGGTGAGTTAATGGATTTTGATGACCTGTCTCAGTTCCCTGCCACGATTTTCGCTATGCCAGGCTATGAGTTCTGCATCAAGGTTGAAACCATGGAGCTGGCAGGTATTACTTTTGCTAAGCCTCTAACGCTTGAAGATGTTGTAGAAGATCAGGAAATCTTTATTGTTCATCCTGATCACGTTTCCCGGGTTAAATACAGTAAACAGAATGGGGAATATTTTGCTTGTGTGCGTAATGGTTTTGCTCAAGCAGATAATAAAAATGCAGTGTTACAACTAGAGGCAATGGGTAAGCTGTTTGGTCGAGTCATTTGTTATTCACCAACAATCGATAATACAGGTAAAGCCAAAAAGAAACGCTCAACTAAAGCCAAGGAAGATACCGAGCAGGTTGGCATACCAGCTGGTCCAGGTAATTCCATACCAAATATTGAGAAGCAGCCTGAGCTAGAAGTGATTCAACCTGTTGAGGCTATAGCACAAGAAAACACATTTGGAAGTCAGTCTAATATTCAAATTACCGAGCAAGGTCCGATTGCTATATCAGAAGACGGCTTGATCGATGAACTGATTGAAACCAACCCAGTAAAGCTTGTTGAGAAGTTCACAGCACAAATTGACCAGTTTACCAATGCTGAGGACGTTCTTTCATTCCGTCACGTATTTCTGGCCAATGGACACCTGGATCAAAAAGATCAACAGCACTTGTGCAAGCTTACTGAAGACAAATTACTTGAACTAGATCCTGAGCAATACACACCCAAGGTGGAACCAGTTGTAGATGAAGTTATTGAAGTCATACAGCCAAGCTTGATTGATGAAATAAATCAACAAGCCACCAAAGTTGTTCGGGACAAGATATCTAAAGACGCGATGTCAGGTAGTGGTCAATCAAGCTATCCGATCGACATGCTTTACACCCAAAAGAAAAAGATACTGATCAATCGAATCTATGACATGGATTCAGTTGAAACTCTAGAACGATTAGCACCAGCAATACCTGCAGCTAAATTACTTCCAGCTGATCATCAGGAGCTACTCAGTATTTATGCTCAGCGCAAAGATGCCTTGATCCAAGCTGCTGAAACTGGGGAGGCTTCATGAGTTATTCCTACTCTTCTATGACCCGAGTGCTGCTTGTGCAGCACAAAGGTCGGGTTAGAACTTACCGCAACATCAACCTATTCGGTATTGATGATTGCCTTCGAAATTTTGCGAACACCTGGGGGTATAGATGATCTTCAGAATTAAAAAGAAGCATGAAGCCGGTTTCAAATTGTGGTTGGAAAAATTGGGTTATACCAAAAATGAACTTGCGGATGGCAGCTCGACATTTAGCGGCAAAGGCACACGCAAGACATTGAGCTATGTGTTTTTAAAAAATGATTTAACAGGCAATGCAGCATGCCAAGTGCTATTTGATGAATATGAAGAGCACCTGGATAACCCTGATTATTTAGATGTGAAGGTGGCGTGATGGATATTCAAAAGGAAAAAGAAGCATTTATTAACGTTTATGTGAATTACAAAGATGATTCTCGAAAAATCCAATTCAATGAAGAAACAGAACAGTTTATGTGGCGCAAAAACAATGTTAGCGACACAGAGGTTGAGTATGTTCACCTTATGAACCAGCGGTGGTACGCGTGGTTGGCTTGTGCAAAAAGTAAAGCCCAAGCGGTGCCTGACTTAAGTGAGCTGCAAGAAAGGATTGCAGGACATCAGTATTACCATGATGAGCATAGTCACATGGTTGTGGATATGGATGATGTGGTTAAGGAGATCAGCGGATTTGATAGTTGGAAAGCTCAAGCGGTGCCGGAGTGGAAAGATTATGAATTAGAAAAACCTAATGATGGTCAAAAATGCTTAGTGATCTTTGAAAGCAAGGATTGTGAGGATGCTCAGCGCTGGATGTGCATAGACGAATTTAATGAAGGTATGTTTGATTTCATAGCCAATTGGGAAGATCAGTGTGCAAGTGTGGCATTGCCTGCTGGTTCTATTATTTCAAAAGTACGTGCGGTTTGTTGGGCTACAACAAATCTAAGTAATGCCCCGCTCTCTTTTGATCGGTTTTATGAAGCACAGGAGCCAAGCCAATGACTGAAATTCAATTAACCAAACTTCAATTGGCTAACTATGTTTGTGATGAGCTGCATAAAGAAATGCCATTTGATCTGATTTTTAATCAGGACGAATTCGTGCCATTTATGGAAATCATTGATGCTTCAAACCTTAATGTTGGATTTTCAGTTAAGAATATCGGTGACAAGATTCATGTCGGTGTAACAAAGGGAAATTCAAACGGTATATATCAAGCACTGAGCAGCTACATCGCAAAGCATCAAAAACCGGAAAACTGTATTGATCAATTTATTGCTAGTGGTGAATTTGATAAGGCTTTTAAGGATGTGTTTGGCCTGTCTGATAGTGCTGTGAAAAGTTTGGGAGAGGTAAGTTAATGGGAGCACTTAAGTACACCATTACAGTTGAAGCCGATGTTGAGCCTCAACTTTATCTTGGACAGAGCATCTTTGGTGGGAAAATTGTTCAACTTAAGATGGAGGATTTGCCCGCTTTGGTTCCAGTGTCGTGGTTGGTTGAAAAATATGGATTAACCAAAACCACAATCATCAAAAAGCTTGAGGGCTATAACCAAGGAACTGAAGGTAAGCATCTTTATGAAACCAAGGTGGCCATGATGATACTATCAAAGCCACAAAGAAATAAACGCGGAGCAAAACGGGTCAATTAGACCCGTTCAGCATCTCACTGATTTCGCTTGCTGTGGGATTATAATAAGTGTTAATCAAAATACCAGCAGTCTTGTGACCGGTAATTTTCATTAGAATCTCAATTGGCACCTTTCTTAATTTAACTAATCTGGTAATACCTTCATGTCGGGTATCATGGAAATGCAGCTCCTTAATATTTGCTTTTTTCACCCTTTTGCTAAACGTATTTTGAAAAGTGCTGCTACTTATCTCAATTAGCTTGTCGGATCCATTGTCTGGAATTAATTTTAATAACTCTTTCGCACTATCCATTAACGGCACATCACGCGAATGGCCATTCTTTGTGTCAGGCAGGTGGATATAGTCCTTATGGATATTCGACCTTTTAATAGATAGTATCTCCCCTTGCCGCATAGTTGTTTCAATGGCGAAAAGAAAAGCCCAAGCGATAAAATGTTGTATCTCGGTTGGAATCTGCCCTCTCTCATAATTATGAGCTTCTAGCACCAAATTAATTTCAGCATTGCTTATGCGTCGATTTCTTGATTTTGGCTGAGATGGTTTGCTAACCATGGAGAACGGATTGCTTTCAATAAGGAAAAGCTCTTTCTGGGCATAAGTGAAGATAGCTGAAAACAAAGATATATCACGAAGCACAGTACCAACACTCACACTTTTTAGTCTTGAGTTGCGCCAGTCAGTTAGAATTTGTGGGGTAATGTCGTGCACTGACATTTCCGAGATAACAGGATAGGTATCAAGAAACTGCTTGATTGAGATTCTAATGGTTCGGCTAGATTTCTTATGCCTTCCAATTTCCTCATAGTACTTATGCATTAATGCGGAAAATGGATAGTGTTGTTTGACTTCGCTCTGATTTTTATTTTGCTCAGTTTTCAATTCTAGAATTTTGAGCATGGCCCATTGCTCACACTCTTTTTCAGTATCTCGTGTAGCACTGATGCGCTTGCCATTAAACATCAGTTCAATGCGGTATGACTCTCCACGTTTCCTTGCTTTTGGTAGTTTCATTTCTGGCGTAATCTTGGCGTAAATAGTCTTTCATCTTAACTTATTTTTTGTCCAAAGCGTCCAATATGTTCAATTAGAATGGATTTAAGAAGAAGTTTTTAAGGTGGATCATGTTATTCAGTTTTATTTAATTTGTTGTTTTATATAGCCTTATTAAACAGCCCCATAGAATATTATTATAATTCAGCTATTTGGGATAGCACTTAACCATGGGGCTTTTTAATGCTTAAATTTTTTGAAATAATATTCATAGATTTTTGAAAAAATTCAGCAACTTAACCAAAGATGCTCAATATAAACTGAATCACCACTGCATTCACAATATCCACAAAGAAAGCACCTGTTAAAGGGATGATCAGGAAAGCTTTATGTGAAGGTCCATAAGTATTGGTAACTGCCTGAATATTGGCAATTGCTGTTGGAGTGGCACCCAGATTGACCCCACATTGTCCCGCGCACAATACTGCAGCATCATAACTTTTACCCATCACCCTAAATGTCACAAAGTATAGATAAAGTGCAAGAACAAAGGCTTGTACAATCAATATAATTACCAATGCTCCAGCCAAATCTGCCAGTAACCATAACTGCAATGACATCAATGCCATAGCTAAAAATAAAGACAATGAGGCATTTCCAAAAACATCAATACACCGGTCAAATATTTCAATTTTGAGTACATGTTCCAGAAAGTTCCGTAAAATCACTCCACACATCAAGGCCCATACAAAAGACGGAAGTTCGAACCACTGTCCTTTAGCCGCTATTGTCATGAAATAGGCAAAACTGATACAGATCGCAAACATGCCTAGCGTTTTTACTGCATCATCTGCTGTGATCAGTCGAGTTTTTTCCGGGTATTCAAAAGGCGCCGTTTCAGATGAAGGTGGGGCTTCATTTCGCCCTGAACTTGGTGCTAATTCTTCTGCCAGCTGATGACGACGAATCAGAAACTTGGCCACTGGCCCACCCATCATACCGCCGATGACTAAACCAAAAGTTGCACTGGCCATACCTAAAACTACAGCACCCTGAATACCATAATCCCTTTCAAAAACCATACCCCATGCACCGGCCGTACCATGACCTCCGGTTAGGGTGACTGAACCTGTAATCAAACCAATCAGGGGATCTAGGCCCAAGACCTTGGCCAGGCTGATTCCGACGACATTCTGCACAAAAACAAAAGCCACGACACAACCTAAAAATAGAAAAAGAGCCTTACCTCCCTCTTTCAGCTTTACCAAACTGGCACTGAGACCTACAGAGGTAAAGAACATCAGCATAAATATTTGCTGAATGTTGGCATCAAAATTTACTGTAATATTAAAATTTTTAAATAAAATATAAGTAATTACTGCAGCGACAAGCCCTCCGGCAACAGGCTCAGGAATATTATATTGTTTTAGAATTCTGATTTTATTTACTACCAAAAATCCGACCATCAAAACAAAAACAGCGATGATAATGGTCAGAAAGGCATCCATTTCATAATTCATATTCAGTCCAGCAATAAATTTATCCTCTAGTATGTAGTTTTCCGCAATTTTACACAGTGAATCAATCAGATAAGTGTTATATATCTTACTGTTTTTGTTAAACCTTTAATGAAATTAAAATATTCCAAAATTTTGAAATATATCAAATTATAAGTTTTCTTAGCTTTAATTTAAAAAAATTCCAACACACATCTTTTTTCAATTAACCAGCGATCGAAGAGATACCTTACCCATATATTCTAAGGTACTTATTTTTTTAGAAATCTATATATTATCTCGATTTATTATAAAAACTCATAATAAAATATAAAATCTAGAATGTGCAATTAGATAAATCCACTAAAACCACCAACCTTCTCTGCCTTTTCCATTTTGATATATTCAACATATAAGAAAAACGGTATAAAATTTATACCCCCAACATCTATATTAATATTTTATTAATAAGAATTTTATAATTTTGCACAAAAATAGTATTATTAAATTTAAAATCCATCAATAAAAATATAACCAGCATGACTGAACTAGCTTAAGATTATTTATTCAATCAAGCTCATAATTTAAAAAAAACATTTAAATTCAATTTACTAACAGTTAACTCTAATAAAAATCTTAAAACCTTCTAAACAATTATTTTAAAACAAATAAACCCTCATCAATATCATTTTTATTATAATAGAGGGTTATATAAAATAATTTTATCATTCTTTAATTGTGTTTTTAGAGATAAACAACAGGGATTAAAACTATCTATAATATTAAACATTCTTCTATTTAAAAAAAATTTCTATCCATTAAGCGCAAATCAACTCCACCATTATTAATTTATATTTAAAATATATTTTACATAAAAAGTTTAATAAATTTTATTGAGACCACCTTAAAGCCCCTGCTCTTTTTATGGAGAATATGTTACCAGCGCTAGACTTCAATATCAATTGTGATCATTATGATCAAATAATAATTATTATTATGTGTGGGAGTAAGGCGTGATGGGATTTAAATTAATACCAACATTAGTTTCCGTGGCTATCACATTGATTATCTGGCTTCTTATTCCTATACCACAAGGCGTTACCGCGAACGCCTGGTTGCTGTTCGCCATGTTCATAGGTGTGATTGCTGCCATTATCGGTAAAGCGATGCCGATCGGTGCCATTTCAATTATTGCAATTACTCTCGTTGCAGTTACACGCGTGACATCAGATAACCCCGCTGATGCGATTAAAGATGCGCTAAGTGGCTTTGCTCTTCCACTGATTTGGTTGATTGGTATATCCATCATGATCTCGAAAGGATTACAAAAAACAGGTTTGGGAGCTCGGCTAGGTTATTATTTTATTGCGGTGTGGGGCAAAAGAACGATAGGTATTGGTTATAGTATGGCCCTATCAGAATTAATTCTTGCTCCAGTCACGCCAAGTAATACTGCGCGTGGCGGTGGGATCATTCACCCGATCGTCCGCTCCATTGCTACAAGTTTTGACTCCGATCCGGCAAAAGGTACGGAAGGTAAAATCGGCAAATACTTAGCTTTGGTGAATTATCATTCCAATCCCATTACGTCTGCAATGTTTATCACTGCGACTGCACCAAACCCTTTAATCGTTCAACTTATTGCAGATGCAACCGACATGCAAATTAGTCTGAGTTGGACTACATGGGCATTGGCCATGGTTTTACCCGGGATTGTGGCGCTTGCTGTAATGCCACTTGTACTTTATTTCATGTATCCACCCGAAATTAAAAAGACACCGGATGCTGCGCAGTTTGCCAAAGATCGTTTAAGAGAAATGGGGCCCATCAGCAGAGATGAAATGATAATGCTGTTTGTCTTCGGCGTTTTATTAGTACTCTGGGCAGGGATTCCAGCCATGATTCTGGGTGATATATGGTCATTAGACCCAACTACCACCGCTTTTATTGGATTATCACTTTTGCTTCTCACCGGTGTTCTAACTTGGGAAGATGTTTTGACACATAAGAGCGCCTGGGACACTATTACATGGTTCGCAGCCTTGGTCATGATGGCAACCTTTCTCAATAAGCTGGGACTAATCGCATGGTTTTCCAGCGCCTTACAAGCAAGCATTGAGCAAATGGGATTGAGTTGGGTTCCTGCATCCATGTTTTTATTATTGTCTTATATGTATGCCCATTATATTTTTGCCAGTACAACTGCCCATATTACCGCAATGTTTTCAGCATTTTACATAGCTGGTATTGCAGTAGGTGCTCCCCCAATGTATTTTGCTTTAATGATGGCCGCCGCCTCAAGTATCATGATGACACTTACCCATTACGCAACCGGGACCTCACCTATTATTTACGGTTCAGGTTATACAACGCTCGGTGAGTGGTGGAAAGCCGGTTTTGTCATGAGTGTAATCAATATGCTTATATTTATAGTATTAGGCGGAATTTGGTGGAAAATACTTGGGTATTGGTAAATTCAAAAGATTATGGACTATTTATGAAAATCTGGTGAAAGTCGCAGTCAGGAAACCCAAATACGATATAGTCTTCTGATGTATATAAAATAGCCCCTTAACCTTGGGGCTTTTTAATATCTGAAATTTATAAAAATAACGGTTTAATCAGCTTTCAATGTCATAGACCCAATTACGAGCTTGTTTGTCTGTGATGATTTCACAAACATAGTAGTCATGATTCCATGAATCGGGATGGAAAATTTCCTTTTTGGTATAGGTTACGTTTTTACCTTTTTCGACACAGACAAAGCTGTCACCTTGGTCTTTGACTTGGGTTCCATTGAGGAAACCGCCGATACAGAGGAAGCGGGATTGTTTGGGCATTTAATTATTTCAAGAAACAAATGACAAACCAGATTATGTATGAAATATTTTCATAATCTAGCAATAAAATCACTAATTGAGTATTTTCGATAACACTTTCTTCCCATCAGACGATAGCTCAAATAGTTTCCCTTCATTATTCAAGTCTTTGAGCAAACCTTTTCTTGTCAAAGACGTTATTGCATCCATAACTCTATAATAACTTGGCGAATTATCATTTTCGTTAAATTGTTCGCCATTAAGTAAAAGAACATGTTACCCATTTATTCTTTTCTTTTGAACGTAATGATCTTTACTTTTACTCAACTCATTTACCAAATTAAATTCATTGTCCGTCAGATCAGCTAAACTCTTATTCTCAACATTCTCCTTAGTATGAACCAATTGATTTCGCTCTTGCCGTAATTTGTCAATTTCCATCTTCAATTTATTGCGTGTTTCTTCGTCAGCAATTTGATCAATATCAACATCTCGTTTAGCCTGATCAATTAATTCTTCTTCTTTATTTGCTAATTCTATTGCCCTTTCCTTTTCTAATTTATTTTTTTCAGTTATATACCTATGTTCTCTAACTAATTCTTGCGAATTTAATTTTTCATAAGCTAATCTAGACACCGATCCAAATAAAACCTTTAACTAAGGTGTTAATAAAGTAATAGCAAGAGCAACTAAAATTGGATATAAAAATAAATTTGTAAAAGAAGTATTTAAGTCAAAAATATCTAATCGTGCTTCTGCCGTTCCATTTGTGAAGCATAATAAAAACAAAGCTCGCCAATTAAATGCTACAAAAGATATTAGAAAAAATCCCCAATATGGCTCTTTAACACGCGTATTAATTGCATCTAATAAGTCTTTCATTTTTTTATTCTCTTACTTCAAATTTTACGCCCAACTTAATTTGGGTACATCTACTATCCCTAAAGCTTCTTTTGTAGCACCCTTAAGCTTATCTACATTCGTATAAATCCAATCTACAAGCTGTTCACCTTCCATAATATTGATTTGGTTTTCGTCAGCATATGATTTAGACTCGTCAGAAACCCGTCCTGTAGTTATTACCCACTTATAAGCATTAGCTGCCGTCTCTTTTTCATATGCAATTAATTGATTAATTGCATGCTTGCTCGTCTCACCCCTATGATGCTTTACTTGAACAAGAATATCTTTCAAAAACGGATTTTTTTCTGAAGTTGCCTGAATATCTATATCTGCAATTCCTTCCCCATTTTTCTTATCCAAAATATCTACACTTGAATAACCTTCTATTTCTAATAGCTCTTTAACAAGTTCTTCTAACCCTCTTCCACCAGCTTTTAATCGTGTATTTCCTTTCCATAAAGCATTTAGTAATTCAGCCTTAAACTCTTTTTCATATTGATCACTTTTTTCTTGAAAACTATTTTTTATATCAAAGCCACCAAACTCATTTATATTCTGAATGATATGATCAATTTCTTGAGAAAATTTTGTAAGGTCACCTATTGTGGTTCGAAGTTTTAATCGACTTTCTAGATTTTCTTTTAATTTTGAACGTGGAATAAAAATAACTTTTCCATCTTTTCTAAAAAATTCCACCTCAACCTGATTGGCTCCATGACCCTCATTAAAAGAAGGATCATAATGCTTGGTCCCCACAACTTTAGCAATTGCAATTTTTCGACCTAAAGGAACAACAACAATATCTTCACTTTTTATTTCAAAATAATTTTTAACTTGATTAGTCATACGACCAATAGAACCATTTTTTTCAATGATTTCTGCAATTACAGATTTTATATTTTTATGAACTGAAAAATTAATTTGTTTCCAACCATAACCAATTTTGTTTTCTCTTATTAAAGATTCCGGACTTCTAACCATTAAATATTTTTTCATTTTACTCTGCTTAAAAAATAAGGGCTGATTACTCAGCCCTTATTCTTAACTCAAATTAGTTTAATTATCAACAAATTAAGCTAATTGAGCAGCAGCAATTTTCTTGGTATCGATGTCTTTAGCAGCATCTGTATACTCGCTCATCTTGTCGAAGTTCAAGTATTGGTAGATGTCAGCAGACATGCTGTCGATTTGAGCAGCGTACTGTTGGTATTCTTCTGGAGAAGGTAATTTACCCAATACAGCAGCAACAGATGCAAGCTCAGCAGATGCCAAGTAAACGTTCGCACCTTGACCTAGACGGTTCGGGAAGTTACGAGTAGAAGTCGATACACAAGTCGTGTTCGGTGCTACACGTGCCTGGTTACCCATACATAATGAACAGCCTGGCATTTCTGTACGAGCGCCAGCTTTACCATAAGTATTGTAGAAACCTTCTTCCATCAACTGGTGTTCGTCCATACGTGTTGGAGGAGCCAACCATAGACGAGTAGATAAAGAACCACCAGGAACTTTGTCTAGAAGTTTACCAGCTGCACGGAAGTGACCGATGTTAGTCATACAAGAACCGATGAATACTTCATCAATTTTCACGCCTTGAACGTCAGAAAGAAGTTTTGCATCATCTGGGTCGTTCGGGCAGCAAAGAACTGGTTCAGTAATCGTAGAAAGGTCGATTTCGTACACTTTAGTGTATTCAGCATCAGCATCAGCTTTAAGAAGTGATGGATTTTCCAACCATTTTTCCATGTTCTCAACACGGCGCGCCATAGTACGAGCATCGCCATAGCCTTGTGAAATCATCCACTTCAGCATAGTGATGTTAGAACGTAGGTATTCAGCAACTTTCTCTTCAGAAAGCGTGATCGCACAACCAGCAGCAGAACGTTCAGCAGAAGCATCAGAAAGTTCGAATGCTTGCTCAACAGTCAGGTCAGTTTCCATTTCTGTCAGGTCGATCTCAAGGATACGGCCAGAGAAGATGTTTTTCTTACCTTTCTTCTCAACAGTCAGGTCACCTTCTTGGATCGCTACGTAAGGAATTGCATGTACCAGGTCACGTAGTGTGATACCAGGTTGCATTTTACCTTTGAACTTCACAAGAACAGACTCTGGCATGTCAAGTGGCATAACACCAGTTGCAGCAGCGAATGCTACCAGACCAGAACCCGCAGGGAATGAAATACCGATTGGGAAACGAGTATGTGAGTCACCACCAGTACCAACTGTATCCGGAAGAAGCATACGGTTTAACCAAGAGTGGATAATACCGTCACCTGGACGTAGAGAAACACCACCACGGTTCATGATGAAATCAGGAAGCGTGTGTTGCATTTGAACGTCAACTGGTTTTGGATACGCAGCTGTGTGACAGAAAGATTGCATTACCAGGTCAGCAGAGAAGCCTAGGCAAGCCAAATCTTTAAGTTCGTCACGCGTCATCGGACCTGTTGTATCTTGAGAACCAACAGTTGTCATACGTGGTTCACAGTATGTACCTGGAACAACACCTTGACCTTCTGGAAGACCACAAGCACGACCAACCATCTTCTGAGCAAGGGTGAAGCCTTTGCCAGTTGCAGCAGGTTGTACAGGCGTACGGAACAGTGTAGAAACAGGAAGACCTAACTCTTCACGCGCTTTAGTAGTCAAACCACGACCAATGATCAGGTTAATACGACCACCGGCACGAACTTCGTCTAGAAGTACTGGAGTTTTAAGATCTGCTTCAGCAATTTGCGCGCCGTCTTTGAACGCAGTTACTTTAGCAGCAGCTTTGTCGATCTTAAGGGTGATCTCGTCGCCCATGTTCATGTTTGCTACGTCGATTTCAACTGGTAACGCACCAGCGTCTTCCATTGTGTTGAAGAAAATCGGAGCAATTTTAGAACCCAGGCAGTAACCGCCTTCTTTTTTGTTCGGAATATGCGGGATTTCGTCACCGAAGAACCAAAGTACAGAGTTAGTAGCAGACTTACGAGAAGAACCTGTACCAACAACGTCACCTACGTAAGCAACTTTGTTGCCTTTCGCGATCAGTTCTTTGATCTGGTTTAATGGACCAACTTCACCCGGAACTTCTGGGTTGATACCATCACGTTCGTTTTTCAGCATTGCATTTGCGTGCAATGGAATGTCTGGACGGCTCCAAGCGTCTTGAGCTGGAGACAGGTCATCAGTATTGGTTTCGCCAGTGACTTTGAAAACTGTCAGTTTGATTTCTTCAGGAACATCTGGACGGTTTGTGAACCATTCAGCATCTGCCCATGATTGAAGAACTGCTTTCGCATTTTCATTGCCTGCACGTGCTTTGTCAGCAACGTCGTGGAACGCGTCAAATACAAGAAGCGTTTTTTTCAATGCTTCAGCTGCAAGTTCAGCAAGCTCGGCATTGTCTAAAAGTTCAACTAAAGGCGCTACGTTATAACCACCAAGCATAGTGCCCAGTAAGTAAACCGCACGTTCTTTAGAAACAAGTGGAGAGGTTGCTTCGCCTTTTGCCAATGCAGCTAAGAACGCAGCTTTTACATATGCAGCTTGGTCAACACCTGCTGGTACACGGTTTTCAAGCAAATCTACCAAGTATGCTTCTTCACCAGCTGGCGGATTTTTTAGTAGTTCAACTAATGCAGCAGTTTGGGCATCGTCAAGTGGCTTCGGTGGGACTCCGAGTGCGGCACGTTCTTCAACGTGTTGGCGGTAAGCTTCTAGCACAGTGTTATTCCTCTTTTTTAAAAAATTACTTATGAATTCCTGCTTATTTCAAGCTTCACAAATAATATGGACTCCGAAATTTTACTAAATTTCCAGTTAAAAGTTAATGCAACTCAAGTGTTTCTTTGTGATGCTCGTTATTTTATAACTAAATGATGCCCTTAATGATTATTCCATAATCAGTTCCAGCTTACACCACATGAAACGAGCGCATGAATTGACTCTTTTAACGGAATTTAATGTATAAAAAAGGCAACCATGATGTTGCCTGATTTGAAGTGAAAAAGATACTCCACCTTAGTGTACAGTGGTTGAGTTTAAATACTGCTGATATGAGTTGCGGCAGCCTTGGAATTTCACCACACATTCATCTTCACAGGTTGTACTGTGATTATTGCTGGCAAAGGAAATATCTATCTGATAAAGCTTTTTATCCTGTTCTAGCATCTTCTTTAAAATGACTTTATCACCGATGCTGAGTACATAGCGGCTTCCGCCAATAATGACCACACCTTCTTCATCTTCCAAAAGCAGATCCGAATGATGCAAATATCTTACGACTTCCATATAGTGCTACTCCTCGGTTAATTGGAGTTAAGTTCATTATTCAGTATTAAGATAAGCTTTTCTATATTTGAGATTTAGAAATTGTCACAAAGTGTGCCTTTACTTAGGCTATTTCTATTGCACCGTGTTTTAGATGTTGATAGTTAAATATTTTGTAGTTGTAATATTTACCGAGTGATTTTAGTTATTCATAAAAAACCGTTCCTTAGAACGGTTTGTAATCTGGTAATTCATCATGCGGAGTCGCAATACACTTTGCAGTAAATTCAGCGCGAACTTTTTCACGAGCTGCTTTTACATCTGTCTTGATCTCAGCTTCTGGAAGCGCATAAACTTCATCAATAATATCCAGTATAAAACCTTTAGTGATTTCATCGTCGATCTTGTTGGCATGCTCAATTGCTTTTTCTTTCTCAATTGCATTCTGACGATCCAGCATAATGGTACGCGCTGCATTACCGACACTTCGACAATAACCTTGCCACTGCTCTTCAGGGGTTAAGGGTTTCTTCTCGGCACAACCAGCCAGAGCCAGCATAAACGATAAAGCCAATAACTTTTTCATGAATTTCTCCTTCCGAGGGGCAATATAAAAGATCGGAGAAGATTTGTCATTTCAAAATGCCGGTCATGCTAAATTTTAAAAAACTCCTCAACGGATTTCTTCAATCTGCATGATTACCCGCATGAGGCCTGAATAATCTTTTTACTTACAGGATCCACCGTTACAGTCACCCGTTCTTCACGATAATCCATGGTTACTGCTTGTCCCGGCTCGACCATACGTACAATTTGTGCTTTGGTTTTTTGCTTGATTTGTTCTTCATTCAGATTAAATTGACCGACCAAAGCCGCTGCCTGATCAGCAATACATTTAGGTTGATTCAAGTGCAGCAACTCCCACTCCTCGACAACCTGACCATTCTTTAAATGACAATATCCAACCTGACCCTTACTTTCAGTGCGGATTTCAATCTTGCCACCCTGCTTAACACAATACTCACTTGCGGGATTTGCCATCCCTATCTTAGGAGTTTCCGTTTCTGATGATGGCATGGTGGTACATGCGCTTAAAGCGATAGCTAATATACTCAACAGTATTGTTTTTTTCATGAGAGCTTATTCTTTCTTAATCATTCTTTGTCAATCTAGCATATTTTTTAATCACCATCAGGCCCAAGTCTGTATAGATTTTTAGCCCTTATAATTATTAAAAACTGAAAATAAAACAGCAATAAATTAAGCTCTATAACGCTTTGAAATCTCGAGTAAAAGAATACATATCAAATAAAAGAAGAGCTTTAAAATAAAAATACAATCAATTAACATTTCATGTAGATATTTATACATTCCAACAGAATTACATTGTAATTACATAACTCCTATCTATTCTTACTTTTAAATTTGTGATCTAAGCGGGATTGATTTAATATTTGATTGAATCTTAAACTTTCTATTGGCATGACAGACGATCCTCAACTCTCCCTTAAGGAATATCTTGCTACGGTGCAGAAAGTGGTCAAACAGACTTTCGATACGCCGGTATGGGTCAAAGCCGAGATTCGAAATTTAAGCATTAAAGCCGGCCATTATTATCTTGAGCTGGCAGAAAAAGAAGCGGATAGCGATCAGGTCATTGCCAGTTGCCGTGCAACCATCTGGAAATTTAGTGCCCAGAAAATGGTCTCGCAGTTTGAACGTGAAAGCGGGATTGAACTGAGTCGAGACCTAAAAGTGCTGATTAAGGTCAAAGCCAATTTCGATCCACAGTATGGATTTTCATTAAATATCGTCGAAATTGACTCAAGCTACACGTTGGGAGATATTGCCCGGCGCTACCAGCAGATTGTCGAGCGGTTGACGGCTGAAGGACTCATTCAGCGTAATAAAAATTTGCCCAGTCCCTTTGATCTAAACCGGGTTTTAGTAATTTCTCCCGAAAATGCAGCAGGACTTGGAGATTTTAGAAAAGATGCCGATGCATTACAGCGAGCACAAGTGTGTGAGTTTATTTATCACAGTGCGACTTTTCAGGGAAATACGGCCCCTCAAAATATTATGCAAAGTCTGGCACAAGCACTTAAACAATGGGTGCAGACCTATGAGACTGCACCGGATCTGATCGTCATTATACGGGGCGGCGGTGCAGTCAATGATCTGGCTTATTTGAACGATTATGATCTGGCTGCCCTGCTCTGCAAACGCTCGGTACCCATTTGGGTCGGCATTGGCCATGAGAAAGACCGTACTATTCTGGATGAAATTGCGCATCGTTCCTTTGATACTCCAAGTAAAGTCATTGCAGGCATCCGCAATCATATAGTTGAACTGACTCAGGAGGTGGCGAACTGTCTACAGCGGATTCAGCGTTTATCTCAACAACAGATTCAGGCTTACCAGAACCAGAATGATCATTTTTTTAAACTGATTCAAACTCTGGCCAATAACCAGATTCTCGATGCCCTGCAACGTCTGCAACAGATCAAGTCTAATACTGCCAGTCTAGCCCAGCAGCATACCCAACTCATGAATCAGCAGCTTGATGCCCTGATGCGAGAAACGCTGCTACAAAACCCTCAACACGTTTTATCCAAAGGTTATGCCATCGTTCGCCAGCAAGATCATGTGATGAGTTCAATTACTCAAATTGATAATCAGCAGCCTGTTCAGATTGAATTACACGATGGCCTATTTTCAGCACAGCTCATACAGGTACTTCCTCATGAATCATGATACTTTAAGCTTTGAAGAAGGTTATAACATCTTGAAAAAGAATGCGGAACTGCTGGAATCCCAGCAAGAACCAGATATCGACAACTTAATGAGAATCGTGGAAGAATCCATGACTGCATATAAGGCCTGTAAAGCACGCGTTGAAGCGGTGCAAACCGCTCTCAATGAGACCTTTAAAGAGTAAATCTTTTTTCACTCAAAAGATAACTTCGGCTATTTATTGTTTTATTTGATCTGATCTAGAAGATCTCGTAATGGAGAGCTTTTTATGAAGATGAAAAATAAGATTAGTGATCATTTTTTTAGGTATTTTTTACTCAATAGCTTGACTCATTAAATGAAAAATACTGCAGCTCATATTTCTTCTACCATACAATAAAAAGCCCAATATTAAATTGGGCTTTTTATTACTCTTCTATTTCAATCGGGTCGCCATCTTCAGGTCGAATATGACGTGTCCCGTCATCTGCAGGATCAATACTTGAACCGTCTTTGGTAATAGCGTTGTACATTTCATCCTCTTTCTGATCATCGATAAACTCTTCATCTTCAAAATCTTGAGGCACATTATCATCGTCAAAGTTCAACGGCTTTTCTTCATCTATCATGGCGGTCCCTCATTTATTTAACCAAGAAAATATCATGCTCAAATATTTACGGGATTCATTCAATAGTTAACGATGATCATTTGTGTAACTGAATAAACAAAATAGAGGTTTGAATTTTGGTCTTCTCTGTTCAAAAAATCCTCCTTAGAAAGGAAGGCAACAACTGGAAGAAACTACAGCTATAGAATATAGAGTTCTTTAATATAAGATTACATCAGTTTTTCAATTAAAAAACCTCTTTAACCTTTTGAATAAGCAGGCTAATACTGTAGTCAATATCTCTATATTATGTACATTTTCTTATTTTTCATAAAACATATATAGCATTTCAAATTTATAAATAGAATATAAAGAGTATTAATAATCTTCACCTTTATATTCATTTTAAATTACATTTCATTGAATGAAATGTACATCTAAAAAAAAGCCTATCTAGCGATAGGCTTTCCCCTTCCTCAATTTTGCGCTGATTCAGGTATGTTGTTAAAATGAACAACATGCAGAGCATAGGCAATTTCTAAATAAAAATATATAATCATCCATAAGCATATAAAAAAACTATAGTTGCATAATTAATAGCTATAGTTGTTGAATTAATTAAAGATTTTAACCATCAATATACTTCAAAATTTACTTAATTGACGATACATATATGTCATAAATAATCTTTTATCCTGATAATCAGGAATTTCAAACACCCAAAAAATATAATTCTTAGATCTTAACTTAAACTTGATATTTACTGTCTTTATCTGAATAGTTGCCTCATCGTTGCGCATCTCGACGAATAATTCTAAAATCAAGGCAAAGAATCTAAGTTTATCAATTGCCTTATAACGTGATGTTTTGTGTAGTATTAAAGCCTCAGAATATATAAGTTCACACCATTCATCTTCATCGCCCATTTTTTCTCATTTAATTATTTAAAATAGCCAATGTAATAGCTTTATAGCACGCTGAGTATAATAAAACTGCTTTTAATATGAATATTAAAGTTATAAGCTTTTAGAAAATAAAAAAGCTCACTATTTTATGAGCCTTTTTATAAAAAAATCAGGAATGTGAAGCTGCAAATTCTTGCAAGACAAACCGTTTTACACTTTCATCAAAGTCAGGCTTTGAAAGAGCGAGCTTGCCATTTTTCATAGTTTTATAACAATAACTTGCTGCAACTCCCATACCTACCAAAGTTAACAACTTCATTGTTTACCTCATCACCGGGAAGATTTAAATATAAAGTTATCATTCAAGTTTGTAGCTTTCCAATCCAGTTTTGATTATTTTCTGTACTACATGTTACTGAATGTATGAATAATAACTAGAATCCAGCCTATGATGAGTCAGTGTGAAAACTTAACAGTTAATCTGCGCATCAATCCAGTTAATGAAATTTTCTTTATCAGTGAATTTTGGCATAGATCCTAAATTTATGATTTCTTTAGCACCAAATTTTCCTGCTACAACATGAGGTGTTTGAACCCTAAAATCCAGAGGATCACTTTCATGTAGAGTTTTAAAATACTCTATTGATTTATCAAATTCGCTTTGATTTTTAAAATTTGGACGCTCTATTAAAAATTCATAAACTTGTTCTAGAGCTGGCAAATAGTTATTTCTAGGCATTCTTTTTTCTCTAAAATAATGAGTTATGATGAATCCCTATATTGAATGAGTAAGGATTGGAATATTCCACTATTTCTTAGGGTTTATGTAAATTAGATAATTACAAGCTTAAATCAAAACTATCAGATAAAGCCATAAAAAATGAGCATATACATACACTCATTTTTTGACGTACTAAGATGTCGTGTATTACTTAAAAAATTTATTAGGAATAAATTCACCAAAATGGCGGCTACTCTAACTTTTAGCTCAAGATTAGATTCTAATTCACGCTATGAAGGTCCAGCTCTTCATTGGTGGCCAATACCACAGAAGCTAAAATTGGTATACCTAAAATGAAAGGCACAGCAAAAATCCATAGCACGATGGTTACATCTGGGCTAAAGAAAAATTTAATAACTAATGCAGTCAAAATAAGTATAGAAAATAGTATCGCAGCAAAACGGATGATAAATTTAGTCGACATACAAAGATGCTCTTATACAAAAAAAATTGTATTTCCAATATACACCTAATTTTATTATGGGTTTATTGATTTTTAGGCAGTTATTCTATCTTTTAATTAATTTTTTATATTTTATTGGGGTCATAACATAAGAAGTATTTAACTTTCTTAGGAGATAAAATCGCCAGGATTTAGTCATGTTGGATGAATTATTTATTTCTATTGAGCTTAATTTTAGACATTCATTGTTTCCACTGATTGATACTTAAACTGGATGATTTTATGATAAATAAAAATTTTCTACATAAAAAGCCCTCAGTTGAGGGCTTTTTTACTGCGCTTAGAAGCGCCAGTTATAGAACAAGTCTATTGCACGCTCTAAGGACTGACTAGCTTCTAAGTAAAGACGCTGATTTACCTGATAACGTAAAGTCAGTTTATTTACTGGTGTAAATACCCCAACTCCATAACGAAGATAGAGATCTGGCGTAATGTAACCAGTCACAGAAACCTGCGTATCATCTCCTGTTCCCTGTGCATCCAAGGCTAAGCCACTCAAGCCAAAACTACGCCCAATCTGGTTAGTCAGTGCACGGGTACCACCCAAGCCCAGACTGATACCTGCGGCAGCGATCGTATTATTTACATCAGACCTGAATCCTTCAGTCTGGTTTAAACCAGATGCACCTTCATTGATACGACCGGTAATCAAGGCATTTAAGGCTTCCTGCTCTGACAAGCCCGCATCATTATAAATCTGAATGCTTGGACTCGATGCAGTACCCGTTACGCGCACCCCAACCGTACTACCCTGAACCATTTTATTGGCATCAATGTCTAGCGTCGGATTGGTGAGTTCACCATTAAAACGCGCGATGGCACGATTCAAATCCAGACTCTGACCATAGGCTTCGATTTTCACCCGTTGTGATACCCCGATTGCACCATTGGCGCGCATTGCGGTTTCCAGACCACGCTGTGACAGGTTCACTCGGCCTAATAGCGGGATACGACTATCAAAGCCCTGGAAGATCACCTGATTACCCAAAGAAACAGCCACATCCGCCCGGATATCCCATGGACGTGCCGCTCTCAAAATCGCCAGTTGATCCTCACCTTCACGCACGACACGTACATCTGGGGATAAGCCGACTACCGGTTCCGAAGCTTCAGGCATTGAAATCAGTGCACGCGGTACATCTACCGTGCCACTTAAACTCAGTTTTTTATTAAATGGATACATGTCCAAGGTCAGATCAGGCGTCACCATGGCCGTAATTAATGGTGCCTGACGAATCAGCAGATTTTCACCTTGCAGTTTTAACTGTACCCTTGGATCACCTTTCCAGTCGACTGAACCGGTTAATTTACCGACACCCTGACCACTGTTAAATGCCCCATTAATGCTGGCAGAGTTCTGACGTATGGATGAATATAGTTGTACATTGGTCAGATTCACCGGCAAAGAAATCATACTGATCGAGGCATCTTTGACCCGAAGCTCACCTTCCAGCAAAGGATCCGTTAAAGTGCCACCAATCTTTCCGGCATAGGATAAAGTCCCGTCCAGATTACGAATGTCCTCAATAAATGGTTTAAAGACCTTGAGCTGTACCTGGTTAAAGGCAATTTCGCCACGCATCGGTTTGCTGTCCCGATATGGGTCAATAATCACATTGGCATAACCTGCACCTATATCTGGAGTTTTTACATCCAGGCGAAGCTGCAAGCCTTGTGCCACACTTTTTGCTACCAAGCCAACTTCATCGTATTTTAGCGTAGAACCTAAATATTCCGGGTCTTCAGAAGATAAACCTACAACGCCATTTCGGGTGACCAGACGTGCATCAATTTTTGGTTTAGCCCCTTGTGCCCAAGCTGCCTTGGCATAACCATTGACTTTACCTGTCAACGCCAATCCATCAGGCAGGAATGCGCTGAAATCTTCCAGATCAAGGTTTTGGGTAATAAAAGAGACACTACCTCCAGTTTTATTGACCCGGATCGGCTGATCAAAACACAACTGGCTTTGTTGACTCATCCAGCAATGAGCACCGATAAACAGACTAGACTGGGCAGTATTATAAATCACTGCCGCATTTTGACGCTGCACCAAATGGGCGCGCAAAGAGTCGAAGTCACCTTTTTGAATCTGACCCAGCCAGTTATTTTGTGCATTAAAGCCACCAGCCAGCTGAACAAAGAATTTTGACAGTTTATTTTCTGCCTGAACTTTAAGTATATGCGCAGAACGTGTGCCGGCGAGTGATACTTCGCCTCGAACAATTTCCCGTGAGCCATTACGCAAGCGATCCATTGTTGCAGTTAATAAGGTTGGTGTAGTCTGCGATGTTGGCAACTGTCCACGAATACGGACTTTCTGTACGCTGAACAGGTTTTTAAAAGCAAAATTGTCGATTGAAAGATTTGCCGAAGCCTGCAAACGCGGTTGCGCCTGCATATTGATATAGCCCTGCGCACGACCTCTTAAGCCCGGATATAACTCATACAATGCCGGCGCATTCACCTTCAGTTGCAGGTTTTGTGCATTTCCAGTCGCCTGAATCTGGTTGCTGGCATAAGACAGGAACAGGTTATTGGCTTCAAATTGCTCTGGAACAAAACCGCGCTGATTTGAGTTAATAATGACCGATAAATTACCTGTACCACGTACCGGCTTATTATTCAGCATACCGGCCAGATTCAAACGTTGAATCTGAATGCGTTTTAAGGCATCTGACCAGACACCACGAGTTTGTACATTGCCAGATAATTCGCCCTTCAATTGAGCATTAAAGTATTGTGGTTTAAAGCGGATGAGTGAAGCATTAATATCCCAACCGATACCATTCTTCAAATTGACCAGACCGCTCGCGTTAATCTTGCCAGCCACACCATCATGACGGAATTCATTGACTTTCAGTAGCTCGGGTGTACCTGAAACCCGAAGTTTCAGCATGCCCTGACTGGCTTTAAGCTGACTAGCATTTAAAGCGCCATCATAATTGACTGCATAGCCTTTAAATCCACCGCCAGCTTTTTCATTGTGGAATAACAGGGCAATAGTACTGTTACCAGTCAGACGCACAGTTTCATTCTGCTCTGCCAAGCGTCCGGTCAGGTTGACATTATTCAGTTTAATAATCTGCTGATTCGGTTGTGCATAGCCATTGGCCTTGATCTGGCCATTCAAACGGTCTACCGGTGAAGCTACTGCAATACTTTGGGTATTTAAATTTTTGGCATTTAATACCGCTGTCCATTTCAACTGACGTTTTTCTTGTGGCAGTTCAATCCGTGCATTGCCGCTTAAACTGCCTGCCTGTGCATTGCTACTATAATTATAACTTGGGACATTCAGGATATTATTTTTCAGATTCAGCTTGGCCTGATACATGCCTGCAGGCAAAAGACCTTGTTCATGCTGCTCGACTTTGGTCGCCACATGAATATTCTGCTGACCTTCAACCAGTGCCAATTTGACATCACCAGACTGACTGCTGAGCCAGCCCACATAAGGTACGGCGCGATCAATATTTTTCCAGGCAATATCCAGTAGCATCGGCTGCGCTTTATTGCCCTTGGCCGGGTTTTGATCCAGCTTCAGATTCCAGCTTTCATAACGGTCGAAATCAACCAGTCCGGTAAGGTGCAGGCCATTTTCCAGGTTACCCGCAGAAGCAATATTGGCATCCAGACTTGGCGGCAAGAAATCCTGTACGACTTGCGGAATGCGCTCATGTTTAGGATCAATGCCATTTAAGCGCCCCGTCAGATCCCAACTGACCCGATCTTTCCAGCCCACTGTTCCAGCAAGGCTGACTGCACCTTTCATCAACTGGCCATTCAGGTCGGTAATATTCAGCTGATTGACCAGATCAGTAAACATCACCGCATTATATTGACCTTGCGGAATATTTTCCCCAATCAGGTCAGTATCAACATTCAGATCCAGACGCTTGATATCACCATTAAACTTGGCAACCCCGTCTTTGCTAAACAGTTTCTGCTCAGTCAGAATAGGCCAATGATAATCTTTGAACTGTAATTCACCGCGCATCGGTACCTGTGGACGCATTGGATGTACGATAACCCAACCCGTCAACAAATCAGGCGTATTGGTCGCTACTCCTGCCTGAATAGTATCTAGCGTTCCACGCGCCCGAACCTGAATATCATGAATATTCAGGCTTTCTCTTAAAGAAGGCAGATTGAGGATACCCGTGGCATCCAGAGGATATTTGCCTTCGAACTGCATTTTTCCCGTGGCTTCACGTAGCGAAAGATAGCCCATATCCATACGGGAGTCTTCAAAATTTAATTCGGTGCCGGACCAAAGTGCATCATTTAATTCAATATTGTAAAAATCTACGGCATTGGTCTGGGTGTTAATGACCAGATGATCCAGCAGCAGATGATCGACACGCAGTATAAAAGGCAAGCGGATAGCATTAAACTTGAATGGTTCGCCTGTAGACGGATTTTTATTAATAATTTGCAGATTGCGAACATCCGCCTCTGTAAGATGAATTTCTTTTTTGACAATTGCCCGCCAGCCCAGTTTGACATCAGCACGATCAATTTTGACATCCACCGGTTTTAAAGTGACAAGCACATTTTTAAGGATAATCCCACGCCATAAATTACCGCCTTCATATTCATAATGAATAATTTGCTGGCGTTGCAGAACCTGATCCAGCAGAAATTTACTGCCCTGATTGGTCGAAAACAAGAGGGCCAGCACAGACAGCAGAAAAATCAGGGAGAAAAGTACTGACAATAAGATACTTCTAAATATACGCCGCTTTTTCGGCACAACGCTATTTTGTGGTTCTTGTTCTGGCTGTGGTTGGTTCTCGACCATGATCTACCCAAATAACTATTTTTTAAAATTGAAGTTTTATAACTGTGATCCAATAAAGAAATGTAACCGAATCGGGTGATTGTCATCAGACAGCCCCGTCGCAACATCTACACGTATTGGCCCAATCGGTGAAGCCCAACGTAAGCCTACCCCCGCACCATATTCGGTCGGATTACTGAATTCCTTATTATAGGCATTTCCGGCATCTGCAAAGACCGCAGCACGCCAGCCTTCCTTAAACTGATAATTATATTCTAATGAAGCCACACCCAAGGCCTGACCACCCACTTTAAAGCCGTCAATTTCCGGAGAAAGACTCTTGTAGTCAAAACCGCGAATACTCTGGTCACCACCAGTGAAATATCTCAGGTTATATGGCACTTTGGCAAAATCATCGGTAAAGATATACCCTAAATCCATACGCCCAACAAACTGATAATCTGCATTTTCACCCAATGAATAGATAAAACGCCAGCCTGCATTCACAATGGCCATATCCGCATCGGATAATAAAGCCTCGCTACCCAGCTCAATCTTATAGGTTTGCTTGAAGCCCTTGGTCGGATTGACCCGACGATCGCTATCGGTACGTGAAACTTCATAACCCACCAGTAGCGATTGCTGTTCATCTTCGGTATTAAAGCGAAACGCTTCTGGAATCTGATTAAAATCGACAGAACCATCCTGTGTTAAGCGATCCAGACGATAACGGGCTCCAAAAGTACGCTGCCAGTTACCCAGTGGATTTTTAATAATCCGGTCTGCACCTAACACTGCTGATTCAATCATCAGTCCTTGGCCCTGTGCGACGCTATCACGTTCTTCACGTTCGTAGCCCCCCACAATACTGACATAATCATTCAGCGGATGGTTATAAGGAATATTATAACGTCCATCAATCGACTGGCGGATGCCTGACAACTCGATATTGGCATCAAAAGAGTGGCCACGCTTATTTACAATAGCGCGCCTGTATTGACCACGCAGACGGATATCGGTATCTGTTCCATAACCCAGACCCAGCTCTGCACTGTTTACCCGGTCTGCATTTAAAGTCACGATGACCGGGATTTTCTTCTCTTCCCGTGCCTGTTCTTTTAAACGATCCTGTTCATTTTCCTTGGTCTGCTGCTCAACCCGTAAGGTTCTTAAGTTTGGATTTTCCTGATCACGGCTACCGGCAAACTGGTCTTCATCCACGACATTCTGGGTCACCTCCTGAGAAGAGGCTGGCGAGCGGGCAGGTTTTTTCTCTACAGACTGATCTTCAGAAAGTTTTTGTTCTTCAATCAGCTGCTGAATATCCGGTGCCAATTCCAATTCCTTTTCAATCGGATCAGGGCGAACCGCATCGACCATGGTATAGTTAAAATAGCGTGAATTGGTCAGATTGTTGGCCAGGCTATTGACTCGCCAGAAGGTATAATCCGCCCCATCTTTCCAGGTAACCAGACTTTCGAGTACATCGCGGTCGAGTGGGAGTTCCTTTTCAGGATCACTCATTCTGAACTCGACATTCCCCAGCTTATAACGATCACCAGTCTCAAAACGAAGATTCACATCTGCCGTATTCTGTGGCAATGCAATCCTGACATCATGCATACGCCAGTATGAATCAAAATAACCATTATTATTGGCTGCAGTAACAATCCGGTTCTTGGTCTTTTCATAATCGCCATGATTAAAAATATCGCCATCTTGCTGTTCAGGCAAAATACTGATGACCTGAAATTGTGGCTGCTCTGCGCCAGCGCCAGTAAATTCCAAGTCATAACTGGTAATAATCACAGGTTCATTAGGGGTGACAAAAACACGAAGCCTGCTGTCTGATACTTTTTCAAACCTGAACTGGGCATCGTAATAACCCACCGCCTGAGCTGCCTGCCGTGACAGTGTCCGCAATTGAGGCAAAGCTGAATTAAAATCGCCAAAAGACTCCTGGGTAAAACTGGAGAGCTTGGCTTTGACATTATTTCTTAAATTCAGATAACCCTGGGATTCACTCTTGCGATTCAGTGTGCCGTTGCTTTGCGCCACACCTTCCTCATTCACAATGACGACGTCTGCATTAATCCGAGGAACTCTTGCCGTCATAATCTGGCGTGGCGGGCGGATCTTATAAAACAGTCTTTTAAAAATATTTGGCCGCTTGTCATTTTCAGGTGAAAGCGAGTCTGGTATTTCTGCTAGGGTCATGCCTGCTTCGTTGTTTTGCACCATAATCTGGCTGTCTGCCTGAATGGATTGCATCAACTGATCCACATTGACCGGCGCCTGATTAATTTCCAGTAGTTCTTGCTGGCTGATATCTGCGACTACAGTTTCGGTGGTCTGGCTATTGCGATAATTTTGCGCTTCCTGTTTGGCTTGTTCAGCCACACGATAAATTTCATTGGCCATGTTTTGGTCAACAGTCTGAACTGGCAACTCTTCCAAATCATCAAATTCGATTGGAGTAAATTCATCTAGACCCGATCCTGCATTTTGCTGTTGTTCCAGCATCAGCATACTGTCAACTGGCACTTCCTGTTCTAAAGCTTCTTCAACTTTTTCTTCTGCTTCTGTTTCAGACGTAACTAAGCCCTGACGAATCGCCTCTTTGGACAGCTCATCTACCATTTCTGCCTGGGAAATAGCCACGGGCGTTTCAGGCTGTTCGGTTTGTGCCATGCTCTGATGGGATAACATCATAAAAAAGATGCTCATACACAGCTGCATACCACTGTGCGGTGGTATATGAGGCCCCATACTGCGATTTAGCATCGTTTTTTTAAAATTTTTCTTTGCAGGCATAGCAAACTCTAAACGAATACATTCTTTAATTGATTATTTGACCGAAAAATATAAGCTAAGGAGCTTAATTAATTGGTTTTTACCTTTACATAGCTGAAAGTATCTTACATGATTTTTCTCAATGTTTACGCATAACTGACATTTCTTAATAAAACTTAATGTAGCACGGCCTATATGAACAAAAATGAACATTTGTTAGCTTCTCGGCGCTTTCTTCCGATGTTTCTGACGCAGTTTTTCGGTGCATTAAATGATAATGTATTTAAGCAAGCATTACTGCTGGTCATCACTTATGGCTGGATTCAACAGCAATCAGCCAGCATCAGCACCTTGAATAATCTGGCGGCTTTACTATTTATTCTTCCTTATTTTATTTTTTCGGCCACTGCCGGTCAGATTGCCGACAAATACGAACGTTCACAGCTGATTCGCTATCTCAAGCTTCTGGAAATTGTCATCATGCTGCTGGGAACTATCGGTTTCCTGCTAGGCAATTTATGGATTCTGTTATTTGCCCTGTTCCTGATGGGCACCCAGTCGACTTTCTTTGGTCCGATCAAATATGCCATTTTACCTGAAGTCCTGAAACCGGATGAACTGATGTCCGGCAATGCCCTGTTCCAGTCTGGAACTTCTCTGGCAATTCTGTTCGGTATGATTCTGGGCGGCGCAGTTATTGCAGCTTCGGCTGGTCACCTGATCTGGATCAGTTTAACCATCATCAGCATCGCACTGATAGGTTATATATCAAGCCGTTATATTCTGAAGCAAAACATTTCCGCACCGGAGTTGCAAATAGACTGGAACTTTTTTCGTACCAGCTTGCAGACTTTGAAATATGCCAAAAGCTTACCATTGGTTTTTACCATTTTACTGGGCAATTCATGGTACTGGTTTTATGGTGCAACCTATCTGACCCAGATTCCTCAGCTGACGTTACAGAATCTGCATGCATCTGAAAATGTCGCCAGTCTGCTCTTAACCTTTTTCTCTGTCGGGATTGGGTTAGGCTCATACTTATGCCGTAAAATTGGTGGCAGTCAGGTCAATATCAAGATGGTGCCTTTTGGGGCAATCGGTCTAGTAGTGTTTGCCTTATATCTGGCCTCGAGTCTGGCCTTTGTTCCAGAACGTGCAGGTGCATTAATTGGTCTGGCAGAAGTGTTCCAGCAAGGCTGGAGTTATTATCATGTGATGCTAGCCATTACCTTGCTCGGTATTAGTGGTGGTTTTTATATTGTCCCGCTGTATGCCATGATGCAGGCGCATTCTCCACGCTCACATCGTGCGCGTGTGGTTGCAGCAAATAATATTCTGAATGCCGTTTTCATGGTATCTTCTGCTATATTTTCTATTATTATTTTAAGTATTCTAGAGCTTGATCTTAAAATACTTTTTTGTATTACTGCAGTATTAAGTGGCCTGTTTACTTTATGGTTACTTTACCGCCTAAAACCAATGATCAAAATCGCGAAAGCACCCTTGGAGGATTAATTCATGCGTCAATATACAGGTCTGGATAAGTTGATTCATTCTTTTGACCAGGCATTACGCAGTCTAGTCCCGGGCACGACTTCAGCGCAACGTGAAAACCCGGCCCAACCGGTAGAAACGCAGTTAACGGTCAGTGATGCACGACATGTAGCCGGTTTAATGCGGGTCAACCATAGTGGTGAGGTCTGTGCACAGGCACTGTATCATGGTCAGGCCATGACGGCAAAACTCCCGAATGTGCGTCGTGAAATGGAACAGGCTGCAATTGAAGAACAGGATCATCTGGCATGGTGTGAAGACCGTTTGAAAGAACTGGATAGCCATACCAGTCTGCTCAATCCGGTATGGTACGGCCTTTCCTTTGGTATGGGCGCAATTGCCGGAATCGCAGGTGATAAATACAGTCTGGGTTTTGTGGCTGAAACAGAACGTCAGGTCAGCATGCATTTACAGCATCATATTAGCCAGTTGCCCGCTCAGGATGAACGTTCTCGCCGTATTCTGGAACAAATGAACGAAGATGAACTGCACCATCGGGATACAGCTTTAAAGGCAGGTGGTGTAGATTTGCCCATTCCTGTCAAAATCGCCATGACTGGCATTTCCAAGCTGATGACCAAAACCAGCTATTTTATTTAAACCAGTTATTTTCATTCTTAGCCCACTCATTTGTGGGCTTTTTAATAAGTCTCAAATCTTGAGCAAGATAATATTAACTCAAGGCATGTGGTGATCTTATTACTTTTAAGCTCTATAAAATAATAGAGATTGCCTACAGTATCCTTTTAATCTTTTTTGTTCATTTCAGAAAGTAGGTCTAGCTGAATTTCCTGGATTTGTGCCAGCCTTTCCCATTGATGTAGCAGCAAATGATCTAATTTTTCATGTAAATACTGAATTTCCAGTTCAGCTTTTAAATTAATCTGATAATCATTTTGTGAACGTAAACGGTCTTTTGCTTCCTGTCTGTTCTGGCTCATCATAATAATAGGCGCCTGAATCGCTGCAAGACAGGACAGGATTAAATTCAACAGAATAAATGGATAAGGGTCTGCAGGCTGAGTCACCATCACCACAGTATTTATCGTAATCCATAGACCTAGAAAAATTGCAAAACAGATCAGAAAGACCCAACTTCCACCAAAAGTTGCAATTTTATCGGCCAGCCTTTCACCCAAGGTCCATTTTTGTTCCAATGCCGTTTCTACATTTTTGGTGATCAGCTCATGTTCATGCATGCTATGAATCACTTCAAACTCAAGATCAGTCAATTCACCCTTTTCTGAGCTTAATAATGAATGCACATACTGCATGCGATATCGGGTCAGATCTGTCTGGCAGATATAATTTTGCGGTGTCCAGTCAGGAATATCCTTTGCAATTTCTTCGGTAATGACCTTTCTGACAGTTCCCATCGGTGTAAGATTTTTTAAAGGAAAACGTTTGCCGCACACCAAGCAGCTATGATTTTCATTTTTTTCTTTCATGATAATTCTCTTTTATACCAGCTTTCCTATCTATCATTTGGATATATCTTATTGGTTTATTGATTTTTTACTTTTATAATTTTTATATCAGTTCAGTATTACTTTCCCTCGAACTATTAAATTATTAAGTCCCAAATCGGTTAGATCTTTGGTTGATAAAATGCTTTGCCAAGTGCACTATGATCTGATCATTCAGGTTAATTTTCAGATCGATTTCATCTATCTGTCTCTACCTAACATAAATTTACTATAATCATCATAATAATAAAGAAGAGGCTTCATTATGCGCCACTCATACCATCTTGAAAAACATTATATTGAACGTGCGGGCTGGCTTCGCGCAGCTGTACTGGGGGCAAATGACGGAATTATTTCAGTCACCAGTCTGGTGGTGGGTATCGCAGCCAGTGGAGCATCCAAGGAAATTTTACTGGTGACCTGTGTTGCTGGATTAATTTCTGGTGCCGCCTCTATGGCAGCGGGTGAATATATTTCAGTCAAATCCCAGCAGGATATTGAAAAAAATGACCTGCTCATGGAAGAGCGTGAACTGCAACGCCATCCCAATAATGAACTAAATGAGCTGAAGACGATTTATATACAACGCGGCCTGGAACCAGGTTTGGCACAAAGGGTTGCTGAGCAGTTGACTGAACATAATGCTTTGGATGCTCATGCCCGTGATGAGATTGGTATTTCAGCGCATACCTCTGCCCGACCCTTTCTTGCGGCATTTTCTTCAGCTCTGGCATTTACCGTAGGCTCATTATTTCCTTTAATCTCGATTATGATTCTGCCAGATCGATATCTGGATAAAGGCGTTATACTAATTGGGGTTCTAAGCTTGGGAATGATGGGTGCACTGGCAAGTTATGCAGGTGGAGTCAGCGTGTGGAAAGGTGCAGTCCGGGTAATGCTCTGGGGAATTATCGCCATGTTGTTTAGTGCCTGGATAGGATCATTATTTAATGTGTCAGTTGCCTAAACATCTGTTTATCGTTTTGACAGGCTCACAATATGATAGCGTGACTATTATTTTAAGTTAGCTGAATAAGGTTAATAAAAATCTGGCTACGCTAACAAAACTCGGGTTTATTTTAAGCTATTTTGGTTTTAATTTAGAAAATTAAAAGCAACATTCTTGAACTGAAAGATATATTTATGGAAACCGTAATTATTTTTGCCATGTTGGCAATTATCATAGTATTGCTGATCATTTTCTATAACAAGAAAAAGTAAGAAAGCAAATATTCACTTTTATAATTCTAAGGTTTTTGTAAAGCTTAAAATAAATTCTGTAGTTTTAAATCAATCAGACTTCTTTCATGAATCAGAAAATAAGGGTTTATTAAAATTTTAAATATTTTCATTATTAAATGATTTCTAAATCAAGCTCGAGCTATTTTAGCTGAATTTTTCTTTAGATCTAAAAAAAAATGAATCATAAAAAGCCTGATCTTGGTTGATCAGGCAAGACATCGATACTGAATAAAATGCATAAACAAAAAATCATGGGATTTGATTTAAATAAACTGCTTGATTGTTGGAAAACTATGTTGTCCGTATTCAAATATGGCAGCATCCCAGAGATCAAACATCGGAACTTTCACATCCAGAGCCAAAGGCAGTTTTTTTTCATTAAACTGCATATGCGTTAGATCTGATCCCCAGGCAATCAAATCAACATCCAAAGTAATCTGATGTGATGGACGCACTCGCCCAGATGCCTTTTCTAGCTGTTTAAGCAGATCAATCATGTCTTCACTGGACACCGAACTTCGCAATAAACACGCTGCATTCCAGTAATTGGCTCCTATGCCATCACGGCAAGGAATCATATAAATGGGAGAAAACTGAACTTCCCCCCATTCGGAAATACGTTGCTGTGCAGCCTGAAAATGTTGTTGAGGATGACAATTACTCGCTAATGCTAGGGCGAAAATCGTTTCGGTGGCGTTCAAGACGTATTCCTACAGAATTGGCTTGCGCGATAATGGCAGGCTTACGGATCGTAATATTAATCGATTCAATTGCTGTAAAGGTAGTAAAAAGTGCATTTAGCACCAACTTTGCTGCATGTTCAATCAATTCAGGCTTGGCTTCTTGAATGACCTTGCTGGAAATCTCACAAATTTCTGCGTAATTTAGCGTATCTGCAAGCGCATCTGAGTTTGATGCCTGTTCTAAATCGGTGTGAATAGTCAAATCCAGCATTAAAGGCTGAATAATCTGGCGCTCCCAGTTAAAGCAGCCCACAACTGTCTCGACTTTTAAGCCTTCAATAATAATGGCGTCCATTGGATTGCTCGATAAGATGATATTTACCACTAATTTCCCGAAGTCCCTTTTTATTAAAGAGGGACTTGCATTGCTTATATTTTATCAAGCAATGAGACACTCCTCCATGCGCTTTTTTAAAGCCCTGCTTTAAAATTTGCGAAAGAAAAGAAGGTCGGGAGAGATTAAATTAATGCTTTAACAGCAGATTTGGATCCATACTTTGCACCATTTGCAAACGCTGATCTGCATAAATGTCTGTATATGGCGCAAGAATCCGCATAAAACGATCGAAATACAGCATTTGTTTGAACAGTAAGGCAAAATCACGCGGGAAGCGGATGCCATGACGCTCACCCACAGCCACCATATCCATCATGATATCGTTGAGATCTGCAGGACTTGAGGTCAGCAGTTCCTGCGGATCGGCAAGCATCACCCCGCTAAACAGACGCTCAAGATCAGCAGCCAGCACTTTAGTGTCAATCTCAACTGCAGTCATGCCCATTTTCAGCATGTTTTCTGCCATCAAGGTATAATTGGTATGCTGCAAAGCATCCATAAAGGCCATACATGCAGTCCATACTTCAGGTTTGAGCTGCCCAACAATACCGAAATCAATAAAACCAACCCGGCCATCTTCAAGAAGCATCAGATTACCGGCATGCAGATCGGCATGGAAACTATTACACATCATCAGACTACCAAACCAGGTATTCATGGCTGTAATTAATACCTGTGACGGGTCCTTTGCGACCTTTTTCACCACTTCAAAATCGGTCAGTGGCACACCATACAAACGCTGCATGGTCAGGACACGACGAGTTGAATACTGATGATAAACTTTTGGTGCCGTGGCCGCCTTGTTGTTGGTAATATTCAGATAATTGACGAAGTCATCCAGATTTTGTGCTTCTTCAATAAAGTCGACTTCACGTACCATCCGGGTTTTGATTTCTTCGACAATATCGGCCAGTGAGGCAAATTTCACTTTTGGTACGGCTTTTTCCAGCAGCTTTGTTGCCCAATGCAGGACATTCAAGTCGGTATAAAGAATGGTTTCCACACCCGGCTTTTGCACCTTAATAACAACATCTTCACCCGATACCAGTTTGGCCGCATGTACCTGTGCAATTGAGGCAGAAGCCAGTGGTGTTTCCTCGATTGAGGCAAAAATCTCATCCAGATTACGGCCAGCAAATTCTGAGGCCAGTACTTCCTGAATATAGCTAAATGGCAAAGTCGGCGTCTGGTCCAGACAGCCCTGAAATTCTTCTACATATTCACGTGGAAATAATGACGGCGTACTGGCAATAAACTGACCGAGCTTGATATAAGTTGAACCTAATGATTCAAAAGTCTCGCGCATGAGTTTGGCGTTGCTTGGCTTTTCGGTAGCATATTTGATGCCTGCCTTTGCCGCAACCACCGCGGTTTCACCCATACGGGCAACCGAGCGTATTCCATCTAACCAGATATTGTTTTTCATAATGTCTTAGGAAAAATTAATTACATGCAGTGTAGCAAAAAAATTAAAAATTGCAGGTTTATCTTGCCTGACAGATTGGACAATCTGTATCTTTTTCGAAACTTAAAATTCGCTGCTTGAAGCTGAGACCATCCCAAAGCAGAAGTTTCTGTCTCAGTGGCATTACTCCCAAGCCCAAATATAGCAATGCATGATGTGCCTGCAGACTTGCCATCACGTTGGGTGTGGTTGCGAGTACACCAGAATCGGCACAGCGTAAACTAGTATCCTCTTGATGCTCTGGCGGGAAGAGGCAGGCATAACAGGCAGAATCACCTTCAATCATAAACATTTGACCTTGCATGCCAATAGCCGAGGCGCTGATTAAGGGTACATTGAGTTTTACACAGATCTGATTGACCAAGTAGCGTGTTTCAAACTGGTCACAGCCATCCAGCACCAGATCCTGCTGCCCAATAATACTTTCTGCATTGTTCTCAGTTAAGGCCTGATTGATATAGTCAATCTGCACATTCGGATTAATCTGCCCCAGCCTTTTTGCCAGTGTTTCTGCCTTATAAAAACCTAAATCCTGTGGAGTAAAAGCCAGTTGTCGTTGCAGATTACTCATTTCAATCGTATCTGGATCAATCAGGGTAATTTTACCGACACCGGCACGGGCCAGCAGTTCTGCTAAAGCACAACCAATCCCGCCACATCCCACGATACAGATATTAGAAAATTTCAGTTTTTCCTGTGCTTCGATATCCCACCCCTCTAAGAGGAGCTGTCGAGCATATAAGTGCATTTCTGCATCGCTCAGTTCGAATTCTGAAGATACAGTATCCGTATTAAATGTAGACAATGTCTTTCCCTGTTTTGAAAATAGTTAAGAAGTAATCGTCATAGAAGTATAAGTACTGAAATTTCAATATATGGATATATTTCAGGTAAATTGACTTCCCTGCATATAACCAGCAAACCAAGCAATGGCTTAGAAACGGCATCAAATAGCATATCAGTTAAATGCTCGCGATCAAGTTGCCCATCTTGGGGTGCCACAGGATTTTTTAATGATACCAATTAGATCACAACTCGTGGAAAATTCTCATTTGTTTAATAGAAGCTATCAGAAATTTTAGATACTTACGTTGATTTAGAATAGCGTATGAAAATTTTTAGCTTCCTCTACTGTTGCAACATTGTGCCTGAGGATCTGCTAAACATTTCTCTCAATAAGTTATATTGCCACGTTAAACATGCCGAATGTTAACTTGCTGTAGGGAGTGAATTAACTTTTATAGTGCTCAACTCCTTCACTTTTCTTCATTTTCACTTGCGATTTCTTATAATTTTCTCTCATTTATTATCATATATTCACTCTTTACCACCCTGTAACTGCCCCCTGCTTGTTTAGTGCTTCTGTAGTCACTTTCTGCCATTCAGTATGAAAATGTATAAGTTCAGTGAGACCTTCTGTATCGGTTCTTAAATATGGTTAAGCTGCTTAAGGCCACAAAAAACTGAATCTTAAGAACCATGGAGCAATGATATGACTGAACAGCATTCAGAACATAATAACCGTGAAAAATTATGGGAATTGATCAAAGACGTCCGCTTTACCATGATCAGTCATCAAACCGATACTCAAGAACTTCACTCACAGCCAATGACCATGCTTAACTCTGAGGCGATGAATGAGGATCAGAATCTTTATTTTATTATGAAGGACACCAACGATATTGTTCAGGCTGTAAATGCAGGCCGTCGCCATTTGGGACTGTCTTTTTCCAAGCCATCTGATGATATTTATGTATCCATTAGTGCACATGGGGAAATCAGTACAGACCGCATGTTGATTGAGAAGCTATGGAATCCCTGGGCAGAAAACTGGTTTCAGGGCAAAGACGACCCAAGCGTTCGTGTTCTGATTGCCAAAGCAGTAAGTGCTGAATACTGGAATGTGAAAGATAATAAAGTGACCCATTTACTCAAAGTTCTTAAAGGAAATGTAACAGGTAAACCGGAAGAACCGGATACAGAACATGCGAAAGTGACTCTATAAATTTTAAACTTTTCTCTCCTGTTTAGCCTCTTTTTATAAGAGGCTAAATTTTTGATTATTTTGAATTTAAATGATTAAAAATTACATTGTAATGACTCAAATAGCGTGATTAATATTTTAAACAGCTCCTCAAAAGCAATCGGCTAAAAAATAAAAAGGCCGCGATTGCGACCTTATAAATTTGCTTTAGTAAAATTAACTGACCTGTTTTATTGCTTGAATTTTAGCAATTGCCTGCTGTTTAAGCAGATTGCGCTGAATTTTACCACTGGATGTTTTGGGTAAATCACTAACAAATTCAATCTCTTTTGGATAGGCATGTTTAGACAAGCGGGAACGCACATAGTTCTGCAGCTTGATCATCAAGTCTTCATTGGCGGTATATTGTGACTTGAGCACCACGAAGGCCTTCACAATTTCAGTGCGTTCAGGATCTGGCTTACCCACTACGGCGGATTCCAATACTTCCTCACATTCCAGCAAGGTGCTTTCTACATCAAAAGGCCCAACCCGATAGCCCGACGTGGTAATGACATCATCTGCACGACCAATAAAATCAATGCCACCATATTCATTCAGTTTGACTGTGTCACCGGTTAAATAATACTGACCAATAAAGGCTTTCCGGTTATTTCCGCCATAGCCGTCAAACCACATCAAAGGTGAAGCTGAACAGTCTATTGCCAGGGTACCGACACCGCCTTTTTCTACTTCCTGATGCTCTTTATTCAATACTGCAAAACGATGCCCCGGAATCGCAAATCCAGCCGAACCAACTTTTTTATAATGCTCCAGAGCATGATGATTGGCAATCACCATCCCAAGTTCAGTCTGTCCATACTGGTCATAAATATTGACGTTTAGATCCAGATTGAACCATTGAATCACTTCTGGAGTTAAGGGCTCACCTGCACTGCTGACTACACGTAAATATGCACTGATTTCAGCATCAAATTTTTCTTTAAAGCCAAAGAACATCCTGAATGCCGTTGGTGAGCCCGTCAGGTTATTCACCTGATATTTTTTAATGATTTCAATTGCATTGTCTACACTAAAAGCACGCTCATCCATAATGATGCTATGCCCTAAGCTCAAAGGACCTGCAATGCCATAATACAGGCCATAGGCCCAACCCGGATCGGCCAGATTCCAGAATGAATCCTCCTCACGTAAATCGACAGCGTGTAGCATATAGCCTTTAAATGCCAGTAAAGCCTTTAAAGGAACAGGCACTGATTTCGCCAGTCCGGTGGTACCTGAAGTAAACATCATCAAAAAAATATCACTGAATCGGCCTTGAACCGGTTCAAAATCGCTTGGATATTCCTTGATTTCAGTCCAGAAATCGGCATCTTCTTCAGCACAATCAGGAGTTGGATGTACAGTTAAAATATGAGGAATGCTCAGATCATTCAGTTTTGAATGCTGCTCCTGATTGGTAATAATCAGCTTGGTTTGAGCAGAGTTGATCCGATGTTCAATAGCCTTGCTTTCAAAAGCAGTAAATAGAGGCTGATAAACCGCACCGATACGCCAGGTCGCCAGTATGGTAATCAGTAGTTCGGGAGTGCGTGGAAGCAGACCGGCAATACAGTCACCGGCTTTTAAACCCAGAGAATGCATATAATTGGCCAGCTGTCCTGAAGCCACGGCCAGTTGTTCAAAGGTCCACTGCTCTGCGTCTCCATTTTTACCTTCCCAGATCAGTGCAGTTCGGTTTTGACCCAGGTAGCGACCACAGCATTCGGTATAAGCATTGATGTTCTCTGCGTTTCCAACCAGATGTTCCTGAACCATATTTTCAAAATTAAAATCAGCATATGCCTGCTCTAGTGTCTTCATGACGACAACCTCTTTCCTATTGTAGTTTTCAGGCGACCTTGCCTGAGTTTATCCAATCCATTTGTATTTGTTGTTCCTGCTGATTCCATCAGCATAATTTTTTCAAATCTGCATTCATGCCCTATGGCTAGGACCTGAATAAAGCTTATTTTCGATTATTCGCACTGTATGTCTTTAGAGCATCATATTCAGTTGAATCCTGCAATTTCCATATCCATCAATGTAAGTGCAGGATTTGAACATCCCTCAAAGTCTGTTTTTTTAAATTAAAAATCAGCGTTGACATACTTCACGCGCAATCACCAGTCGTTGAATATCTGATGCACCTTCATAAATCTGGCTCACTCGCACATCACGATAGATACGTTCAACCGGAAAATCCGACACATAGCCATAGCCACCATGAATCTGGATCGCATCCGAACAGACTCGCTCTGCGATAGTCGAAGCAAACAGCTTGGCCATAGAAGCTTCTTTTAAGCATGGCTGGCCAGCATCTTTGAGCGTTGCCGCATGCAAGACCAGTTGTCGCGCCGCTTCAATCTGGGTGGCCATATCGGCAAGCCGGAATGCCACAGCCTGATGTTGAACCAGTTCCACCCCAAAGGATTTACGCTGATTGGCATACTCTACCGCGGCATCCAGTGCAGCACGTGCCATACCGACAGATTGTGCTGCAATCCCGATCCGGCCCGACTCCAGATTAGACAAGGCAATTTTGTATCCTTCGCCTTCCTGCCCCAGCAGGTTGGCAGCAGGAATCCGGCAATTATCCAGAACGATGGTCGCGGTATCAGAACAATGTTGCCCCATTTTTTCTTCCAGACTGGACACGATATAACCCGGTATATCGGTCGGCACCAGAAAACATGAAATACCTTTTTTCCCTGCAGATTTATCGGTCACAGCAAATACTAGTGCAATCTGTGCGTGTTTACCTGTGGTGATAAATTGCTTGATGCCATTTAAAACCCACTCGTCGCCATCACGTTCGGCTTTACATTCCAGAGCGCTGGCATCCGACCCAGCTTGTGGCTCCGTCAGGCAAAAACACCCCAGCCATTCACCTGTCGCCAGTTTGGTCAGATATTTCTGTTTTTGTTCCTCTGTGCCATAGCGCTGGGTAATACCACAAGGCAAAGAATTCTGCACGCTGACAATCGTCGAGATCGCTCCATCTCCGGCGGCGATTTCCTCAAGAGTCAGTACCAGCGAAACATAGTCCAGACCTGCTCCACCCCATTGCTCGGAAACAGTCATGCCCAAAGCACCCAGCTCACCCAGTTCTTTGAGCTCCTGTGTGGGAAATTGTGCTGTTTTATCGCGCAAACCAGCGGTTGGTTTCAGCTTCTGCTGCGAATAATTCCGCATCATTTCCTGAATCATTTTTTGTTCGTCATTTAAAATCACGGGCCTTTCCCTTCTTTATTCGTTCTATCCAGCATCAGCACAGACTTTTTAATTTTCAAAATGTGATGTTTTTTTGGATGTATTCGGCAAATTCAACATACAACTTTCCCTGGCACGTCATTGCCATTTTGATGAATCAGAGAAAGTATCTTTATTTAATGAATTATTTTGGTGCCATACGGATTGCACCATCCAGACGAATCACTTCACCATTCAAATAACTATTTTCAAAAATATGACCAACTAACTGAGCAAATTCCCGTGGTTTGGCCAGACGTGGTGGAAATGGCACCATTTGTCCTAAAGCATCCTGGACATTTTGCGGCATGCCTTTCAGCATTGGAGTTTCCATGATGCCCGGCGCGATGGTCATGACACGGATCGCTTCACGAGCCAGTTCACGTGCCAAAGGTAAAGTCATTGCGACTACTGCACCTTTGGATGCCGCATAAGCAGTTTGACCAATTTGGCCGTCATAAGCGGCAACCGAAGCGGTATTCACAATCACGCCACGTTCTTCTTCACCCGATTGCAGCTCATATTTTGCGATTAAAGCCGCCGCATGACGCAGCATATTAAAAGTACCGCTCACATTAATATTCAGCACTTTCTGGAACATCGCCAATTCATGGATGCCGTTTCGTCCCAATATTTTGGCAGATGGTGCAATCCCGGCACAGTTCACCAGACCATTTAGCTGACCATAATTGCTTTCGACTTCAGCAAAGAAGGCTTCGACAGCCTGCTCATCAGTGACATCCAGTTGTACAAATTCGGCCTGCTCACCCAGTTGCTCCTGCATAGCGACACCCTGTTCCTGGTTCATGTCTACCAGAATAACCTTGGCACCCTGTTCCACCAGATGGGTTGCTGTGGCTGCACCCAGACCCGACGCGCCCCCGGTAACCACTATCACTTTTCCCTGAATTTTCATGTTTATGTCCTTTAGATATTTTAAAAGTTACGACTTATGAAGAAGAGTAAACAGAGATTTTATTCTGTACAATTTCCAAATATTGCATCTTGATTGATGGATTTGGACAATAAAAAAAGGATTTCTGACCGGCCATGCATTTACCTGTCTTGGAATATAGCAAGGGAACCATCTCGATTGATCTGGTTCATGAAGCATTATTGAATGCCAAAGCACAACATTACGATATTGCTGTTATCTTAAATAAAGCCGGTATTCCGTTAGAGATTCTGCACTCAGCTAAGGCTCGGATTTCAGTGGCGCAATATGCAGCACTATGGACCGCGTTAGCAGACAGCATGAATGATGAATTTTTTGGTATGGATAGTCATCCCATGCGCCGTGGCAGTTTCAAGCTGTTATCCAAAATGCTGTTGCAGACAGAGACACTAGAACAAGCCTTGCAACAAATCCTGCAGTTTTTTAACCTGATTCTGGATGATCTGCACAGTACACTCATGGTCGAGGAAAACTTTGCCTATATCGTAATTTATGACCAGAAACAGACCAAACGCATGTTCAGTTATGCCACCTATGTAATGCTGATCCATACCCTCTTATGCTGGTTAAGCGGCCAGCGAATTTTACTCAATCAGATTCAGCTGAAATGCACCGCGCCAATCAATGATTTTGACTATAAAGTCCGGTTTTGTGAACAGATTGAATATCAGGCCAGTGAAAACTATATCCAGTTTGATGCTGCCTATTTGCAACTCCCAGTAAAACAGGATCAGACTTCCTGGTATCAGTTTATTCAGCAGACGCCACATAACCTGCTGGTCCGTTTTAAAAATCCGTATGCTTTAAGCACCCAGATTCGCAAACAGCTATTAGATGTACCACCCGCAGACTGGCTGGAACTGAATGAACTTGCTTTGAAAATGAATATCTCTGAAGCCACCATACAACGCCGTCTGAAAAATGAAGGCCTGAGTTATCAGCAACTTAAAAATGAAATTCGTTGTGATACTGCGATTGAGCTCTTAACCCGTACAGAGCAAAGTCTGCAGGATATCAGTGATCAGTTAAATTTCCAGGAAGTCAGTGCCTTTCATCGTGCCTTTAAAAAATGGACTGGTGTCAGCCCAGGGGCTTACCGGCAAAATATTACAAAATAATCTATATATTAAGACTTGAAAACGATTAAACCCCAATCAATAAATTTAACCGTATGTTTATTCAATATTTATATATTTCAAGGATCACAGCCTTAAATTACAGAACTAAACAGTCATTCTAAAAGCTTTTATTTTCCTATTAATATGGGTTATTTTTCAATCACTTTAGAACATCCATTTTTGGCTGTTTTTATATTTTCCTTTATTTTTGAAGGTATCTCCATGTTAAAGATGACTGATGTACTTGAACAAAATCTTGTTCAGAACTTCTCTAAAGCTTTATTTTCTTCAACTGATC
Source organism: Acinetobacter sp. 228 (assembly GCF_048147885.1). Classification (NCBI taxonomy): domain Bacteria; kingdom Pseudomonadati; phylum Pseudomonadota; class Gammaproteobacteria; order Moraxellales; family Moraxellaceae; genus Acinetobacter; species Acinetobacter sp. 228. The sequence continues at coordinate 128,419 of NZ_JAYWYV010000004.1, forward strand.
TCATCACAGAACAGTTGAATCAAGGGATTTTAAATGCATCGGATGCAGAACTTAAACATGCAATTCTGCACTTCTTTAATCAGGTAGACGCTGTAGAAGCGGCTCAAGCCCTTGAAATACCAGCAGAACGTATCAACGAGTTACAGCAAGGTATTGCCTTGAAAGATGAAGAATCTTTGGCAGACACTTTGAAGGTTGTGGCACTTTGTCTGGCAATGGAAACCGGCAGTCTGGATCAGGTCGAAGTATATGACTGTCTACAAGACTATCCGATGTAATTCTTTTTAAGTATTCCTCGAAAGCGGTGCTCTGGCATCGCTTTTTTTATTTTTAGTTATACTGCCTTGGCGTGATGCCATTAAGAATGTTTAAGGTTTCAGATGCAGCTGGGAATTGATAAAACTTGAATAAAAAAGCGACCATACCGGTCGCTTTTTAATAAAGAAAGATAGATTACAGATTAATGTGGCCACTGCGCCAAAGTCACACGATCATTACCGCCATAATCTTTAACCGTGCGGACTTGCTTATAGCCCGCCTGTTTAAATAGATGTTGTACGGCGTCTGCCTGATCATAACCATGCTCAAGCACCACCCAACCATTCACAGTCAAATGCTTCTTGGCTTGAATAATAATGTCCTCCAGATCAGCCAGACCTTTTTTGTCTGCCACTAGAGCACGTTCCGGCTCAGTCGCCAGATTTGGCATATGTGCATCATTGGCATCGATATACGGCGGGTTTGATACAATCGCATCAAAGAACTGACGGCCAAATGGCTTCAACCATGAACCGAGAACAAATTCCACATTCTCAATATCATGCTGTTCTGCATTATACTTCGCTACCTCAAGCGTAGGCGCGTAAATATCCGAAGCCGTTACGAACCAGTTTGGACGCTCGGATGCAAGCGATAAGGCAATTGCACCTGTACCGGTACCTAAATCTGCCACACGGGCATCTTCAGGCAGATCTAACTTCAATACGGTCTCAACTAGCACTTCAGTATCCGGACGTGGCACCAAAGTATCTTTGGTCACTTTGAGGTCCAAAGTCCAGAATGGCTGTGAACCAGTGACATAAGCCAAAGGCTCACCGGCAGCTATACGCGCCAGCCCGTCTTTATACGACTGTTCCTGTTCCGGCGTTAGTTCCTGATCCTTTTTCATTAGCAGATCAAATGAATCAATCTTGGTGATGTGTTCCAGTAACCAGGCATTTTCCTGACGTTCGTAACTCTCAGCTTCGCCGCGCAAAGCCAGCGCTTGTAAAATATTCATTATCCACCATTCTGCTGTGCAAGCATGGCCAACTGATCGGCCTGATATTCACGATGCAGACTGTCCAGCAATTCAGTCAGGTCACCTTCCATCACCGCATCCAGCTTATATAAGGTCAAGTTAATACGATGATCGGTCATACGGCCTTGTGGATAGTTGTAGGTACGAATACGTTCTGACCGGTCACCTGAACCAACTAGGTCACGACGCATTTCAGAAGTAGCCGCATCCGCAGCAGCACGTTTGGCATTTTCCAGACGTGAAACCAGTAAAGCCATGGCTTTGGCTTTATTTTTATGCTGTGAACGTTCATCCTGACACTCAACCACTGTACCGGTTGGGAGGTGGGTAATACGCACAGCAGAGTCAGTTTTGTTAATATGCTGACCACCGGCACCTGAAGCACGGTAAGTATCAATACGCAAATCAGATGAATTGATTTCAACCGAAGTATCGACATCCACTTCCGGAAGAATCGCTACCGTACATGCAGAAGTATGGACGCGGCCCTGAGATTCGGTTGCAGGTACACGCTGCACACGATGCGCACCACTTTCGAATTTCAGGCGACCATAGACACCTTCACCATTAATCAGACAAATGACTTCTTTATAACCGCCATGCTCGCCTTCATTTTCGGACAGGATTTCAAGTTTCCAGCCTTGAGACTCAGCATATTTACTATACATACGGAACAGGTCACCCGAGAAAATTGCCGCTTCATCACCGCCTGTTCCAGCACGAATTTCTAAATACGCCGAGTTGGCATCATTCGGATCTTTCGGAATCATCAGGATATTCAGATCAGCTTCAAGCGATTCAATTAAAGCTTTATTTTCTTTAATTTCTTCCTGTGCCATTTCCTTGAAATCCGGGTCTGACAGCATGGCCTGAGCCGTTTCGATGTCTTCTTCAGCCTGTCTGTACTTGGTCCAGACATTGGTGATTTCTGTTAAGTCATTATGCTCACGTGATAATTGACGGAAGCGCTTGTTATCAGAAATGACTTCTACATCAGCTAGCAATGCGGTCAGTTCTTCATGGCGGTCAGAGAGCTGGTCTAATCGTAAACGTAACGATTCTTTCATTTTCTAAAAAATCTCAAACATATGGCTGCAGCTAAATATTCATTTAGCACAGCGAAATCAAAAAATTGCGCCTAGTTTAACGACTCTGGCCTCTAATGAACATCATTATTGAGTAAGTCCAGCTTGCTATTGTTCTCGTTCTAATGCCTTTGTTAATAAATATGATTAAAAATAGTAAAACTGCCTTTGTTAATAAATATGATTAAAAATAGTAAAACTGCCTTTTTAGTAATCGATCTTATGCTTATTTACTGCCGATTTTACAATTTTCCAAATAAATCCAGTAATTATGAAGAAAGATCTTCATATTGTTTGCAGCATGATTTGTTACATTTTCTGCATCGAAATAACTACAGTCCCATAAATGGACACGGAGTAATGACATGAAGCTTAATGCACTTTTAATGAGTACAGTTTTAGCTGCTGGTTCAATGATGACTGTAAACGCATATGCAGACAGTACAGCACGCGTTGCAGCAGCAAGTGCTTTGGGTAGTGTTGCGGGTACAGCTTTAGGTAAAAATATGGGTGGCAATACTGGTGCAACCTTGGGTGCTGCTTTAGGTGGTGCTGGTGGTGCAGCGGTTGCAAGCAGCAAGAAAAACCGGACTGAATCTGCAATTGGTGGCGCTCTAGGTGGCGGTGCAGGATATACAGTAGGTAAAAATATGGGCGGCTCTAACGGTGGCTATATTGGATCAGCATTGGGCGCTGCGGGTGGTGCTGCATTAGGTAACAAGATTTCCAAGGATAAAACTGCTGAAAAACGCTCTAAACACTGGAAAAAACGTTACCGTTAATTTGAATTCAGGCATTTTAGGCCAGCGGCTACATTTAACACAAGAGGCACCTTCGGGTGCTTTTTTATTGCTCTTTTATTCCCTCCAAATTCATGTAAAGCATCAACTTATCTTGCCAACATCATGAATAAATTAAGGAGATAAAAATCACAATTCGCCAACACTGCCTCCATGCTGTTTGGCGCTTGCTAGATTAAATTGATTTTATCAACAAAATACAGCTAGATATATAAAAGGTGTCCTCATGAACTATAAATCTCTAATGATCGCTGTCGTAGCAACCTCAGCCATGGGTATGACAGCTGCCAATGCAGGCAATACAACCAATACAGCTTTAGCTTCTGCTTTAGGGGGCGTTGTGGGTGCCGCAGTCGGTAATAAAATGGGTGGCTCTACTGGCGCAACAATCGGTTCTGCGATTGGTGGCGGTGCAGGTGCCGCAGTGGCAGCAAATAAACGTGACCGTAATGGTGCGATTATCGGTGGTGCTTTAGGTGGCGGTGCAGGTTATGCAGTAGGTCGAAATATGGCTGGCAGCAATGGTGGTTATATCGGTGCAGCACTCGGTTCAGCAGGCGGTTCAGCTTTAGGTAAAAAAGTTAGCGAAGACCGTCGTTATGATGATCGTAGCGAACGTCGCTATAACTCTTCTCGCAATTACCGTTACAACGATTATCGCTACAATAACCGTCGTCGTTAAGACTTCATCTTTTATCCTTTCCTCCTTTATAAGCATCTTCGGATGCTTATTTTTTTTATCTTTATAATTTAGTTTACACTTATATCGATTTTCTTCGATATACAAATACAATCTAAAGTCGTATGCTTTTAAAGATGTCTATTTAAGAGTAATACTATGCGTACACTTAACGATACCCAGTTCTCTATCCTCGAACTGGTTCCTGTTCGTGACGACAAGAGCATTCAATTTGCGCTAAACCATGCGCTCGAACTTGCCCAAACAGCAGAAAAATTGGGTTATCGCCGGATGTGGCTGGCAGAACATCATAATATGGATGGCATCGCCAGCTCAGCAACCGCAGTTCTCTTAGGCTATTTACTGGCAAATACCAAAACCTTAACTTTAGGTTCTGGCGGAATTATGTTACCCAACCATGCCCCGTTGGTCGTGGCTGAACAGTTCGGCACATTGGCAACGCTCTATCCGGATCGTATTGAACTGGGTCTGGGCCGTGCTCCAGGCACCGATCAAATGACCATGCGTGCCCTACGTCGTGGCCGTCAGGAAACCGAAGACCAGTTTCCACAAGATGTACTGGAAATTCTGCAGTATTTTAAAGATCCAATTCCTGGACAACGTATCGTGGCAACACCGGGTCAAAGCACCCATGTTCCAGTGTGGTTATTAGGCTCCAGCCTGTTTAGTGCCCAGCTCGCAGCGAAACTTGGTCTGCCTTATTCATTTGCTTCGCATTTTGCTCCACGTATGCTGGGTCAGGCGATTCAGCTGTATCGTGACAATTTCCAACCCTCTGAATATCTGGATCGCCCCTATGTTTCTATGGGCGTACCGACCTGTGTCGCAGATACCGATGAAGAAGCAGAATATCTGGCAACAAGTGCTTACCAACGTGTGCTTTCCCTGATTCGCGGTCAGAGCCTGAAACTGAAAGCTCCGATTGAATCAATGGAAGGGCTTTGGTCACCACCAGAAAAAATGTCTGTCGATAATTTCTTTGCCATGGCACAGGTGGGTTCTAAAGAAACTGTTAAAGCGGGGCTGGAAACACTTCTGGCAAAATATGATGTGGATGAGTTTATTTTCACCTGTGATATTTATGATACAGAGAAACGTCTGCATAACTTTGAATTACTGATGCAAATCAAGAACGGGCAATAGATCTCATCTCTAAGTCAAAAAATGATTTTTTATTAATATTTAAATGGGTATTTAAATTTCCTTCTCCTCTAAGGAGGAGCATGCTACGCAAGGGGGAGAAGAAATTTTTATACACAACCTCTTCCTAGCCTTTCCTATAAGGAAAGGGAATTTCTTTGATAATGCTGACTTTTTCTAGTTTGTGTTATTGTCATCTACAATACCCATTCTTCGGAATGGGTATTGTTTTTAATCTATACATTGATCTGTATGGCCAGCCACACAAATTCACGTGTTATCTTTTTTAATAGATATTTTTCTCTGGGCTTGCTCTTTTGCACTAAAAACAACTATAGAAAATAGAATGACTGTCTAAGTTAAATTTTAAACTTTACTGCTCTGGGGCTTTTGTTAATATCTATAGAAAAGCAAATAAAATCAATTATTAAAAAATTTCAAGGAAAAACAATGTCTACCAAGCAGGATGTACATATGGGCATATTCGAGAATCGTCCCGAAAATTTCCAGCATTTTGCTGGCTTTAAAGTGCCCTCTTCCCAGCTTGCTGAATTAGACTGCGCTGGGAAAGATATTGCGATTATTGGCACGGATCAGTTTACCGTGAGTCATCTCAATCACATTAGCCAGCACGCCCGATCAGTGAAAGTTTTTCAGATTAATCCGCAATTCGTGCTTCCCGGTACAGAGCATGGTCTGCAACGACTACTGAATCATCCTTTGATTATCAAAAATCGCCGCCTGTTTAATAGCCGGATCAAAAGTATTTTGTCCTTACGTTATCTGGAAAATCAGGTCCAGAATTTATGGTTAAGACGTCAACTTATGCCAAATCTCGCCGAAGTATCTAAAGTTTATTTAAAATCTGATCATTACTATACTGCCTTGCAACGTGAAAATTGCCAGCTGATTACCTGGCCCATTTCAAAAATTTCTAAAGATAGCATTTATTGTATTAATGGCGCTCAGCATCAGGTCGAACTGATTGTGTATACGTTTTCAGTATAAAACTGATCAATGGATAGGCCAGTAAACTGAAATTATAAGCTGTATCTAAAAAATGCAAGGTCTATAAAATTGAATTTTTTGGTGAGTATCTAAACAAGTTGATTATAAAATAGTGGAATGTATTTTTTAAAAAAATATTCAGTATTTTATTTGTTTATAATATTGATATTTTATTTCTATGAATCTGGCTCTTTTATTAATTTTTTATCTATAAATCAGAGCCAAGTCCTCGCTTGGCTCTGCACTTTTCTTAACCGATACGACGTTTAAGACCAGTCATTTGCAGGATACGGGTAGAAATCTCCTCAATCGACATTTCAGAGACATTCAGGTATTTGATTCCTTCTGAAATATAGATGCCTTCGATCGCACGCAGTTCCATCTGACACTGGCTAAAGCTGGCATAACGACTGTTCGCCTTACGTTCAGTGCGGATGGCAACCAGACGTTCTGCATCAATCATCAGACCAAAAAGCTTGTTTTTATGGGGTCTTAGCACTGCTGGCAGACGGTTATCATCCAGATCTTCTTCTGTCAGTGGATAGTTTGCTACACGAATACCGAACTGCAAAGACAGATAAATAGAAGTTGGTGTTTTACCAGAACGTGATACACCAATCAGAATCAGGTCGGCTTTATCATAGTGACGGGTACGTGCGCCATCATCATTGTCCAAAGCAAAATGGACAGCATCAATACGGGCTTTATAAGATTCGGAGTCCGTCACTGCATGGGTCTGTCCGACTAAAGTCGTAGGAATTGTGCCTAACTCATCAGCCAATTTGCTAATAAGCCCCTCAAATACATCAAGATTTACTGCATTTGCTGTATTAATAATATCGCGAACATAAGGATCAACCAAAGTATCAAATACCAGAGGTTTTTCACCGTCTATTTGAGCTCTTGCATTGATCTCTGCCACCACACTTGTAGCGGCTTCTTCAGAGCTAATGTAAGGGATAATATGAATGTCAAATTTTACGTGTGGAAACTGCGCTAACAGCGAGTGGCCAAGCGTTTCAGCGGTGATGGCAGTACCATCTGAAATAAAGAAAACACTACGCTGAATTTGTTTACCTTCCGACATTAAAATTCTCCTCCAACATTTGTCTTAGTGCTATATAATCTTTATAGTAAACCGATCTTACATGACTGTCGCTTAGTAAAATCAAAAACCTAGATGATTTGCTATACTCTCATGCCAAGATAGTGATTAATACTGCAAAAGTGGAGTAACAACTTTGGAAGCGCGCGTAATTGGTCTGGAAAAATTAGGGAAGCACGACGTTGAGCTGGTTGGTGGGAAAAACTCATCACTAGGCGAAATGATCAGCCATTTATCAAATGCTGGTGTATCTGTGCCAGGTGGTTTCGCAACGACTGCCGATGCCTACCGTGAATTTCTCGAGCAAAGTGGCCTAAACGCTAAAATTAATGCAGAGCTTGCTGCACTCAATGTTGATGACGTGAATGCACTCGCTGAAACTGGCGCAAAAATTCGTCAATGGATTGTGGATACTCCACTTACACCTGCATTAGAACAAGAAGTTCGTACAGCATTTGCAGAACTTTCTAACGGCAACCCTGACATCGCGGTTGCCGTTCGTTCTTCTGCAACTGCAGAAGATTTGCCGGATGCTTCTTTTGCCGGCCAGCAAGAAACTTTCCTGAACATTCGTGGTATCGATAACGTTCTGATCGCAATCAAAGAAGTGTTTGCATCTTTATACAACGACCGCGCAATCTCTTACCGTGTACACCAAAACTTTGCCCATGATGTAGTGGCTTTGTCCGCTGGTGTACAACGCATGGTTCGTTCAGAAACTGGTGCTGCGGGTGTAATGTTCACACTAGATACTGAATCAGGCTTCCGTGATGCAGTATTCATTACCGCTTCTTATGGTTTGGGTGAAATGGTTGTTCAGGGTGCAGTTAACCCGGATGAATTCTATATTTCTAAACCACTTTTAAATGCAGGTCGACACGCGATCCTTCGTCGCAACCTGGGTTCTAAGCACCAGAAAATGATTTATGGTGAAGAAGCCTCTGCGGGTAAATCAGTAGTTGTAGTTGACGTAGAAAAAGCAGATCGTCAGCAATTTGCATTGAATGATCACGAGCTACAAGAACTGGCTAAACAAGCGTTGATCATTGAAAACCATTACGGTTCTCCAATGGACATCGAATGGGCAAAAGACGGTGATGACGGTAAAATTTATATCGTTCAGGCACGTCCTGAAACAGTAAAAAGCCGTGAAAATGTCGGCACCATGGAACGCTACCTGTTGAAACAACGTGGCACTGTAATCTGTGAAGGCCGTTCAATTGGTCAACGTATCGGTTCTGGTAAAGTCCGTATCGTGACGTCGATTAAAGAAATGGACAAAGTACAAGACGGTGATGTACTTGTATCTGACATGACTGACCCGGATTGGGAACCAGTGATGAAACGTGCTGCTGCGATTATCACCAACCGTGGTGGTCGTACTTGTCACGCTGCAATCATTGCACGTGAATTAGGTGTTCCTGCAATTGTAGGTTGTGGTAATGCCACTGAAGTACTGGTTGATGGTCAAGAAGTCACTGTATCTTGTGCTGAAGGCGATACCGGCTTCATCTACGAAGGTGCGCTTGATTTCGAAATTCAAACCAACTCGATCGAATCAATGCCAGCATTACCGTTCAAAGTCATGATGAACGTGGGTAACCCGGATCGTGCATTCGACTTTGCTCAAATTCCAAACGAAGGTATTGGTCTTGCACGTCTAGAGTTCATCATCAACCGTATGATCGGCGTACACCCTAAAGCATTACTGAACATCGACAGCCTGCCACGTGAAACACGTGCAGCAGTCATGGCACGTACTGCGGGTTATGCATCTCCAATCGAATTTTACGTAGAAAAACTGGTTGAAGGTATTTCTACTCTTGCTGCTGCATTCGCAGACAAGCCAGTGATCGTGCGTATGTCTGACTTCAAGTCAAACGAATATGCGAATTTGATCGGTGGTAAGTTATACGAACCAGAGGAAGAAAACCCGATGCTGGGCTTCCGTGGTGCAAGCCGTTATGTCTCTGACAACTTCCGTGACTGCTTCGAGCTGGAATGCCGTGCATTGAAGAAAGTTCGTGATGAAATGGGCTTAACCAACGTACAGATCATGATTCCATTCGTTCGTACTGTAGCTGAAGCAAAACGCGTGATTGAACTTCTTGCTTTAAATGGCTTGAAACGTGGCGAGAATGGCCTGAAAGTCATCATGATGTGTGAACTTCCAACTAATGCCTTGTTAGCTGAACAGTTCCTTGAACACTTCGATGGCTTCTCTATCGGTTCAAACGACTTGACTCAGTTAACTCTTGGTCTGGACCGTGACTCGGGTATCGTATCTCACCTGTTTGATGAACGTGATCCTGCAGTTAAAGTACTTCTGTCTATGGCAATCCATGCATGTCGCAAAGCAGGCAAATATGTCGGTATCTGTGGTCAAGGCCCTTCTGACCATCCAGATCTTGCACAATGGCTGATGGAACAAGGAATTGAATCTGTGTCGCTTAACCCAGACTCAGTATTGGATACCTGGTTCTTCCTTGCTGAAGAAAAAGTAAAAAAAGCATAAATTCATTTTGAATATAAAAAAGACCCTTTAATAGGGTCTTTTTTATAAGCTCACTATCATTTACTAGTTCAAATCAATGGACTGAAAATATTCAAAATTTAAGCAATTGAATTACCTGAAATAATTAAATTAAATTTCTAAACATACCCCTACTGTAATGACAAACAAATACCAACAGTAAAGTCATACCAAACTAGCAATAATAAATGTCTACCTGAAGTCCAGACATGTATCTTTTTAGAACACAGAAGTTTTCAGTTTATGTGTAGGATGCATTTTAATGAGAAATATGATTGAAAATCCTCAATTAATCTATATCTTACGATGAGAGAGTGTTTGTTTTCAAAACAGAATTCACTACAATCTTGATTAAACCTATTTATCAGTTCACATTTAAATATTGAGATTCAGTTTATATGCAGATTTACTTGGCACGAAACAATCAACAAGCTGGTCCATATACGCTCGAGCAATTGAATCAGATGCTGGCGAATCAACAAGTCATGCTGACAGATTTAGCCTGGCATCAAGGCATGACAGAATGGAAAGCCCTAGGTGAACTTACCCAAGGAAAATCAGTATATCAACCTGAAGGCTATATCGCTCCAGCACCAACTCCTGAAACACCTGCATTTCAGAATAATCAAACCGAAAAAACCTCTTATGGCCAGCAGCCTCGAGTCTCTGCAAGAAAAAATGAACTGGCCAGTATTCCCAGTCGTATCCTGGCTAAAATTGTAGACCTGCTATTGTGGTTGCCGGCGACTTTTATCCTGACTGCATTTTTCACTCCTGAACAGGAAGCACGGTTCGCAGAATTGAACCAAGAATTCATGAACGTGGTGCTGAGCAGCGATGCAGATCCGGCAATGGCCCAGCAATTACAGACTCAAATGTTTGAGATGTTTTCTCAGCAGGCCTGGCTTGCCACAGCGGTCTATTTACTGATTATGCTGGCTATTCAGGCATTTCTGATTGCAAAATCAGGTCAAAGTATTGGTAAAAAACTCACGAAAATCAAAATTGTAGATGCTGATTCTGGCGAAAAAACCAGCTTGTTACGCGCTTTTACTATCCGCAGTGTGTTGTTCATTTTCTTCAATATCATGTTTATGCCTCTCAGCTTAATTATAGACTGGGCATTCGGACTGGGTAAAAAACGTCAGACACTACATGACAAACTAGCCAAAACTCAAGTAGTAAAACAATAATTTAGCAGCAAATAAAAACGGGATAATCTTCATCCCGTTTTTTCTTACATAACTTTGAAATTGAAATAAAATTCCTATAAATATTACCCAAATCATCCTACCAAAATCGGTTTTTATTACAGGCATTTAAAGCACCTTTACATATAGCTTAGTTCGTTAATCTCAGGCATAATGCCCTACAACGTAGCGGTGTATTATGATTAAAAGGATGTTTTTTTAAAAATCAGCCTTTTTTAGTCATGTGCACTTTAATCGCTATCCCATATTAAATTAGGGAATGGGACTCTTCACCGAGGTTGTAAAATGAGACAAACGATTTTAGCTGTATTGTCTTTATCTGCGATGACTGCACTCTTGACCGGGTGTGGTGGTGATATGGTACTTCTGAACTCTAAAGGTCCAGTTGCAGCAGGTCAAAGTAACCTGATGATGACTGCGATTTATTTAATGCTATTGGTGGTTATTCCATCAATCATCATGGCATTATGGTTCGGTTGGAAATATCGTGCATCGAATAAAGACGCAGACTATAAACCTACATGGGCACACTCTACTGCGATTGAAATTGTAGTATGGGGTATCCCTGTCATTATTATTGGTATTTTAGCTTGGTTAACTTGGTGGGGTTCCCACAAGTATGACCCATACCGTCCAATTGAAGCAGATAAAGCACCTTTAACTGTTCAAGTTATTGCTGAACAATTTAAATGGATCTTCATCTACCCTGAGCAAGGTATTGCAACAATCAACGAAATGCGTTTCCCAGAGAAAACTCCGGTAAGCCTTCGTTTAACCTCTAACTTCACGATGAACTCATTCTTCATCCCGGCGTTAAGTGGTCAGATTTATGCAATGGCAGGTATGCAAACTCACCTCAACCTATTAGCTGATGAAACTAGCCCAGCTGAAGGCTACCGTGGTTTCTCTTCAAACTATTCAGGTTACGGCTTCTCACAAATGCGCTTCCGTGCACATTCTGTGACTGATGCCCAGTTTGCCGAATGGGTTTCTGCTATTCAGGCAGGAAACGGTACTTCAGTTAACCCTAATGCAGTACAAAAAACTGTTCTAGACCAAGCTGAATTTGCAAGCTTACGTGACGGTAACCGTGGTGTTCACCAGATCGAAGCGATTATTGCAAGAGCTAAGACTCCTGAAGAGAAGGCTGCTGCCGAAGCAATGAAGCCTTACCCTACTAAGCCACACCCTGTGACTTACTACTCTTCTGTAGAGCAAGGTTTGTTTGAATCTGTGATTCACAAGTATATGAGTAACTACCACGGTGCTGACCATTCAGCTCCTGTAGAAGCTGCAGCGACTAATGCTGTTGCTCATGAAGCGTCTGCTTCTGAAGCTCATGTAGCTGGTGAACATGCGACTGCTTCTCAAGGAGAATAAGACATGAGCTTCTTAGGTAAGTTAGGTCCGGATGCAATTCCTTACGATCCAATCGTACTGGCAACTGTTGCAATGATGATCTTGGGTGGTATCGTAGTTGTTGCCGGTATTACCTACTTCAAAAAATGGGGCTACCTGTGGAACGAATGGTTCACATCTGTAGACCATAAAAAAATTGGTATCATGTATATCTTCGTATCTGTGATCATGCTGGTGCGTGGTTTCGCCGATGCGATCATGATGCGTCTTCAGCAGTTCCTTGCAAAAGGTGGCGGCGAAGGTTATTTACACCCTGAGCATTACGACCAGATCTTTACCGCCCATGGCGTGATCATGATCTTCTTCGTGGCAATGGGTCTTGTAGTTGGTTTAATGAACATCTCTGTACCGCTTCAAATCGGTGCACGTGACGTTGCATTCCCATTATTGAACTCTCTGAGCTTCTGGTTATTCGCCGGTGCTGCGGGTCTGATGATGGTATCACTTGCGTTAGGTGAGTTCGCTGCAACAGGCTGGATGGCATACCCTCCACTGTCTGGTATCGAATATTCTCCAGGCGTGGGTATGGACTACTATATCTGGGCACTGCAAATTTCAGGTCTAGGTACGCTATTAACGGGTGTTAACTTCTTCGTTACCATCATCAAAATGCGTGCGCCTGGCATGAAGCTTATGGAAATGCCAATCTTTACCTGGACATCTTTATGTACAGCAGTATTGATTATTGCGGCTTTCCCAGTGTTGACTGCAACAATCGCAATGTTAACGCTTGACCGTTACTTCGGTTTCCACTTCTTTACCAACGACATGGGTGGTAGCCCAATGTTGTATGTAAACCTGATTTGGACTTGGGGTCACCCGGAAGTTTATATCTTGGTATTACCAGCATTTGGTATTTACTCAGAAGTTGTTGCGACTTTCTCGCGCAAAGCATTGTTCGGTTACAAATCAATGGTGTATGCAACAGTAGCAATCACAGTATTGTCATTCGTTGTATGGGTTCACCACTTCTTTACCATGGGTGCAGGTGCCAACGTTAACGCGTTCTTCGGTATCATGACCATGATTATCGCGATTCCTACAGGTGTGAAGATCTTCTCTTGGCTGTTCACCATGTACAAGGGTCGTATTGTTTACACTACCCCAATGCTATGGACACTTGGCTTCCTTGTGACTTTCGGTATCGGTGGTTTAACAGGTGTATTGATGGCGGTTCCACCAGCGGACTTCCTGGTACACAACTCTTTATTCCTGATTGCCCACTTCCATAACGTAATTATTGGTGGTGTAGTATTCGCGATGTTCGCAGGTATCATCTTCTACTGGCCGAAAATGTTCGGTTGGAGACTGAATGAAACTTGGGGTAAAGCAGCTTTCTGGTTCTGGTTCTTCGGTTTCTACTTTGCATTCATGCCGCTTTATATCCTTGGTTTCATGGGTATGACTCGTCGTTTGAATACATTTGACAACCCGGACTGGGATCCGTATGTAAACATTGCCATGTTTGGTGCGGTTCTGATTGCGCTTGGTATTGTATGTTTCATCATGCAAATCGTGGTTGGTTTCCTACAACGTGAGCAACGTCTAGATTTGACTGGCGATCCATGGGATGGTCGTACCCTTGAATGGTCGACATCATCTCCTGCTCCATTCTATAACTTCGCTCATCTTCCAAAGATCCATGGTATTGATACTTTCTGGATCGAGAAAGAAAATGGTGTTGCATACGCAAAACCGACGAAGTATGAAGACGTGCATATGCCGACTAACCGTGCTGCTGGTTTCGTTATCGCGATGTTCATCACTATTATGGGCTTCGGTTTAATCTGGCACATCTGGTGGTTAGTAGTTGTTACGTTCCTTGCTTCTATCATTAGCTTCATCGTGTCTTCTTTCACCAAGAAAGTGGATTACTATGTTCCAGCTGCTGAAGTTGAGCGTATTGAAAACGAACGCTATGCGATTCTTGAAAAACACTTGAAGAAGGACTAAGACAATGGCTGAAGTACTTCATCACGATAACCACGGACATGATGAGCATCATCATCACGATGATACTGACATCACTGTCTTTGGTTTCTGGACTTACTTGATGAGTGACCTTGTCCTGTTCGGTACACTCTTCATTGCGTTCGCTGTTTTGAGTAGCCACATCCCTGTGGGTACTCCAAGTGCGAGAGACCTGTTTGGCGACTCTTTAGGTTTCGTTCTTACTGAAACCTTCGCCCTCTTGATCTCTTCTGTAACCTTTGGTTTTGCAGTTCTTGCTGCATACAAAAAAGACGTTGCAAAAGTACTGACTTGGTTAGCGATTACTTGGGTATTCGGTGCTATCTTCATCGGCATGGAACTATATGAATTCAACCACCTAGTTCATGCGGGTCACGGTCCAAGCACAAGTGCGTTCTTATCTGCGTTCTTTACTTTGGTAGGTACGCACGGTATTCACGTAACTTCTGGTCTGGTCTGGATGATCGTGCTTATGGTTCAAATCAAGAAATATGGTTTGACTCTTGCAAACACGCGTCGTCTAGCTTGCCTAAGCTTGTTCTGGCACTTCCTTGACATCGTTTGGATCTGTGTATTCAGCGTAGTTTACTTGATGGGAGTTCTGTAATGAGTCACGATCATAACGCTGCTGGCGAATCACACGGTAACGTTAAGCAATATACTGTTGGCTTCATCCTTTCTATCATCCTTACCGTAATTCCATTCGGTATGGTGATGGCAGGCGGTTTTGGCCGTGGTACTTTGATTACCGTCATTGCGATTACTGCGGTTGCTCAGATTCTTGTGCAGTTAATTTATTTCCTGCATATGAACTCTTCTTCAGAGCAACGCTGGAACGTAATTGCGTTTGTGTATACCATCTTAACCATTGCTATTCTTCTAGTAGGTTCTGTATGGATCATGAACTACCTACACTACAACATGATGATCTAAACTGATCGTCATGCTGAAAAAGTATTTATTCCTGACTAAGCCAGGAATTCTCTTCGGTAACTTTGTTACCACTTTGGGTGGCTACTTTGTAGCCACTCAAGGTTCTGTAGATTTCCTTCTCCTGCTTATTACCTTGCTCGGTACTACGCTTGTCGTAGCATCAGGATGTGTGGTCAACAACGTGATTGACCAGGACATCGACCAAAAAATGCAGCGCACAAAAAATCGTGCTCTCGTCACCAAAGCCATCTCTGTACCTGTTGCCCTGTGCTTTGCCCTGGTATTAGGCCTTGTTGGTTTTAGTCTTTTATGGTTCTGGGTAAATGCGTACGCTTTCTTATTCGCGGTGATTGGTTTTGTCGTATATGTCGGTTTTTACAGCCTATGGACAAAACGAACCACAATTCATCAAACTGTTGTAGGTAGTATTTCTGGTGCAGCTCCGCCTGTCATTGGTTATACCGCAGTAGCCAATCAATTTGATTTAGGTGCGTTACTGATCTTTTTAGGTTATGCATTATGGCAAATGCCTCACTCATGGGCGATTGCGATTTACCGCTTTGATGATTACAAAAATGCAGGTATTCCGATCTTGCCTGTAGCGCGTTCGATTCATCGTACCAAGGTTGAATCACTGGTTTATGTGGTGTTATTCACACTCACCATGAATGCGTTATTCGTCTTTGGTTATGCCAACTGGCTCTATGCAGTGGTTTTAAATTTACTGTGTATATACTGGCTGTATCTGGGTGTGATTGGATTTAAAGCTGAAAATGATCAACTTTGGGCAAAGAAATATTTCTTGTTCTCTGTGATCCTGATTACTGTCATCAGTATTATCTTTAGTTTTACCTCAACTGCGCCATCTACACAGATTGTGTTTTTTTAAAAAGGATAGAGTTAGTCTCTATCTTTTTTATTTTGATTTCTCTTAATCCCCTACTTCCAATAGTTGTAGAGCAGCATCAAAAATTCGGCTTTATTTTTATAAAGCTAAACCTCGATCTTCCTGATTGCTTAGAAAATTCAATCTTTCTGGTTCCAGACTCCGATCCTTCAGTTTTCTAGATTTTTAACCTGATAAGTCCAGCTTGATCTTCGCAACAATACATGTGCTGAATTTAACCAGTCCAAATTTGCTTAAAGCCAAAATAAGGTTCTGATAATCGATCTGGTTATAGAGATAATTTCGCAAAAATGTCTTATTTGGTTGAAATTATCCCTAAAGATCACTACAATTCCCCCTTCGCAAACACTGCGACACAACTTTGGTTGTGACTCCTTGCTTCAATTTACTTAAATTGGGGCTGTCCAAACCGTAAGGAGCTGACAATGCGTCATTACGAAATCGTACTTTTAGTACACCCTGATCAAAGCGATCAAGTAGTTGGTATGGTAGAACGCTACCTAACTCACATCAAAGAAGCTGAAGGTCAAATTCACCGTCTTGAAGACTGGGGCCGTCGTCAATTGGCTTACCCAATCAACAAGATCCACAAAGCTCACTACATTCTTATGAATGTTGAGTGTGGTCAAACTACTCTTGATGAGCTTGAAGAATTGTTCCGTTATAACGACGCAATCATTCGTAGCCTTATCATCCGTCGTGAAAACGCTATCACTGAAGAGTCACTATTGGCGAAGAGTGCTGAAGAAAAACGTGCGCGTAAAGCTCAACGTGAAGAAGCACAACACGCTCAAGACTCTGCTGAAGCTTAAGGAGAACATAACATGGCACGTTTTTACCGTCGTCGCAAGTTCTGCCGCTTTACAGCTGAGAACGTTACGTACATCGACTACAAAGATATCGACACTTTAAAACAGTACATCACTGAAAACGGCAAGATTGTTCCTAGCCGTATTACAGGTACTAAAGCTCGTTACCAACGTCAATTAGCGTTAGCTATCAAACAAGCTCGCTACTTGTCTTTGATCCCTTACACTGACAATCATAAGTGAGGTTGAGCTGTGGATATTATCTTATTACAACGCATTAAAAACCTAGGTAAACTAGGCGATAAAGTTTCAGTTAAAGCTGGTTACGGCCGTAACTTCCTTATCCCACAAGGTATGGCAGTTGCTGCAACAGAATCAAATACTGCTGCTTTTGAAGCTCGTCGTGCTGAACTTGAGAAAGCTGAAGCTGATGTTTTAGCTGCTGCTCAAGCACGTGCTGACCAATTGAACGAAGTGAACATCGTTATCACTGCGAAAGCTGGTGATGAAGGTAAACTATTCGGTTCTATCGGTACTCGTGACATCGCTGACGCGTTGACAAATGCTGGTCTAGAAGTAGACCGTGCTGAAGTACGTCTTCCAAATGGCGCGCTTCGTCACACTGGCGAATTTAACATCGCAATCCAATTGCACCATGATGTTACTGCAGAAGTTCTAGTTACTATCGTAGCTGAGTAATTTCTCGCCTCAAAAAGAGCATGCTTTCGCATGCTCTTTTTTATTGCCAATAGAAATTGGTATTTACTACGCTAACCAGCTTCCTCAATGTTTAAGTTACCATTTTCGTTAAAATCCGCAGGCACTAAAACCAATAATATCGCCAAATTATGATCTTTAGTATACTCAGTCATTTTCATAAGATGTTGATAGTATTGTTTGATTAGATTATTCGATTCTTCTGCATACTGTGCTAATTGCGTATCAAATTTCTGTTGTTGATGTGCATATTGAAAAGCTTTTGCAATTTGCGCAACCCTATTTAGAGAATAATATTGTGCATCTAAACGCTTAGATTTTTTCCCATGATCAATTTTAATGGTTTTATATACATAGTCATGACTATTAAATTTATTAAGCGGTACATATATTAAATTGGCTGCATAATAGTCATTATCTTCATCAAACACAGCGAAGCAAAAAGAGAGAAATTCTGCTAGATGTTTACTTAACCGTAATTTCTGAGGTGCTAGCTCTAGTAATTGTTGCAAAGTGCATTTACTTCCTTCAGCAAGATATTGCTCTTCTGCACAAATAAAATAATAGTCTTTTTTAACATTTAAAAAATGATACTCATTTTTCTTAATGCTCTGTTGCCGCCCTAAAAAGAATTGAGAATATGCCGTATAGCCATCTACTATTAATTTCAGCTTGAAATAATAGTTAGGATGCAAAGCTGAAAAATCTTTTAAGTCTTGCTCTACATTGTCCCAAATCGTAGGACTTCTATAGCGCCCCATAGGATCAATTCCAATGGGCACTTCAACTCTCCCATTATATTGTGGGTCATTAATCGCATGAGATACACGTTCTTCTAAAAATTGCTGTAATTGGGTAAAGATCGTTATTTGCTCTGATGGTTTAATAAAATATTGTTTTCCTACATATTCGTTATTTTCGCCTTTCATTACTTTTTCGAGTTTAAAATCAACATCAATTGTAAGTGCCACACAATCACCAAATTATATTAAAATCAATAATATATATATTAAAAATACAAATCGAGTCAATATCTGCTCGTCTAATATAACTTCTCATCACAAAAGATGAGCATGCTCTTTTTTTATCCCTTATTTTTTATATCACGGCGCTTAAAAATTATTTTATTATTCGTATAAAAGAAAATATCTATTCGCATTTTTGATCAGAGCGCGTATCATTTCATCTCGTAGTGAATAAACGCTATTCATCTCCGACGATATTTAACCATTGTATTTAAAATCAGGGATTTATATGTCACAGGCGAATGCCAGCAAAAAGGTAGCTCCTGCTAAACCGGAAATTGTTACTGAAAATAGCAATCTCAAGGAGTTCCGTACTCCGCCACACAATTTAGCAATTGAACAGGCTGTACTTGCTGCCCTTATGACTGTGGCTGAATCTTTTGAGCAGGTCGGTGATGTACTGACCGAAAATGATTTTTATGCCACCCGACATAAATATATCTTCCGTGCCATTGAGCAGCTCTCTAAAGAAAACTCACCTTATGATGCGGTTCTGGTGCATGACTGGCTCATCAAACAGAATTTACTCGATGCTATTGGTGGTGAAGAGTATCTGATGCAGTTGATGGCAGATTCGCCATCGAGTTTCTATAACCTAGAAACTTATGCAGGCAAAATTAAAGAATTCTCTACCCTGCGTAGTATGATTAAAGTCAGCTCTGAAATTTTACAAAATGCCTATGACACCAAAGGCCGTACTGTCAGTGAAATTCTGGATCTGGCTGAGACCAATATTTTCTCGATTGCCGAACAACATAATAACAATGCCAAGGCTCAAGGTCCAAAAGCGATTAATACCGTTGTAGCTGACGTGTTCGACAAGTTGAATGAACTGTCCCAATTAGAAGGTTCAATTACCGGTCTGACCACCGGTTTCGTGGAACTAGACAACAAAACTTCCGGTATGCAGGCCGGCGATTTAATTATTGTCGCAGCCCGTCCCTCTATGGGTAAAACCACCTTTGCCATGAACCTGGTCGAAAGTGTGCTGTTTAACAACAACCTTCCTGCGCTGGTCTATTCGATGGAAATGCCAGCCGACTCGATCGCCATGCGTTTGATTTCTTCATTTGGTCGCGTGCATCAGGGACATTTACGTTCCGGTAAAATGGACAGTGATGAATGGTCAAAAGTCACCAGTACCATTGTGCATTTACAAGAAAAAAATCTGTATATCGATGATTCTTCTGCGCTTCCACCGACAGAATTACGTGCCCGTGCGCGTCGTATTGCCAAAATGCATGGCGGAAAACTAGGCTGTATCATGGTCGATTACCTGCAGCTGATGAAAGTCCCTGGCATGGGTGATAACCGTGTTGGCGAAATCTCGGAAATTTCCCGAAGCTTAAAAGCCTTGGCGAAGGAAATGCAGTGTCCGGTAATTGCCTTGTCGCAGCTCAACCGATCGCTGGAGAACCGTCCAAACAAACGCCCGGTGATGTCCGACTTGCGTGAATCCGGTGCGATCGAGCAGGATGCCGACTTGATCATGTTTATTTACCGTGATGAGGTTTATAACAAAGAATCCAAGGAAGCTGGCACCGCTGAAATCATTATCGGCAAACAGCGTAACGGCCCGATTGGTACCGTGCGTCTGGCATTCGAAGGTCAATATACCCGCTTTAGTAATCTCTCGCCTGAGTTCTATGCTCAGTATGATGATGAAGAGTAATCAGGCTCTCGTCATCACATTTCCATCGTCCCTCTAGGAGTAATTTAGGGTGCGTCAAGCTACAGTTTATATTGACAGTGCTGCGCTGCAATATAATTTAAACCGTGTCAAACAACTTGCCCCAACCGCGAAAATCGTCAGCATGGTGAAAGCCAATGCTTATGGACACGGAGTTAAAGACTGCTTAGCAGCCTTAAGCGAAACCGATGCCTTTGGTGTCGCCTGCCTGCAAGAAGCCTTGGAAATTCGTGAATTGGGCTATTTACAGCCGATCACGCTCATCGAAGGTATTTTTTCAGCCGATGAAATGCAGCTTGTAATCGATCAGAATATTGAAGTTGTGGTACATCATCAGGCCCAACTCGACTGGTTACTGGCTCATAAAGAGACCTATATCGCCAAAGGCCTAAAAGTCTGGGTCAAACTGAACAGCGGCATGAACCGTCTAGGCTTTAAAATTGATGTGATTAAAACCGTGATCAATCAGTTGAAAGCTGAAGGCTTTACTTGTGTACTTGCCATGCACTTTGCCAATGCAGATGCCGATCATCCATTGAATGAACAGCAAATCCAGCAGTTCCTTGAAGTGAAAAATGACTGTGCACCACTCATGGGTTCATGCTGTAACTCGGCTGCAATCTATAAATATCCAGAATTGCATTTTGACTATGTCCGTCCCGGGATCATGCTCTACGGCGCCACGCCTTTTGCAGACCGTGATGTACATGACCTGGATTTAAAACCAGTTATGACCTTTACAGCTGAAATTATTGCTTTGAATGATATTCAAGCGGGTGAGCATGTCGGTTATGGTTCGACGTTCACCGCAGATCAGGACATGACTTTGGCCATTGTTTCAATTGGCTATGGTGATGGCTATCCTCGTGCTTTCCCCAAACAGAACTATGTCGCAATCAATCGTCAGCAAACTCGCGTGATTGGCCGCGTAGCGATGGATATGATCGCTATTGATGTCACAGGATTAGAAGTGCAATTAGGTACAGAAGTCGAACTTTGGGGGAAAACCCGTCTGGTGGATGATGTGGCGACAACCAATGGTACGATTGGTTATGAACTATTATGCCGACTCAGCAATCGGGCACGACGTAAAGTAATCTGATTTAATCTAAAGATCCAAAAAAGCCCAACCAGTGTTGGGCTTTATTTAGGCTGACTTTTGTTCTTCACCTTGCTCTACACATAATTGCAGCAATAGAGCATCAACATGACTTTGCTGAAATGCAAAAGGGTTAAAGTCATTAAATCCCATGTCCTGACAGAATTGCTGGATTTGACTGCGTTTAGAAATATATTTCATCGACCAGTCCGGGAAACTCGGATATTCAATTTCCTTGGTTTCAAATAGTTTAATGTCCTGATGGCGAGGATCTTTATTCAGCCTCTCGACCAGCAGACTTTTTAAAGTAAGACATTCACCTTCCAGACATTGAAAAAAATAACCATCAGCAAAATACAGTACACCTGTAACTTGATGCTGGTAATTAAAATCACGAGCCTCTTTCAAAATATTCGCTAAATCTTCAAGCAAATCAGTTTTGGGAGAAGTGCTTTTACTGGCGTAACAAAATTGGTACATGTGCTAACTTCTCTTTTTTTATTATGCCTGACGCATAGAAGTTAACACTGTACGTGAAAAACCGGACCTACGATAGGTTTTTACAAGAAATACTCATTAGATGGAACCGGAAGTTCTGCCAGTCCTTTTTTCAAGGTTTCTGACCATTGCCGGCTGATTGCCGTGAAATACTCGTCATCTTCAGCAATACGCTTACCTCTCGGCATCATCAGACTGTCCTTTTTATAGACCAGTACATCGAGTGGCATACCAACTGAAACATTAGAGCGCAAGGTAGATGCAAATGAAATCAGGGAACAGCGCAAGGCTTCATCCAGCGGCATATCATAAGTCAGCGCGCGATCCAGGATTGGCTTGCCATATTTGCTTTCGCCAATCTGGAAATATGGTGTATCTCGTGTCGCACAGATAAAATTTCCCTGCGGATAAACATGATAAAGCTGCATATCCTGGTCTTTGAGTTGTCCACCCACCAGCAGATTACAATAATAATTGCTCTGTTCTGAAATATCGCTCGTGACGTTGGCAATTACTTTTTTCAGCATGCTTCCCACCAGTTCCGCGACATCAAACATGGTATGCAGGCTCAATATATTAGGTTCCTGCTTCAGTTCAAGCTGATTTTTGATATGTCCGATCACGGCTTGGGTGGTTGCCAGATTGCCGGATGCCTGTATCACGATCATACGTTCCCCAGGAACTCCGAAGGTGTATAGCTTTCGAAATACAGAGATGTGATCTACTCCGGCATTGGTCCGGGTATCACTGATAAATAGCATACCTTGCTCTAAACGCAATGCACAACAATACGTCATTAGTTCGTCCTTATTAACATCCTAGCACCTGAACGCTGGAAAGCATGGATTCCACACCGCCCATCTCTCTTACACCGCGTACCGGTGCCACATCCCAATAATCCCGTCCAATTGCCACATAAACATGCGAACTTGGAGTGAACAGCAAATTACTGACATCAAAACAATACCATGTCTGGTCTACAAACACCTCGGCCCAAGCGTGACTGGCCAGATGCGAGGCATTTTGTGCATATAAATAACCAGACACATAACGGGCAGGTAAACCCAGATATTTACACATGGCAATAAAAATATGGCTATGATCCTGACAAACCCCCTGTCTGGACTCAAAGGCATCTATTGCTGTGCCTTGTACAGAAGTGCTGTTGGAAATATAAGGTACATGCTCCAGCAATGCCTGTGCCAACCCAATCAGATGCTGACGGCTTAATACAGGGACATGACGTTGTGCAAAATCCTTCATTGCTACATTACACTGGGTCGATTCGGTCGGCTGTAAAAAAAGATTGGGATTGATTGAATCATTCAACCCACTCTGATGTGCAGGATTCAGCTCGACAATCCCCTGTGCCATAATGGTTAAGGAATAGTACGGCTCGCGCTGGTTACAGGTCATCCACAAATTTTGGAATGCATCTTTTCTTATCTGTTTATAACCAGGTACACTGATATCCCACGAATGCACCCGCTGATGCGCATTATTCGAAGGCATCATTTTGATGTACTGAATACTGTTCCTCACCTCGGCCGTGTACATATAATGGGTTTGGTGATTCACCATCAATTTCATACATCTGCCTCAAACAGTTGATGAATATGGTCGCTAAACTGATAGAATTCAATCCGGTTTGGCTCTGCACGCAACTGTTCCCAGTACTGTTCCAGATCGCCCCAGCCCATTTCCACCAAAATTTTGACGATATAATCAATTTTACCCAGTGTAGTACCAGTTTCCTCACCCAGACGCAAATGATGATCAAGCTGTTCTACACACTGGCCTAAACTAAAAAACAGAAAGATATCGGAAGACTCCGCTTCCAGAATCTCTTCACATTCATTCACTACTTCACAAATATAACCGGCATTTTTGTCTGCAGTTTTGATCAGCTTCATCATCTCCGCATAGCCTGATGCCGACAATACTCCGCGCAACTCCTGAATATTATCTTTGGCAATTCCTAACTGCTGGCTAAAAGATGCCAGTTGAGTAGGATCGAGTAGCAGCTCGTTTAAGGAGCTGGCATCGAAAGCAGGTAAACAAAAGGCGTGTGCATAGGTTAAAGCCGCTTCATCTTCTAAAAATGGAAAGCGGGCACATAAAAAATGTGTGCGGGCTAAATAGCGCCCTAACCAAAAAATATGTTTTGCATTGCTATTTAGCAAAACCATGACATTTTTCCTTCTTTGGAATTTTATGAATGTAAATTGTCGACTACCCAGGTATCTTTAATACCGCCACCCTGGGATGAATTCACCACCAGTGAACCAGGTTGCATCGCTACACGTGTCAAGCCACCCTGTACGATTTCAGTACGATAAGGTGAACTCAGTACAAAGGGGCGTAAGTCGATATGACGTTCAGCAATACCAAAATTGGTTAAAGTCGGACTAACCGATAAGTCCAAAGTTGGCTGCGCAATATATAAATGTGGCGCAGCTAAAATTTTCTCCCTAAAATCTTCAATTTGCTGTTTAGATGCCTGTGGGCCAATGAGCATGCCATAGCCACCAGAACCTTGGGCTTCTTTCACCACCAACTGATCCAGATGAGCCATGACATAGTCCAGTTCTTGTGAATTACGACATTGATAAGTCGGAACATTCTTCAGAATTGGCTGTTCGCCCAAATAAAAATGAATCATTTTGTCGACATATGGATAAACTGATTTGTCATCTGCCACACCAGTTCCTGGAGCATTTGCAATCACGACATTATTTTGCAAATAAGCTGACATCAAGCCAGCTACACCCAAGGTGCTATCCGGTTTAAAGCATAATGGATCGAGAAAAGCGTCATCGACACGTCTATAAATAACATCGACTCGTTGGCGACCACGTATAGTTTTTACATAAACCTTCGAGTCATCAACAAAAAGATCACGTGATGTTACCAATGGTACATCCATCTCTCTTGCAAGAACCGCATGCTCGTAGTATGCACTATTGAAACGTCCTGGCGTCAGTACCACAACAAATGGCTTATCGACATAGGCATTTTCTATCAAAATTTCTTTTAATAATTGTGGATATTGCTCAATTGCAGCAATTTTGGACTGCTCAAATACTTTTGGCATCAGCTTTTCACTGATCTTACGGCATTCCAGCATATAAGCCACACCCGATGGCGTTCTGAGATTATCTTCCAGAACATAAAACTCACCTTTGGAATCACGAATCACATCTATACCGCTGATCTGGCTATAAATCCCGCCTTTCAAGCTGTGTTGATACATGTGTGGCTGATAGGCCTCATGGGTCAAAATCTGCAGTTCAGGAATAATATTGGCTCTTAAAATATCCTGTTGATGATAAATATCATGCAGGAATAGATTTAGTGCCCGTACACGTTGGGCCGAACCTAAAGCCACCATATTCCACTGTTTCCGGTCAATGACTCTCGGAATGATATCAAAGGGAATCGTTCGCTCTACGCCTTCTTCCTCCCCATAAACCGTAAAAGTAATACCGTGATGTAAAAAATGTTCTTTTGCAACCTGATTAAGTGTATTAAGTTCATCAAGAGTATGTTGAGATAACCATTCTTCCAGTCTTTGGCCGGCCTGACCGGACAGCACATGCTCATCCTGCATTTCATTAAAAAACTTTGAAGACAGTTGCTGTAATAAAAGTTGTGGATTGGTTGTTGTAGATACCGTTGGGGTTTTAGTGTCTATAAAATTCTTCCCAAGATTCGGAGAAGTAAATTTATCAATCGTTTCAATCACATTTGTATCCTGATTTCCTTTAAGCATACAAACCCTCGTATTATCATCTATTCTAATTTAATCAAAGCAATATCTATGCCAGCGCATCTATATTCCGCCTATCATTAATCTAGGAAATACCATTTAAACTCAATGCTATTTCTTGCCAAGTTGTTTTTAGTTTGTAGGACAATTGTTGCGTTTAAGGACTTGCGAAAAAATGTGAGTTTTCTTATTGTGTTAATCTAAGTTTAAATCCCGTCTTTTATTGCCAGTAAAATACACTATGTCAGCACAAGAAAAAGAAACCTCGAACAGCCTGTATCGCCAATGGCAAATCTTGTCGCGTCTTTCTACCGGCAAATGGATGGGAACACGTGAATTACAGGAAATCCTGAATCGCGAAGGTATCGATATCAGTCTGCGTACCATTCAGCGTGACCTGAACCAGATTGCGCAACGCTTTCCAATTGAAAGTAGTAAGACCACACCACAAGGCTGGCGTTGGCGCTCAGATGCGCCACTGCAAAGTTTGCCGCATATGACCAGCTCGCAAGCCGTCACCTTTATGATGGTCGAAGAACATTTAAAACACCTGCTGCCACCGAGCCTGATCGAAGAAATGAATCCCTGGTTTGATCTGGCGCGACGCAGTCTTTCCTCCCAGAACAATGTCCGGCAATGGATTAATCGCGTGCGTATTGTTCCAGCTACCCAGCCACTGATTCCACCTGTTGTTGATAAAGCGGCTCAACAAGCCGTGTATGAAGGCCTGTTACAGGACAAACAACTGGAATGTGTGTATCAGGGTCGTGTTCATAACAGCGAAGAAAAAACCTATATTCTCAATCCTCTGGCCTTGGTGCAAAAAGGTTCCATTATCTATTTGGTATGTACCCGTCATGACAAGTCCGATATCCAGACTTTTGCCCTGCATCGCTTTAAATCTGCCGTAGTACTGAATTCACGTGCCTTGCATCCGGTGAATTTTGACATTGATGAATATATTGATTCTGGTGCACTGGGTTTCCGGGTGGATTTCAATCAGCCTACTGAGAACGTCACGCTTAAATTAACCATGTCGGAAGCAGATGCACATTATCTGGAAGAAAGCCAGCTTAGCAAAGACCAGAAAATTGAAAAAATAGATAAGGGTATGGCATTAATCACAGCCACCGTGCCATTTACCTCACAACTGGTCTGGTGGCTGCGTAGCTTTGGTAAAAAGATTAAACATATTGAACCGAGTATTGTGGCGGATGCAGTCAATCAACGGGATGAGGGGAATCCTTAGCCAGGGTTTCATCGAGATTTTATAAAAATTAAAAATAAAAAAGCCCCCAAATTGGGGACTGGAGAATTATACTTATATTTTTGTAATTATTGTGGTGATCTGTCGCTGTGCCCACCTGCCTCTCTTTGGTACCCTGAGATTCAGGTTGGATGAAAGTTCGATATTTAAAAATAACTGAGACATGAGCAAGCCAGTTCAGCAGTATTAAAGCGAATGGACTTTTTGGTCATGGGATCAAGCTCCTATATAATAGTGGATAAACCAACTATAAAATTATCGCTCCATCTTGTGAAATAAAGAGAATATCTATCTTATGCAGATTTTTTCTATAGGAATTTTTCAGTAATGTTTATCAGCAATCGCTGTGGAATCATTGCATCGCTTGGTAGGGTTTTCGGCAAGTTTATAAAATTGAATAACAATTCTCTGCTTGTATAAGATAACGGGCTCTGCACATCATAAAGCCCTGTAGAAGTCGAAATAGGGACTTAATTTTACAATGGCTAACCCTGCGCAATTAGTACGTCATAAACTGCTTAATACGTTTTTTTCCCGCCATTCGGTCTGGTTTGCCTGCATTCTGATAGCAGTGATTTTTACCACATTCCATATCGGTTATTCGCCGCGTTATATCTATTATTTCATGCCGCAAACTTTGGTGAATACCCTGTGGATTCTGAGTATTCTCCTCAGCCTATTGGGTTTGTATGATGTACTGCAAAATAAGCATTCTATTCTGAAAAATTACCCAATTATGGGACATTTCCGCTTTATCTTTGAAGAATTCCGGCCAGAGATTCGTCAGTATTTTATTGAAGCCGACCGCGATGCACTGCCTTTTTCCCGCATGCAACGCAGTCTGGTGTACCAGCGGGCGAAAAACGAAAACTCAGATAAACCTTTCGGCTCGATATTGAATGTTTATGAAGATAATTACCGCTTTGTCAGTCACTCTATCACCCCCTGTAAAGTTGCCGATCCGCAGACTTTTCGTATCCTGATTGGGAATGAGCAATGTACACAGCCATTTTCAGCGTCTATTTTAAATATTTCAGCCATGAGCTTTGGCAGCATGAGTGCCAATGCGATACGTGCACTTAATCTCGGCGCTCAAAAAGGTGATTTTTTTCATGATACAGGCGAAGGCAGTATCAGTCCCTATCACCTGGAATATGGCGGTGATCTGGTCTGGGAAATTGGCAGTGGATATTTTGGCTGCCGTACTTTAGACGGACAGTTCGACCCGGAACGTTTTGCTGCTCAGGCCAAATTACCCCAAGTCAAGATGATTGAAATCAAACTTTCGCAAGGCGCAAAGCCTGGACATGGTGGCATTTTACCTAAAAGTAAAATATCGGAAGAAATCGCACAAATCCGGGGCATCAGCCGTGATCATGACTGCGTTTCACCTTCTAGCCATCCGGCATTTAGCACCCCAATTGAAATGATGAATTTCATTCAACAATTACGTGAACTTTCCAACGGAAAACCAGTCGGTTTTAAGCTGTGTCTGGGTCAGCCTTGGCAATTTATGAGTATTGTAAAAGCCATGTTACATACCCAGATTTACCCGGATTTTATCGTGGTCGATGGATCTGAAGGTGGAACCGGTGCTGCACCAATTGAGCTAATTGACTATGTCGGCGCACCATTACGAGAAGGTTTACTGTTTATACATAATACCCTTGTTGGTGCAGGATTGAGAGATAAGATCAAAATTGGTGCAAGTGGTAAAATTATTAGTGCATTCGATATTGCAAGCACGCTTGCCATTGGGGCGGATTGGGTGAATTCCGCCCGTGGTTTTATGTTTGCAGTGGGCTGTATTCAGGCACAAAGCTGTCACACCAATCAATGTCCGGTTGGAGTCACCACCCAGGACAAAGATCGCCAAAAAGCACTACATGTACCAACCAAGGCAGAACGTGTCTTTCATTTTCATAAAAACACCTTGCATGCTCTGTCCGAGCTGATTGCATCTGCGGGTCTCAAACATCCTTCAGCCATTAAGGCGCATCATCTGGCGCAACGTGTGAATAGTCACGAAATAAAAAACTTTGCACAGATTCATTTTTGGTTGAAAGAGGGAGAATTATTGTCTTGTGAAAATAAGGATGATGAAAACTTCTACTTCCGGATGTGGAATTTGGCCAAATTAGAACAATTTTAAATCAACAAAGTTAGAAATAAAAAGGCGTTCTAAAAAACGCCTTTTTTTTACTTGAATGTTTAATCTTCACTCTATTAACAATAAATTAATAATAAGTTTTACTGCCATGGGCATGTAGAAAGGCCGGAATCAAGCCTGTTAATGCAGCACGAATGTCTGCACGCTCATTGATTAACTGATGTGAACCTTCTTCCAGCATCAATAAGGTCTGGAGCCGGAATTTACGCCGGATAAATTCAATATTATAGCGCCAGTCCACAGTCTGATCTTGCGCACCCTGCGCCAGCCAGACCGGAATACGGCAAGCAGGTCGCGCTTCCATTTCCAGCATCCAGCGCGACATCGCCAGAATCCAGTCCATGCCCATCATCCGCGGTTGTAATGGATCTTTAAGCCGGATAAAACGCAGAAATTCCGGATTATGATTATTGCGTCTGAAATGTCGGGGAACTTCACGTTTGATGCGGCTAATAATGCCCAGCCCCACCGAATTATGCCACCAAGCAGTTTTGGCAGGTCGAATCAATGGTGATAACAGCAGAACCCGTTCCACAAAAGGATTTTCGCGACGCTGTGCAAATTCCAGTAAATGATGCATCCAGATCGCACCGCCGGTACTTTGTCCGATCCCCACCCAAGGTTTAGGTAATTGTGAGGCGTGCTGTACATAACGCTGTACTGCATGCAAAACCTGCTGATAGTGATCAAAATTCTGAATGCTGGCAGATGAACCATCACTCAGACCATGTCCAGGCAGATCATAGGTCAACACACTAAAACCCTGCTCCAGCAGCTCTTTTACAATCGGCTGATAAATACCACTATGTTCCAGATAACCATGCAACAGAAAAGTGGTTCCCTGAATCTTGTCAAAGCGGGTATTTTCCAGATTGGGCTCAAACACCTGTACATGCAGCCTGAATAATGGCATCTGCACATAGCCCTGCCAGTGTTTGCAGTCCAGCAAATCAAAACCATAAAGTTTTCGATAGGACTGCAAATCAATTGGCGGTTGATCACTACGATTCAGGTTCAAAGGTGGCAAAAGCTGTGGGGTAATGTCCCGACTGGGAATAGGTAAATCCAGCTGTTTCAGGATAGTGGGATTTAAAAATGGGATATCAGACATTATGGCACCTCCCGACAATCACTGGATCCAAACCACATATCGCGCAGGGTCGCCAACATTTCATAATTGGCTCGACGACTATGATCATAATTTTGCGCACTTGGACGCCATCGTGTCAAAGGCTTTGGCATCGGTGCTTCTACCGGAATGGTTTGTATGCCATTTAAAGCAAATAAACGGCGGGTACGCGGCATATGATAACGATCAGTAATCAGAATCACCGTCGGGGCTCCACCTTTCTTTTGTAATAATAATGAACTAAAACGGGTATTTTCACAGGTATTCATACTGCGATCTTCCAGCAATTTGGCATCGACCCCATGGTTTTTTAGCCAGCGCTGCATATACGGGGCTTCAACCCCACTCAGAACAATCGGCAATTCATAATGCTTCTCTACTGCCAGCGTGGTTTCCAGACGTAGTCGCGTATAGTTATTCACCACAATTTCCTTGCCCTGCTCATCCAGGGTTAAACCACCACCCAATACCACAATGGCATAAGGCTGGGAGCTATTCACCGGTTTAACCTGTTGCTGATCTTGTAGTAAAGCCAAGTCCTGCCGGATTTCTTCTCCATCAGACGCCTGTACCGAACTCGCTTCACCCTGCTCAAGCGGATGCGTCGTCAAAAACTCCATATATTGCTCAATACGTTCCTTGTTTTCGCTACTGTCCCACTCCAGTAATTCCCGGACATTGGCTGTCGGATCGACTGGCTCTGCAGCTTCCTGCGAGGACAATAACGGTACTTGAGCAGGCGGGTTTTGTTCTGTTTTCTGATCTTGCTGCTCGCGCTGATAATCTTCAATTACTTTCTGTAGCGCTTTATAGCGCGCCTGAATCAGCATCAGATTAGCCGAGTTATTTTGCTGGATATCCTGCTCCATCACTTTCAAGTAGGCCTGACGGGCAATCCATAAGTCAGACCCGGGTTCCAGATTTTCATGCTCGCTTAACGCTGCCATTTTCTGGCTTTGTGCCGCGACTTCATTCAGCTCTAGCGATACAAACTGGTTTAAACCCCTGACGATCAGTTTTGAGTAAAAAGGCGTATAGATAAACACCATTAGACAGCCGCATAGCACAAACAGTCCAGTGACTATTTGTAGCAAACGTATCATCCAATGGGTGTTTTTCATGTTATTCCTCTTCCTGATGAGAACGGATTAATCCATTCTGATCGAATAATACAGGTTCAGGTTCCAGCATCAGATTGAATTTGCTCCAGACCGACTGCTGTACCGCACGATACGTTTTACGGACATCGGTGAGAGAGGCCTGACCATAATTCACCAAGACCAGCGCCTGTTTATGAAACATACCAACAGGCCCCAACTGTTTACCCTTCCAGCCTGCCTGGTCAATCAACCAGCCCGCTGCCAGTTTAACTTGAGCATTGGCTTGCTGGTAATGGGGTAAATTCGGGAAAGATGCCGCAATTTGGTCAAAGACCGCCTGATCAACCAGCGGATTTTTAAAGAAGCTGCCCACATTCGGGAATTCTCGTGGATCAGGCAATTTGCTCTGACGAATCTGGATGACCTGCTGTTGTAGATTCTCTGCTGTGAGCTGATCACCGACTGCGGTTTTCAGATCACCATAATTCAGCTTCAAATCTGGCTGCTTAAGTAATCTAAAAGTCACATGGCTAATCACATAACGGTTCGGATCATCTTTAAAAATACTGTGTCGATAGGCAAACTGGCAATCAGCAGCGCTAATCGAAGCAAACTGTTTGCTCTGACGATCGTAAACTTCGACAGAATCGATAAACTCGCCCACTTCGACGCCATAAGCACCAATGTTCTGGACCGGAGAAGCACCCACACGCCCAGGAATCAAGGCCAGATTCTGCAAACCATATAAACCTTGTGTCGTGGTCCAGAGCACGAATTCATGCCAGCCCTGTCCAGCGCCCACACGTAAACGTTGCGATTGATCATCAGCATCCAGCATCTCGATGCCCTGAATATTCATATGCAAAACCAGCGCATTAATCTGCTCCGGCAACAACATATTGCTGCCGCCTGACAGAATCAGCACATTTAGTTGCTGCTGTTCAGCAAAATCCAGTGCAGCCAGCAGATCTGCAGTCGATTGAATATGGGCATAGTGTGAAGCCACGGCTTCTAAATTTAAGGTATTAAAAGGTTTAAGTTGAACCTGAGTTTGAATCTGCATCGCTTAAACCTTGTGTAAATTCTGTTTAAAAATCTCAATCCATGCCCGGCTGCTGGACTCGCACTGATCTAGCACCCGCTCAAAACCATCCGCTTCGCCATAATAAGGATCGGGCAGAGCCTGTTTCGGATAAAGCTGATCATGCTCACTCATCAATGCCACTTGTGCACGTATATGATTAAACTCGTCTTCAGCCAGACGCTGTATGTTCCTGATATTGGACAGGTTCTCCAGATCCATCGCCAGAATCAGGTCATAATCAATAAAATCATGCAGCGTCAGTTGACGTGTACGCAGAGCTGAAAGGTCATAGCCACGTTTCAGTGCATGCTGCTGGCTACGCAGATCTGGTGCCTTGCCCGGATGATAATTACTGGTTCCGGCAGAATCGACAATGATATTGAGTTGCTGTTCATCACAATAATGTCTGAGTACAACTTCTGCCGTGGGAGAGCGGCAAATATTTCCCAAACAAACACATAACACCTTGTATGGCGTTCTGGATGACATAAACAACCTCAGAGCTACTTCATTTTAAGGATTCTTATGTTAAGTTATTTATATACTGATTCCTATCTTACAACCATAGAATAATCTCGTATTTGCAATAAAAAAATCAAGGATATCGCCATGAATCGTTTTCAGTTTCAAACCGTCCCCAATATTATTGCCGGACTCGGCACGATTCAGGAATTATTGAAAATTCTTAAAAATGGCCGCTATCAACGTCTTCTGCTGGTCACCGATCCCGGCATGCTCAAGCAGCAATTACATCTACCAGTTCTGGAGATGATTGAATCTGCCGGACTGGATTATGTGATTTATTCGGAAGTTCAAGCCGACCCACCTGATACCGTAGTGCTTGAAGCGGCGGCCTTTGCAAAAAAGGAAAAAATCGATGTGGTACTGGGTTTTGGTGGTGGCAGCTCGATGGATGTGGCCAAACTGATTGCGATTCTGGCACATCCCCAGCAGAATCAGACACTAACCGATCTGTATGGCGTCGATAATGCTACCGGACCGCGTTTAGCTTTAATTCTGGTTCCAACTACCGCTGGAACAGGCTCCGAAGTGACGCCAATTTCAATTGTGACCACAGGTGAAACCACCAAAAGCGGCATTGTCGCCCCGATTCTCTATGCCGATATCGCCATTCTGGATGCCACCTTTAGCCAGCATCTGCCGGCACAGATTACTGCCGCCACCGGCATTGATGCCATGGTGCATGCCATTGAAGCCTATACCTCAAAACACAAGAAAAACCCTTATTCGGATATGCTGGCCAAACAGGCCCTAAGATTATTAAATGCCAATTTGCAACGGGTGCTGCAAGATGGCAATGACTTAGAGGCCCGTCAAAATATGCTGGTCGGCTCCATGCTGGCCGGACAAGCCTTTGCCAATGCACCGGTAGCCGCCGTACATGCACTGGCCTATCCGCTCGGTGGACATTTCCATTTGTCACATGGACATAGCAATGCTTTGGTACTGACTGAAGTCTTAAAGTTTAATGCTCCGGCAGCCAAACAGCTCTATGCCGAATTGATGACCTGGTTAGATCCACATAGTAAAGGTTGTCATGATGGCCTGACCGATCTGTTTATTGATCATTTTAATAATCATCTGATGCAAAGCGGTTTGACCCTAAAATTAAAGCAGCTCAATGTACCGGAACATATGCTGCAGGTCATGGCAAAAGATGCGATGCAACAAGGCCGCCTGTTGCAGAATAATCCACGTGAACTCAAGGTGGATGATGCTTATCAGATTTATCAGGCCATCTACGCCTAAATCAATTTCCACCTAAGCCTTATCTAGCTGAGGACTGAATACTGATGAAAGCCACGATCAAGCAACGCGAGCACTATACATTTTTCTTGCCCATTCAAACCCGCTGGGCAGACAATGATTTATACGGTCATGTCAACAATGTGACCTATTACAGTTATTTTGATACCGCAGCCAATGCCCTGCTGATTCAGGAAGCCGATTTTGATCCGAAATATTCCCCTATGATCGGACTGGTGGTCAGCTCCAATTGTCAGTTCAATCAGGAACTGTCTTATCCGGAAATTATTGAAGTTGGCGTAGCCATTGAAAGCATGGGAAATTCATCGCTCAGCTATGATCTGGCTATTTTTAAACGCAATTCAGATACAGCGGCTGCACAAGGCAATTTTGTTCATGTCTTTGTCGATCGCGAGACACGAAAAAGCACCCCGATTCCAGTCGAAATGCGGGATGCTTTATCTCGATTTGTGATGCCTTAAAGCCCTGTCTATTTCAGCTGAATATTTTGCAGTTCACCATCAAATTGCTGTAACAGATCGCGTACTGCCGGTTCAGCATGCAACAATTCTTCGGCACGTTTAAAAGCACGCGCCTTACGCTGATGCTGCATGGTATACGGCGTGAGCTGATCCACATTTTCAAATTTCACCTGGAAGTGTGTTTGCGGCCATTGCTGTTGTAAGGCCGCTTCCAGATGATGTTGCAACTGGGTCAACAGCTGCTGGTACTGCTCAGGAATATGGAAAACAGATTCACCATTAATCTGGCCGCTCATGACGCCATACTGCGCCAGTTCCTGAACTGCCGGAGAAAGCTGACTATTACGGAACCAGTATTCCCATTTTTCTACGCTCCACTCGCCTTCTAATGCTTGCTCAGGTATTTTCAGAATATCCTGTGGCATCAGATTCTGGGTATTGGCTTCTTGGGCAATAACATCCGGGGCAATTACCTGTGCCGTGGTTTGCACTGGAGCTTTCTCTTCAGTAACAGGCTGATTAATCAATTCCTGCGCAAGTTCCAGTTCCGGCGCAGCCAGACTAAATTCCTCATCAGCAGACATGATGTTTTGTGCTGGCTCAGCAGGAATGACGGCATCTGCAGGAATAAACTCTTCAAGCAGGAAATCATCCGAACTGTTGCTAGTAGCCGGTGCTTCTGGAGTATTCTCGATTTCATCAAAACCAAATAAGCCTTTGTCGTCATTTGGATCAAAAACAATTTGATCACTAGACCGCACTTCTTCAATCACTGTTTGAGTTACTACAGGCTGGACAGGTTCAGGTGCATTGATGCTGGTGGGCTCGTCTTCATCGAGAAAATCATCCGAAGAAGGCTCAGACGCTGATGCGACATCAATCTCCTCATCCGTCCCATCATCCAGAGAGAAATCATCAAATACCGGTTCTGCCTCCAATGATTGTGTTTCTACTGATTCAGATTGAAGTTGTGTCTGAACAGGTTGCTGTAGGTGTGTTGTATGGGTTGTTGCCTGTTGCGATGCAGTCTCCTGCATTACTGGAATTTCACTTGGTTGTAATGGACGGAAAGCCAGTAAGCGTAGCACCGTCATCTCAAAGCCTTGTTCCTGCGTAACTGCAAGCTGTAAATCGGCACGACCCTTACAGGCAATTTGATAATACAGTTGCAGGTCCTGAGCAGAAATCAGACCGGATAATTGCATGATCTTTCGATTGATCTCTGCACTGTATTTCAGGCTCAGATCTGGCAGGTACTGCAATAAAGCCAGTTCATGCAGTGTCGAAATCAGCTGGTCTAGAACCAGTGACACATCCAAAGCTTGCTGACGGAACTGTAGCAATAACTGACTGACTTGCGCTTTCTGATTCTGGTGAATCGCCAGAATCAGATCATAAATAATGGTACGGTCAATCAGTCCCAGCATGTCTTTAACATCCTGATGCTGAATCGCTCCCTGACCATAGGCAATCGCCTGATCGGTCAACGACAAGGCATCACGTAATGAACCTTGCGCAGATTCAGCAATCTGCCAGATGGCATCCTGATCAGACTGAATACTTTCTTTGCTGAGAATATGGCCCAGATGTTCGGTAATTTCATCGACTGCCAATGGGCGCAAGGTAAATTGCAGACAGCGAGAAATTACGGTAATCGGTAGTTTTTGCGGATCGGTGGTTGCAAACAGGAATTTGACATGTTCCGGCGGTTCTTCCAGCGTCTTTAACAGCGCATTGAAAGAATGCGTGGACAGCATGTGCACTTCATCGATCAGGTAGACCTTGAAGCGTCCTTGAGTCGGTGCATAAGGAACATTGTCGAGCAGCTCGCGGGTATCTTCCACCTTGGTGCGTGACGCCGCATCAATTTCAATCAGGTCAATAAACCGACCTTCATTGACTGCGGTACAGGTCGCACAGACTTCACAAGGCGTCGAGGTAATACCGGTCTCACAGTTCAAGCACTTCGCCAAAATACGTGCAATCGTGGTTTTTCCGACACCACGCGTTCCCGTAAACAAATAGGCATGATGCAAACGGCCACGTTCGAGCGCGCTGGTTAAAGCACGAGAAACGTGGTTTTGCCCCACCAATTCATTGAAATTACGAGGACGGTATTTTCGCGCAAGTACTTGATACATGTATGCTCCTTTTTACAGGTCTAAGCATACTGTTTTTTTATGAAATAGTGAAATGAATGCCGGTTTATAAAGAATAAAAATCCCTTGATCAAAATCCTTGAAAAAGGGATATAAAACAAAGATTTTTTAAAATCAGACGGATTCAAACAGGATAAAGTCACTTTGTATCTGGTAGCGTTTGCCTGTTTGATCTTCACGAATTTCCAGAACATGCTTTTTCAGATCGACATACAGCAGATTTCGGGTATCGACATTCAGCAGTTCAATCTTTTGTTGTGATTCATCCTGAAACCGGATCTGCCCGCTCATCGTTTCAATTTCATTATGACCACTTAAACTTTCACGCTGTAAAGTAAAGGTCTGATCTTCATTCAAGGTCAAGGCCACTGCCATACCTGGACAATCTTCACAACTTGAAAAGCATCCCATACATGGCGTTGTGCCCTGATAATTTCCCACCCATGCAGGTAGCTGCACCTTGGCTTCAGCGACAGTATTTGTAACTGATTGATTTTGATCCTGACAACCAAATAAAGCACCGGTTACCACCAAAGGAATCAATATCACTTTCTTCATGATTTCATTTCACAGAACTGGAATTCGCCACAAAATAGCACATTTTAAAGGATGGATTAAGTCCTGGATCAGGGTGATCTAACGCCAGCCTTTGCGCCCGGTCAGTACCGCATCCGCACAGCGTAAGGTTTCCTGAGTCAAACCCCAAAGACGGTAGTCTCCGGTCAATGAACCTGTAGGAAAGTTATGTGTATAGGCAAAACTTAAACCACGCTCAGGATCGCACCAGGCACCAGAGCCATTAAAACCCATATGACCAAAACCTTTAGAGGCTTTTCCTAAAGTGAGAACACGGTGATAACCCAAGCGCCAGTGCATCGGTAAAGGCATAACCCGATCTCTTGTTTTATATTGCACCTGACTAAGTTGCTGGAATACCTCAGGCGAAATGAATTGTTGATCTTGCCATTCACCACGATTCGCCAGCATGGCATAGATTCTAGCCAGACTCTCTGCGGCAAATACTCCATTAGCAGACGGAATAATGGCCTGTAGACCCTCATTACTAAAGAAACTGAAGTTCTTCATGCCCTTAGGAATCATGCCATCCTGAAAATCCTGTGGACTCTGACCACTCCATACCAAGGCTCGTTCCATCAGGCTTGGTTGCCTTGACACAGTTTTTTTCGCGGTCTGGGTTTGAGACTTGGTTATTTTAGGCTTTAAAATGGGTAAGGCCACCCGAGCCAACTCATTCGTCGGTACGCTAAAATAAGCACCATTTAATTGTAATGGCTTTACCAGATATTCCTGCATCAGTTCACCCAGTTTTTTACCAGTCGCTTTTTCCAGTACACCACCCACCTGCCAACCAAAAGTCAGCGGTTGATAGGCTGCATCGGTTGCAACCTGAAATCGTGGTTCCGCTACCGCAATCCGGTCCAGCATATGCGACCAGTCGGCCATTTCAGTGGCATCATCAATCATATTACGGATATCAAACAATCCGCTTTGATGACTCAGCATATGCGCCAAAGTAATATTTTCTTTACCCTTTTGTGCAAATTCAGGCCAGTATTCTGCAACCGGTCGATCATAATCCAGATAACCTTGACTGACCAGAATATGCGCCAACGTCGCCAGTACGCCTTTGCCGGTGGAATAACATAGCGACATGGTATCGGGTTGCCAGTTTTCAGTGACAGACTTTTTACCGGTATAAATATCGACGACCTTTTGTCCCTCAAAATATACCACCAGCGCTGCACCACCCTGTTCGGTACGTGCATCCTGCAAACGGCTAAACTGACGGGCAAGGTCACTGAAACTCTCATCGACATTGCCCTGATAATTATGCTGATCAGCAAACAGATAATCTTTAATTGGCTGCATCATTCTATCCATAGAATATTGATCCCTTAAAATGAAAAAGCCTAAATCGGGTTTAGGCTTTTGATTCAGATTTAAATCGCTTTGATATGACCGGTGACATGCGGTTTTTGATTCTTACTGCTTCGTATCAGAAAATCTGTATCATTCGCTGCCTGCGCGGTCAGGAATTCAACTTTAGATGGCAAGTACATCGGTAACTTGAACCAGACATCAGCTTCATAGGCATCTGGCAATGACAGATTCGCCAGTGCTTTGGCCTTGCTCCACATGCCATGTGCAATTGCCTGTTTAAAGCCAAAGGCTTTCGCTGTGACTGCATGAATATGGATCAGGTTAAAATCACCTGAAGTCATAGCATAACGACGACCAGTATTTTCCGAGATGTTCCATTCATTGTTCAGCTTAAATTCTGATGCCTTACTTTCTGCAGGTTTAGCAGTAGCTTTACCATTAGTCTTTTGACGTGACAGATAAGTCGTTAATCCTTCAACCACCACTTCATTACCTACTTTGACTGTAGTAATGAAATCAAATTGCACACCTTTATCATGCGGCTGCAATTCGCCAAACTTACATGACAGCGTCAAAGTCTCATTCACACCGATTTTACGGTATTGCTTGACCTGATTACGGATATGTACCAGTCCCAAAATCGGAAACGGAAATGCTTCTGAAGTCATCATGTGCATTTGCAGACTTTGAGATAGCACGGTCAAATAAATAGCTGGAATATAACCATTATTTTTAAAGCCACATACTTCATTATAGGCTTTTAAATGTTTCTGATCGACCTTGAATGAATCCACCACATATTCAACTTGCGGCAGAACTTTTTCAGCTTTCGGCTTTTTAAAAATCAAGCCTTGAATCACTTTTGGATAGGCTAAATAAGGTTTTGGAAGTTGACTAAAATGGCGCGTATTCATACTGAACCTTTGGAAATATTATCTTTATAAAGTGACCTCTCCTGAGCATACTTCAATCATTGTATGAAAGTGAAGCACTGGAGAGGTTTTGAGAATTCTTGGAATTTTCTCTTTAGAATTTTAATCTCCCTGAATTCCCCTTTAAAAGGGGGCTTCTCCTCTCTTTAAGAGAGGTCGGGAGAGATTCCATTAAGCCCCTAATAGGCTTTGACCACAGACACGAACCACGTTGCCATTTAAACCTGTTGAAGCCGTAGAAGCAAACATGGCAATTGTTTCTGCAACATCTACAGGTAGACCACCTTGGCTCATTGAGTTCATACGGCGGCCTGCTTCACGGATTGCAAATGGAATCGCAGCCGTCATTTGTGTTTCGATAAAGCCCGGTGCAACAGCATTAATGGTTATACCATTTTTTAAGGTTGGTGCTGTAAATTTCACCACACCAATCACACCCGCTTTAGACGCTGCATAGTTGGTTTGACCCAGGTTACCTGCAATACCTGAAATTGAGGATACACAGATAATGCGACCATTGGCATTTAGACCATCGTTGGAGATTAAATAGTCATTTACACGTTCAATGGCAGACAGGTTGATGTTAATCACCAGATCCCATAGCTCAGGCTTCATATTGGCCAAAGTCTTGTCACGGGTGATACCGGCATTGTGCACAATAATGTCCAGACCGCCTTGCTCAGCTGCTGCCGCTTTGATTTTCTCACCTGCATCTGCAGCAGTAATATCGATGGCTAAAGTTGAACCGCCAATTTCACCGGCTACACGGTCAAGGTCCGCTTGCTGCTGCGGAACATCCAGACAGATAACATGTGCGCCATCACGTGCCAATACATGAGCAATCGCTTCACCAATACCACGGCTCGCACCGGTCACTACAGCAGTTTTACCCGCTAATGGTTTAGTCCAGTCCACATCCACTTTTTCAGCAGGTGAAACACGGATCACCTGACCAGAAACATAGGCAGAACGTGGAGAAACTGCAAAACGTAAAGCAGACTCAAGGTTTGCTTCAGCACCGGCATCTACATAGATCAGGTTCGCTGCAATACCCTTTTTAAACTCTTTACCCACAGATTTTACAAAACCTTCCAGTGCGCGTTGAGCAATTGACTGACTGACTGATTTAGCAGTTTCAGGCGTAGTCCCCACAATCACGACACGGCCAGAACTTTGGATTTGACGCGCAATCGGGTTGAAGAAATCATAAAGTGATTTTAACTGTTCTGAATTTTCGATCCCTGAAGCATCAAAAATAACGACCTTGAATTTTGATTCTTTATCGCCCGGGTTAAATGCACCCAGATTCAGTCCAGATGCTGCAGCTGCCTGTTGCAACTCAGTATTATTGCCTGCATAGCTATTTGCATGAATATTTGCCAGAACCTGAGCAATAGCACCCGTTAATTGACTTGCTGGTGCTGCGCCCAATAATACTGCACCTTTTACCACTGGCGTAGCAGACTCAAAACGGTCTAAAGAAGTTGGGGATGGTAGACCCAAATTTTTAATGACAAATTTACCAATAGGAGATTTTGCAAAAGTTTGGTACTGATCAGTCATGTTTATTATCTCTCATACAAATTAATTTTTGGTTGATCTAAAGTTATCCTTAAACTTCAATATGATGCCAGACACTTATATTTCAACAGATCCACCAGATTCTGCCCAATCATACTTGAGATAATAGGCAGATGACTTGACCTGAGCGCAGTCTGTAATGTCATTGTAGTCAATACAGCCTATCTTCTTCTGTGCTAATGTAAGCGCCAAGAAGATGATCTATTTGCCTGGTCAAGCCTTATGAGCAAAACAACTCAACAAAATCCAGCAGTCGAGAACCCTGCGACAGAAACTGTGTCAAAACCATCAACGCGTGCTAAGCGTAGCACTAAAAATACTGATACAGTGAATCCAGCAGAAAAAAGTCCGGCTAAAACCACGCGTACACGCAATACGGCTACACGTGCCCAAAAAATGACTTCAAGCCAACAAGATTCAAAATCTATAACACAAACTTCTGTTCAACAGGTACCAAACATGAGCCAAAATACAGTTCGCCGCGTTGCGATCATCGGTGGTAACCGCATTCCATTTGCACGTTCAAATGGTGCTTACTTTACGGCATCCAATACTGATATGTTCACAGCAGCCCTGAACGGTCTGGTTGAGCGTTTTAATCTGCAAGGTCAACGCTTAGGGGAAGTTGTTGCCGGTGCAGTTCTGAAACACAGCCGTGATTTCAATATGACCCGTGAATGTGTACTAAATACTGCTCTTGCAGCTGAAACGCCTGCTTATGACATTCAGCAGGCCTGTGGTACTGGTTTGCAGGCGGCATTTCTGGTTGCCAACAAGATTGCCTTAGGTCAAATCGAAGTGGGCATTGCAGGTGGTGTGGATACAACTTCCGATGCGCCAATTGCTTTTGGTGATGGCCTACGTAAAGCACTGCTTGAGCTGAATATCGCGAAAACTGCAAAAGACCGTCTAAAAGCACTGACCAAGATCAATGTGAAAGACCTGATGGATGCACCAAAAAATGGTGAACCGCGTACAGGTCTGTCTATGGGTGATCATCAAGCGATTACCACACTGGAATGGGGAATTTCCCGTGAAGCACAGGATGAACTTGCTGCATCTTCACACCAGAAAATGGCTGCAGCGTATGAAGAAGGTTTCTTTGATGACCTGATCACGCCATTCTTAGGCCTTGAGCGTGATAACAACCTGCGCCCAGACTCTTCAGTTGAGAAGCTGGCAAAACTTAAACCTGCTTTTGGTAAAGGTGATGCACGTACCATGACGGCGGGTAACTCGACGCCGCTAACAGATGGTGCTTCTTGTATACTGCTCGCTTCTGAAGAATGGGCGAAGGCAAACGGTCATGAAGTGCTGGCTTACCTGACTTTCCAGGAAACTGCTGCTGTTGATTTTGTCGAGAAGAAAGAAGGCTTGTTGATGGCGCCAGCTTATGCTGTACCACGTATGCTGGAACGTGCAGGTCTTAAACTGCAAGACTTCGACTATTATGAAATTCATGAAGCTTTTGCATCTCAAGTATTATGTACTTTAAAAGCTTGGGAAGATCCTAAATTCTGTAAGGAGCGTTTAGGTTTAGACGCT
Organism: Acinetobacter sp. 228; assembly: GCF_048147885.1. Classification (NCBI taxonomy): domain Bacteria; kingdom Pseudomonadati; phylum Pseudomonadota; class Gammaproteobacteria; order Moraxellales; family Moraxellaceae; genus Acinetobacter; species Acinetobacter sp. 228. The sequence goes on from NZ_JAYWYV010000004.1 coordinate 171,256, forward strand.
CCACTGGGTTCAATTGACCGTGCAAAACTGAACGTAAAAGGCTCTTCACTTGCTGCTGGTCACCCGTTTGCAGCAACTGGCGGTCGTATCATTGCTACAGCAGCAAAACTGATTAACCAGAAAGGTTCAGGCCGCGTACTGGTGTCGATCTGTGCCGCAGGTGGTCAAGGTGTAACGGCAATTATTGAAAAATAATCCGTTGACCAATCCAATTAAAAAGCCCCTCAAATGAGGGGCTTTTTTTATGTTTTAGCGATTTGGCATTGGATTATTTTTAAAATATTCATCCACTTTGTTCCACGGTGCAGTCGATGCTACATCTTTCACCATATTCTGGTTTATCTCCTGCCCCTGACAAAGCGCACTGTCCGGCGTTAAATGGAAAGCATTCACATTTGGATCCATATAAGGAATTGAGCCAGGACGGCGCTGGAAATAGAAATTCAGCCAGTCCACCATGGCTTCAAAACCATGTCCTGCCATTGCCCATGCACTGTTATGCCCGCCCCAATGATGTCCGAATTCATGTGCAATAATACGATAGCCAGATAATCTATAGTGGCCATAGAACAACCAGGTATCTACTCCTAATACTGCTCCACCTCCCAGACCACCACCCATATTCGTCACGCCAAGATTAATTTCATTACGGTTAAGAATTTCTCCATAGATCCGGACATAATCTTCTGGCTGAAAGAAACCGTTCGGTCCTTCTACCTGACCATCATTGCCAAAAAAGTCGTGTCCCATGACAGATTTATGGTTAAACCATAAGGTTTCAAATTCTGGAGTACTGAGCATATAGGCCAGGTTGGTCATCATCATGACCCATTCCCGGGCATAGACCGGCGTAATACGGCACCATTTATTTGGCTCATTATAGGTGCCGAAATAAATTTTCCATTTGGCTTTAATCTGGTTCAGCTTTTTGACGTGCTCATCGGTTTCAGAGCTAATTTTCAGATCAAAAATATTACTTGGGTTTTGCGTGGTCTGACTCAGACCTGCCAGCTGGATCGAGCCTGTGCCATCAAGCAACGGGAAACGGGATTGATCGGTCAACTTGAGATCAAAATTTGCCTTCGAAAATGGCGTCAACTGATCCAGCTTAGCCAGAATTACCCAGTCTTCTGAGTTTTTAATTTTGGCACGAATCTGCAAATCACGTACAGGCACAGCACTGTAGCTTTGCAATTGCAGGCGATTGCCATTCAGTGTTGCCGATAAAATCTGGTCCATATAGACATGACGCTGGCTGCTATTGGTCAAGGTTTCCCATGATTCACCATCCTGTAAAACACGGCTTCTCTCGCGTGCCTGAGATTCGGTCAAGATCACAGGTGGACTGAGTTGATTCGATTTATTCTGTTGCAGGGTCAGCATTGGCAGAATATAAATTTTCTGATTGGCCATGTGTAATAGATTCTGACCATAAATATAAAGATCGCTGGCCTTGGCCAGTCGACTGCTCTGATTTTGCCCTTTTAAAATACAATCTCGGAAGGTATCTATACTTTTATTGGGTAAGATAGAGTCAAGATTAAAGGATTTTTCCTTGTAACTTTCTACAGTGCCATCATTCCGTGACACATAGACCAAGCCATCGTTATGGCGATGCATGACTGCCGACAAATTGGTTTCTGTTAAAATGGGCGCAATATTATTTTCATTTTCCTGAATCTGATTGATATCGTGGACATAGGTCATACCATCCGGCAGGCTGGTATACAGATAATCACCTATGACTTCCATGCGTGCATTACAGTTGCGTGCACAGCCCGGCAAGCTGAGCCGTGCAAATTTCTGCGCTTTTAAATGGTTTTGCGCCGTTACATCACTTTGACGCCACACATTAATGCGGCCTTCAATATCAGGCACATAAACGTAACGATCATCGGCAGTCACTGCATTGCTATGTACCAGCGCATAATTAAGCGCATCGCCCCACCATACACCTGTGCCGAGTGCCATAATGAAGCTCGGCTGTTCACCACTAATATCTAGAATATCAATTCGGTTTGAGCCATAGTTGGCCACATATAAACGCCCTGCATGAATTTCCAGATCATTCAGACTGTCCCATTTTTTGGCCAGACCCGAAATTTTCATAGGATCTATAGAGCTCAGTGCACGTTTTTTTCTTAAGTCATAACGTAAAATATTCGATTCTGCCTGGCTGTTGGCAATATAAAGAACATCGCCCTCTACCACCATGGCGGTAGGATTCCAGCTGGTCAGACCAAAATTTCCTGCGCTTAATTCTGAACCTATATCCAGAACCTTAAACTCTGCAATTTTGCTCAGCTGCTCTCCCGTACCTGGTGTTATCACTGAATCTGGTCCTGTTGGCTGTGAGGTACTGCTATCGCTTCCTCCGCCTCCACATCCAGAGACCAATAATCCAATGAATACTGACAAGACCGTATACCTAAACAACATTAAATTCCCCAATAATTTTAAAAATTAAAATAAAAAATCAGAGTCTTATAGCTTAATTTTCAGTAGGGTTCGAGCATAAAAAATGAGGACCTGATCAAGTCCTCATCGCTGAATATTTCACCTTTGGCATTTTCCCTAAAGGAGTCTGAACTGTGTGGTATTTTTTATGGCTTATGTGATGATGAGATTTTCCGATAATCCGGCTCTAGCCCCAGCCTGGCTTCTAGATGATCATAAATCCACTGGAAGATAAAGGTATATACGAGGATACAAAGGGTTAAAGCTAAGTCCAGCAAAAAAGCTTGACCCAGACTCATGTGTAAGGCATAAGCCACCATTGGAATAGTCGCTAGCATCAAACCGCCTTCGAAGCCAATTGCATGGGCAATCCGCACTTTAATAGTCCTTTTCAGGCGATGTTTCGCTTCAAACTTTTCAAAATAATGATTAAACAGCATATTCCAGAGTACTGAAGTCACAGCCATAGCAATCCCGAGAACGCCTGTTACCTCAAGGGGCATATGCATTAATGTACTTAGCAGTACAGCGATCACGACCAGTAAAATACCTTCATATAAGGTGGCATGAATCAGTCTTCTTTTGGTAATTAACATATCAAATCAGCTTAATTCATCAGAGAGTTTAGAAATTATATTTCATTAAACCTGATTATTCGAGTTAGAATCTATCAATAAAAATGAAAGGTTGAGCTATGAATGTTAATCAGGAACAACTGCTGATGTTCAAAACTGTGATGGAAACCGGTTCTTTCTCTGCGGCTGCGCGTCAACTGGGGAAAGTACCTTCAGCAGTCAGTATGGCGATTGCCAATCTGGAAATTGACCTGAATCTGGAGCTGTTCCAGCGCTCAGGCCGTGAACCTAAACCGACCCCGCAGGCACAGGTACTGTATGAGAAAACCCAGCAATTGCTGGTAGAAATGAACCAGTGGAAACAGCACGCTCAAGCCTTAAGTTCAGGCCAAGAATCTGAACTGAATATCGTGGTGGTATCAGAATTGCTGCATACGCGCTGGACCGATTATATCGTCTTGCTGGAACAGGAATTTCCCTCACTGCAAATCAATGTCTTTAGTGCACCTCAGGAAGATGCACATCGTATGCTCTTTGAAGGTTCAGCACAGCTGGCCCTGATGTTTGAACGCGAACAACTGGAAACCCGTGAACAGTTTGTGGAAGTAAAGCGTGAGGTGCTGGTCGCTGTAGTCGCCAAACAGCATCCCTTAAGTCAGTTTGCTCAAGTCAGCTATGAACAGATTTTGCAAAACAGGCAGATTGTGGTGGCCAGTCGCGATCGCACCATCAAGCCAGAACTGCTCTTTTCAAGAAATTACTGGCGCACCGACAACCATCACTCGGCTTGCAGCATGATTCAGCAAGGACTGGGCTGGGGGGTTCTGCCACTCGAGATGCTGAATGAGCAGCCACATTTGCAAGATCAGTTACAGGTTTTAAACCTGCTCGATTTCACGCCAAAGTTTGCATATTTTGTTGATCTGGTCTGGAGCCGGGAAACCCGACTAGGCACAGCTGCTCATTTTTTGATTGATCACTTGCGCAAACAACGTCAAATCGGGCATTAATCACAGAAATTCAACGACAGTCTACTTGGTTAACCGGCTATTTATGATATATAAGAATGCATAAGCAATAACCATAGAACTAGATCGTAATGACATTAACTGCGTTAAACCAATTAAAAAACTTGACGACCATTGTGGCAGATAGCAGTGATTTAAGTGCAATTGAAAAATTTCGCCCTCTGGATGCAACCACCAATCCATCGCTGATTACTGCAGCAGCGAAACAACCTGAAAATCAGGCTTTAATTGAAGCTGCTTTTGAGCAGGCCCAGCAAGAAGGTTATGTGGATAATGCCCTGATCGAACGTACCATTGATATTTTGACGGTCAAATTCGGTGTTGAAATCTTAAAACTGGTTGAAGGCCGTGTTTCGACAGAAGTCGATGCTTCGCTATCCTTTGATACCGAAGCTACGATTGCCAAAGCCAAAGAACTGCTGGCACTTTATGCACAATATGGAATTGATTCAGACCGCATCCTGATCAAGATTGCCTCTACCTGGCAAGGTATCCAGGCAGCAAAAGCGCTGGAAGAAGAAGGTATTCATACCAACCTGACTTTATTATTTGGCCAGCACCAGGCCCATGCCTGTGCGGATGCAAAAGTAACCTTAATCTCGCCTTTTGTCGGCCGTATTCTGGACTGGTACAAAAAAGCTGAAGGTGTTGAAGCTTACCCGATTGAAAAAGATCCGGGTGTACTTTCGGTTAAGCGTATTTATGAATTCTACAAGGCACACGGTATTCAGACTGAAATCATGGGTGCCAGCTTCCGCAGTATTGATCAGGTTTTAGGCTTGAGTGGCTGCGACCTGCTCACGGTAGCACCAAACCTGCTGGCCGAACTGGAAAATGATCAGCGTGAAGTGCAAGCTCAACTCTCAGCCAAAGATATTCAAGTTCAAGGTGAACTCAGTCCAATTAGCCATGCCGAGTTTGATGCACAATTGAAACAGGATCCGATGGCCAGTGAATTATTGCAAGGCGGCATTGATGGTTTCATTAAAGCACGGGAACAACTGGCTGCTTTATTACGTGAAACTTTCCTGAGTACCACTGAAATTTAAAGAAAATTTAGCCAGTTTCTCCAAGCCGATGTTGCTATAATGCCGCATCGGCTTTTTTGTTCTTGCGAGCTTTTCGTGTTTGGTATCACAGATCTAACGACCTTTATCATTGGAACTACGTTGATTGTGTTACTACCCGGACCGAACTCTCTGTATGTCATGTCGATTGCCTCCCGTTTTGGCATTAAAACAGGTTATAAGGGCGCATTGGGGGTATATACAGGCGACCTGATCCTGATTACATGTACAGCACTGGGTGCGGCCTCGCTTCTACATGCCTTTCCGGTACTGTTTATCGCCCTGAAAATTATCGGAGCGATCTATCTCAGTTACCTCGGTATCAAGCTGCTCATTGCAGCCTATCAGACTTTCTTTCCGGCAAAGGCATCGCAACGTGTACAGATTAAAAAGACGACCTCAGATACGGTAGAATCGATTCAGCCCTTTCGTACCGCACTTACCATTAGCATCTTAAATCCCAAAGCAATTCTGTTTTACCTGTCTTTTTTTGTGCAATTTGTCGATCCTGCCTATCCTTACCCTGCCCTGACATTCACGATACTGGCTGTGATCCTGCAATTGATCAGCATGACCTATCTTTCAATCCTGATTGTTTCTGGGGTTAAACTGGCGTCCTATTTCAACCAGAATTATAAAGTAACTGCCAGCTGTGTCGCGGCGGTCGGGATTCTATTTTGTGGTTTTGGTCTTAAACTGGCGACCTCAACATTCTAGAATCCAGGTTTTTCAACCCCTTTCGCCTTTCTTAAATTTGTTAAAAGCATTGTTTTGATACATGAAAAGCGTATGATTTAAACGCATTTAGAAATAGTGTCATGGATGATGCCTAAACTTTTACAAGATCTCTCCTTTCCTGCCATCATGGCCGGTTTTATTACCTGCATGATTGGTATCAGTGTTTCTGCCGTACTGGTCATTGAAGCTGCGCAAAGTCTGGGTGCCAATGCTGCACAAATCAGTTCCTGGTTATGGGCACTGGGTATAGGTATTGGAGTTTCCGGGTTTCTGCTTTCCTGGAAATATCGCTATCCGATTTCAACCGCCTGGTCGACTGCCGGTCTGGCGCTGGTCATTGCTTCTGCCGGTCACTATAGTCTGGGTGAAGCAATTGGCGCTTTTCTGATTTCAGGTATCCTGATTGCCTGTCTGGGATTTTTTGGAATTTTCGAGCGAATTTTCCAGTTTATTCCACAAAGTTTGACCAGTGCCATGCTGGCAGGTGTGCTATTAAAATTTGGCATCTCGGTCTTTGGCAGTCTGCAACAGTCCTGGCCATTTGTACTTTGTGTACTGGCAGTTTATCTGGTTTCCAAAAAACTGAGTATGCGTTATAGCATCGTGATTACTGTCTTGATGGCTATCCTCCTATGCCCTTTCTTTATTGATTTCACTATTCCTGCACTGAACTGGAGTATTGCCCAGCCGGTCTGGACTACGCCTGAATTTAGCCTACAAGCCCTTTTAGGCTTAGCCTTACCCTTAATAGTAATTAACCTGGCATCGCAATACCTGCCCGGCTTGGCTGTGATTAAAAGTTATGGCTATCCACCCAAGGTCAATCCGATTTTAGGCTGGACGGGTATTACCCAGGTGATGCTGGCACCCTTTGGCTGTTTCAGTGTCAATCTTGCCGCAATCAGTGCGGCAGTCAGTCTGGATGCCCAAGCGCATCCTGATCCGGCCAAACGTTATATTGCAGGCATGAGCTGCGGCCTGTTTTATATTCTGATGGGTTTTTTTGCTGCGACCTTGACCAGTGTACTGATGGCTTTTCCGGGGATTCTGATTACCGTCTTAGCAGGAATTGCCCTGTTTGGCACCATTGGCCACAATATTGCGCTGGCTTTTCAGGACAGTCACGACCGTGAAGCGGCACTGATGACCTTCCTGTTTAGTGCATCCAATATCCAGTTTTTTGGAATCGGTTCAGCTTTCTGGGGGCTGCTACTTGGTTTGACTGTTTATTTGCTATTTAAACTTAAACCGCAAATGGCATAAGCTTATTGTAGAAATGAGGCAGCTACTTTGTCTGCCTTTTTAATGCCCTGCAGTTTGGGAAAACAGGTTAATCACCACCACACCGGAAATGATCAGTGCAATCCCGATAAAAGCTGGCAAATCCAGCGCCTGCTTAAATATGACATATCCTACAATTGCCGTAAGAACGATACCTACTCCCGCCCAGATCGCATAGGCAATGCCTAAAGGAATTACTTTAATCACCTGAGAGAGTAAATAAAACGCAATACAGAATAAAATGACCACAGCTAGAGAAGGCCATAATCGGGTAAAACCTTCCGACTTCACCAGAAATGTAGATCCAGTTACTTCTGCAATGATGGCCAAAGCCAACAATAAATATGCCCACGAGACAGGATTCATCTCTTAAACTCCAAACTATTTTTTAATGATTTGTCGGGGCTATTGACTAAAACTAAACATAAGAAATTCATCCTGCTTAATCCCATCTTTAAGGGGAAAGCTGATGTAAAAAATCCAGCGTCTTGATAAAAGTTTCCTGACTTTCTTTCTTGCCCATAAAAAACTGATATTCATGAATCAGCCAGGCTTTAGATTCCGGATAAAACACTGCAGTCACCGGAATCTGCTGCTCCTTTAAGGCTTTCACAAAAGGCAAAGACTGGGTATCGGTCAGAAAGTCCTTATTGCCTCCACTGATGAACACCGGTGGATAAGACGGCGTAATATACTGAATTGGAGAAATATGCTTTAAAAATGTCGCATCATTCTTGCGCTCACCCGTATAAGCCTGAATCAGGTTATATACCCCCCACTCCACAATTTTCATTTCTTCAGGTGCAGTGCTGGCAAATGCTTCCAGATCATAAATCCCGCAATGCAGAATCAACCCCTTAAGCTGCCCGGGTTGCAGATAAGGCTGAATACCAGATTGCTCGGCAAATGCGGGATTAGTCAAAAGTGCGGCATAATGACTGGCGAGATTGGCTCCGGCAGAATCCCCGGCCAGATATAAGTTCTGGGCATCAATATGGTAGGTGTCTGCATAGGTATCTAGAAATTTGAGTGCCTGATTGATCTGGTGTAGCTGGCTAGGATAGGTAGCTTTAGGCGCAAACTGATATTGTACGGAGACTACATTATAACCTTGAGCGGCCAGAAGCTTGAAATATCCCCGCGCATGTTCTTTAGAACCTGAAATCCAGCCTCCCCCATGAATCCAGACAATAGTGGGGCGTGGGCCAATACTGGCAATATTCTGTGGCTGATACAAATCCAGAGACAAGTTTTGCTGTGGCGCATAGACAATATTTTGCTGCACGATGACAGTACCAGGTGCATAACGATCCATCACTTTTTGCTGCAAGCCCGTGGTCAGGTTAAAAGCACTGGCAATAACTTTACTGTTCTGTACAGTCTGGCAACCGGAGAGGATGACTGAACTTATCAGCAAAAGCTGAATAGCGAAAAACCTCAACACTGTCTCCTCTATATATGATCTAAAAACAGGCTACAGCAGTCTAAACCATCCTTGTGTAAACGAGGACCATTCATCCACTTTTTTTTAATCATTAAAACTGCTATCCCGAGTTTTTTACTCTGTTTTTTTTCATTACTTTTACATTAAAAATATTTGTAATTTAATGAGTTTTTTCAATTTTACCGCTTTTTTGCAATTGCACCTGTTACAGCACTATGCTATCAATAAACCAAGGCAAAAATTAAACAACCTGCGGAGAAAAGCCATGACCTATCAACATATTTTAGTCCCAGTGGACGGTTCAGAAATTTCCTTTTCTGCAGTAAGACATGCTGCCAAAATTGCCAAGGCATTCGGTAGTCAGCTTTCTCTGATCAGCCTGATTGCAGAAGATCCTTTTACCGAGGCTGATTTTTATTACAGCTCTTCTATCATGAAAGAATATTTTGTCGAGGCACATGCCAATGCCAAAAAGGCATTGAAAGAAGCTACTGCCATCGCAGCCGCTGAAGGTATTGAAGCAGATTCCCGCATTGTCACAGGTTTAGTCAATGCAGAGCATATTGCGCAAACCGCCAATGAAGTAAACGCGGACCTGATTGTCATGGGTTCTCATGGCCGCAAAGGCTTCCAGAAAATGATTCTGGGCAGCTTTGCACAGGATGTTTTGGGTGCAAGTGAAATCCCGGTATTGATCGTGAAAAAATAATCCAGTTACTGCGCATCTTCAAGATGCGCAGTACTTATTCATTTAGCTTTTCAGTTATTTTTGAAGTTCAAACAAGACATCCTGTAGCGATTGATTCGCTCAAGCCATATTTTCCCTTAGCACCATAATAAATATGAGGAAGCACCATGAATAACTATGATCATATTCTCGTAGCAGTCGATGAATCCCCGATTTCATATGCTGCCGCAGAGCATGCCCTCGAGCTGGCCAAAGTTTTTCATAGCCATGTTACTTTGCTCAGTGTGATTGCAGTGGACCCCTTCACCGGCGTAGATTTCTACAAAGTTGCTCCGGCAGTCACAGACTACTTTATGCATGCAGAACAAAATGCTCTTGATCGTTTAAACGAGCTAAAATTGAACTTTGTTCGTGATGGCATAGAGGTTACAACAAAAGTCGTACATGGTATGCCACCCTCAGAAGGCATTATGCAGGCTGCAGATGAATCATCAGCTGATCTCATCATCATGGGCTCACATGGCCGTAAGGGCCTGCAAAAACTGATGCTCGGCAGCGTAGCTCAGAATGTTCTGGCAATTTCTCCAATACCTGTACTCATCGTCAGACAATAATAGTACTGATCAAAGCAGAGCCTGCGTCATGCAGGCTTTTAACGGAGCTTTTGATTGAGTTCATTTAAGAAAATTTCAGCATCAAGTTGGCTTTGAAATACTTTTTTGTATTCTCCGACCTGCTGAACAGAATGCGGCGTATATTGAATAGAAATTTCAAATAAACCATTTTCAGGATTCTTGCTGACATGTATGGCAATAATATGCTGGCTATTTAAATAAAAACCATCTTCAATTTTCACTAACATATCTTGGACAACCTCTAGTAAGCGAATCTGTAGATCCCTTTACCTAGCTTACAGCTTAATAAACAAATACTCTTTTCCGTATAATCATACTGTAACACCCTTTGATACTTAACTCGGCCTTTAGGGAAATTCAACTGTATTTAAAGACAGCATTTGAAAAAGTAAAAAAAACCGGATCATGTCGATCCGGTTTTTTAACAAGAAATATTATATGCTGAGCATACTATTAAGTGTCTCAGACACATTTTTAGATTTGACCAGTGGCTTTAAGGTTTCAAGTTGAGCTTTTACTTCACTACGTTGTGGTTCCGCCAAGGTATACCAGCGTGACAATACCTGTAGCAAACGTGAGCCTACAATCGGGTTTTTCTCATCCAGATATTTTGCCAGACCAATAAAATGCTGTACGCCAAAGCTCCAGGTATTGACTGGGTTGGCATTCAAACCGCCACTGACTGCACGAATACGGTTAGGCACCGCCAGATCATAATCCGGATGTTGGGTCAAATATGCAATCGTTGCATCCGTTGCTTTTGGATGTGCTGCCTGAACCATAAACCATTGATCCAAAGACAAGGCTTCGTCTTCAAAACGGCTGTAGAAATCGGCTAGCGCTTCTGGTGCTTGTGGCGCATCATTCCAGACCAAAACTTTCAGCGCCCCTAAACGTTCAGACATATTGCCTGTATGATACTGCTCATAGGCCAAGTCAAAGACAGATGCATCTCCCTGACGAGCCATCATCGTCAGCATGATGTTTCTCAGGGCACGCACCCCCATTGCTTGCGAGAAATCAGATTGCAAATCTGGATCCAGACTCAGATAAGTTTCTTTCGCTGTTTCTCCAAAGGCACGGGCCAGAGTATGCAGTAAAGCCTCACGCTTTTCCTGAATCATGGCTGGCTGATAATCCTGATCAATACGGCTGCCCAAGTAACCTTCAGATGGTATATCAAACAGACGTGATGCCAGCAGCGGATCTTTCTCAATCATATCCGGCAAGGTATTAAGCATGGCCTGAATATAGATCTCGGCAGGTTGATCATCCAGCAGGATACGTTCAAGTAAGGTTTGGGTCGCCTGCCACTGGTTAAAACCATTGGTCTCATATTGCAACAGGAAAGCCAGTTCTTTTTCTGAATAGTCAAAGTCCAGATTTACCGGTGCAGAGAAATTGCGCAGCAAGGACACTACTGGTTTCGCTGCAACACCACTAAACTCGATCGTTGCCTCATCCTGATCAAACAGATACATACCATCCTTAACGCCATTTTCAAAGAGCGCCTTAGAATTTAGCGTTAGCTGTTCACCGCTTTCAGCATCAAACAGTGCTAAAGCAACTGGAATTGGAACTGCTTTCAGATTCGGGTATTTGGCATGCGGTTTCAGGCTTTGCTTGAAGTGAAGGCGATAGATTTGGGTCTCTACATCGTACTCAGCTTTTACTTGCAGTTTAGGCGTACCGGGCTGGTTGTACCAGGTCAGGAAGTTTGAAAGATCCACACCTGAACCTGCTGTAAGTGCGGCTACCCAATCCTCAACCGTTACCGCCTGACCATCATGACGGCGGAAATATTCATCAGTTCCTTGACGGAATTTTTTCTTGCCAAGCAAGGTCGCCATCATGCGGTTAATTTCCGCACCTTTTTCATAAACAGTGGCAGTATAGAAGTTGTTAATTTCTACAAAATGATCCGGACGCGGTGGATGTGACAATGGTCCTGAATCTTCCGGGAACTGATGCGCTTTCAGAACCGCCACATCATCAATACGCTGTACCGCAGCCGACTGCAAATCTTCCGAGAAAGACTGGTCACGGAATACAGTCAGGCCCTCCTTAAGACATAACTGGAACCAGTCACGACAGGTAATCCGGTTACCGGTCCAGTTATGGAAGTATTCATGGGCAATGACTGACTGCACCCGCATGATTGCGGCATCAGTAGTGTACTCTTCATCGGCTAGCACGCATGAAGTATTGAAGATATTCAGACCTTTATTTTCCATGGCACCCATGTTGAATGCACTGGTCGCCACAATCATGTAGTTATCCAGATCATAAGGCAGACCATAATGCTCCTCATCCCAGCGCATGGAATGTTTGAGCGCTTCCATGGCGATTTTGCATTTTGGAATATCTTTTTCTTCTGCATAGATTTCCAGAGCCACATTGCGGCCTTCCGAAGTAACATAATGATCTTTCATCACGGCCAGATCACCAATCACACAGGCGAACAAATAGCTCGGTTTCTTGGTCGGATCCTGCCAGATGGCATAGTGACGATTGGCATCTACTTCACCGGTTTCCAGCAGGTTACCATTCGCAAGCAAGACCGGATATTTCTTGTCTGCCTCTACACGCGTCGTAAAGACCGACAACACATCAGGACGGTCTGGATAGAAAGTAATTTTACGGAACCCTTCTGGTTCATTTTGGGTCACAAACAGATCTGAACTGGCCTGATATAAACCTTCCAGCATCGTATTACTTTCAGGATGGATTTTAACCACAATTTCAAGTGATACCTGATCAGGTGCATTGGCAATGACTAGCTGTTCAGCATCCAGGTGGTAGTCACTGGCATTCAGGGTTTGACCATTTAACCGAATCGATTGCAGTTCCAGATCGCGGCCAAGCAGAACCAGATCACCAGCAGTCTGACGCTGCATCTCCAGCTTGCTGCTGACCAGACTGTGATCACTGTAGACTTGAATATTCAGGTCTACAGAATCGACGACAAAGGAAGGTTTTTGATAGTCTTTTAAATAAATGGTTTGATCCGCTTCGATCACCGGGTTTGCCGCAATATTCATGTCCTGTCCTAATCTTTTATCGTGTTCGACATTGTTCATGTCAAAATCATACGCCAAGTTTGAAACGCTGTCTGTGCATTTGTATTGTCAGATCTAATATGGGCATTTCATGCACCACTTTCAATGCATTCTGCCTAAATGGGCAGCACTCCGCTCTACATAAGAAATATCTGTGCCATAAAAATAGTCAGGATCATAATTTCTTACATTTTCATAAACAACTGATTTAAAAATATATAATTTTATTTGCAGAGTACCGCATAAATCCAGATTAAAAAATGAGCACACTTCTTGCTACAGTTAAACTGTGTTTTTCCACACTTCCAATGAAAGAATAATGATAACGATGATGAGGTGAGTCATGTATTTAAAACAGCATGTAATACGGATCGAAAATATTAAAACTTTGCAGACTCTGGATCAGGCCAATATTGACCATAAAGTGATTGCACTGCTGATGAGCTGTGAAGGCATTCCGCTTCAGGCCCATGAAGTGACTGCCATTCTTAACACCTACGATGCACTCGGTGCCAAAAAAGTACCCTCTAAAAAGGTTCAAGCCTTAATTCATGCCAAAAACCTTGGAGAGCAGGACGATACTTTACCCTGCCCGGTTTAAAAAGTGTCATTTCATGTTTTAAAATCAGAGCTACTTCGGTAGCTCTTCTTCTGTTTGTGTGGCTGTTTTTGATTTTAAAAAATTGCGCCAGTCCACTACGTTTGCATCTCATCAGCCGTGTATAATCAAATGCCCGACCATTCTAGAGTTGCCCGCAACCATGGTATTCAGTGTTCTGCAAAAACAGCTTGATGAAAGTACTCACTGCCCATTGTGTAAGGCATCGATGTATTGGATTGAGGCAGAACAATATGATCAGGAGCTGAGCTATCATGAATGCAGCCATTGCCAGCATCAGCTTTATTCCGATCAAAAGCACAATTGTTATTGTGAACACTGTCTGGCACAGCGTAAACGCATGCTCAAGGAAGTCCGCTTACAGGAAAACCGTCAATATCATAAAAAACAGGATCGACCGGTTCTTGAGCTCAATCAGCTCAGTTTTATCAATAAACTGTTTTTACTCGCGATTCTGGATGAACAGGTGCAGGAATATAGCCAGCACCGCGAATATATTGACTGGCATCAAATTCGATATTATTCCATCAGTCCAAATTATCTGTTTCAACATGGTCTGGTGAAAAGCCTGATCCGGGATCAGGTGCTGATTCCCAAAGATCTCCAGCAGGAAAACCTGCACTATTATATTAATGTGCGTCTGGATGGCTATTCTGAGCCCACCCTATTCAGCATTACCCAGCAGCTGCGCAATTGGTTTTATCAAAACCTGAGCCAAGGTGTGCCCTTTAAAAGTGCAGATGAAGTCAAAGATGCACTCTATTGCCTGCTGTATGAAGAAATCATTCAGTTTGCCCAATTCTATTGCCGTAGCTGGAATGTGCAGATTGCCGGAAATCAGAGCTTTCAGACTTTTTGCTATCGTCTTTTGGATGTACTGGCTGTGGGACAGATTTATTATCTGGTACAAACGGGACTTGAATATCTGTACAAGCAAAAAGCCCTTAAGCCACGCAATGAAAATTTTATTAATACCAATCTGCTAAAAAAAACCTTGCAGCAGTACCGGGAACGTTCCATCACGGAAAAATGGGAAACCTCTACTTTGCCTCGCCCACCTCAACTGGCATTTAGCAAGATGAGCGAAATCCTGTTTTACCGTTTTCTGGGCTATGATGAAAATATCTTCTTTCAGCCAGTGTGGCGTTCTTGGCACAAGATCGAACCCCGCCTGAAATTTTATTCCCAGAAACGCTGTATGCACTGCGGCTCACAGGAACTATCGGTGGATTATGATGCCAGTGACTATGTCAGCCTGTTCTGTCGTAGCTGCAAGCATCAAGACCATTATTTTACCCGCTGACCGAATAGACAACTTATCTTCCACTTTTATAAATGACCATGATGACGACTTCGATGCAAGCATTACAGCAAACACTTCTGGACCAGATCTGTGAAGGCTGGTTGAAACTTCAGCAACAGCAGCCCCTGGTGCATATCATGACCAATACGGTGGCCAGCAACTATGTCGCCAATATTGTACTGGCTGCACATGCGTCTCCGGCCATGATCGACAATCCGTTTGAAGCTGAAAGTTTTGCCAGGATTGCAGCAGCCATCAGTCTGAATCTGGGTACACCGACGACAGAACAGGTTCAGGCGATGCAGGTTGCTGCGGAAACTGCACATCAGCTGCAAAAACCCTGGGTGCTTGATCCGGTCGGTTATGGAACAGTTCTGCACTGGCGTTCAGGCATCGCAGATCAGTTGATGCATTTCCATCCTGCCATTTTGCGTGGCAATGCCTCTGAAATTGGTGCTTTGGCCGGCAAGCAAATCGAATCCAAAGGTGTGGACAGTACGGTAGACAGTGCGGATGTTTATTTACAGGCGCAAAGTTTGCTGGATTATTGTGAATGTATCGCGATCTCCGGTGAATCCGATTACATTATTTCTAGAGACTATCCTGTGATACAGGTGTCAGGCGGTTCTGCTTTACAGCCCCGAATCACGGCGATGGGATGTGCGCTCGGTGCACTGATTGCTGCATATAGCGCAGTAACGTCTCCCGCCCTTGCTGCATTAACGGCACATGTACATTTTGCAATCGCCGGTCAATTGGCATTTGAACGCGCACAACAGTTAGGCAGTTTTAATGTCGCCTTTCTGGATGAAATCCATCAACTCAATACTGAAACAATCCGACAATACGCAAGCTTCAAAATTCTGCCGGAATCCATTTAGTTTATTGGCTACTTTACGGGGTGTGTAGGTTTAAATAGGTGAACACGCCCCTATCTAGTTTACCTACTTCTTTTATATCCATATCGATAGAAATCTTCTATTTGAGTCTTATGTGCCAAGCATTTTGATAAATGCTTTGCTTGATGAGCAGAGCTTCATGAAATTTATATATCGATTTCCTTAAAAAGCATATCTTCTTTAATTAAGATATCTTTGCATAAGGTTAATTTAGTTCATGTGAATTGTAGTTTATTTTCTTATTCCTATTTAAATAGGACTTTTAAGTTTTGATTA
The DNA here is from genome assembly GCF_048147885.1 of Acinetobacter sp. 228. Taxonomy (NCBI): domain Bacteria; kingdom Pseudomonadati; phylum Pseudomonadota; class Gammaproteobacteria; order Moraxellales; family Moraxellaceae; genus Acinetobacter; species Acinetobacter sp. 228. The sequence goes on from NZ_JAYWYV010000004.1 coordinate 187,325, forward strand.
ACAGGCTGTATGAATCCACATCCAGTGCCTGATCATGCTTATTTTTAACGATCGATTTGACCTCTTTTGGCTTGAATTTTTTAGTCTAATACCAGCATATTTAGCTCAATTTGGAACTTGAAATATAGTATGAATAAACTGATAAAAATCAGTTTAAACAAAGGCTCATATTATTTTAATAAACCAGATTCAACAGACATACATTAAAAAAAGCCAGCTGCCACTCAAGCAACTGACTTTTAGAATTTGAACAAATAACGTGTTTAAAACACCTGTTTAACCTGCGTAATGAATGCTGACCGACTTGATACGATTGCTTTCAATTTCAGTGACTTTGAACTGCACACCTTGATAATTTAACTCGGTGCCCACTTCAACCGTACTGTTGGTTTTATCTAGAATCAGACCTGCCACACTAATATAACCAGCATCTTCATCAATCAGATCAATCATGCCAAGTTCTAGCTCAAGCTGATACAGGTCTAACATGCCCGATGCGATCCAGTGCGTATCATCGATTTTAACTAGATCTAGCTGCTCATCAGCATCCGGGAATTCACCGGCAATTGCTTCAAACACATCCAGCGGTGAAATCAGACCCTGTACATTACCAAATTCATCGCTGACCAGAACCAAAGAACCCTTAGAAGTACGCAAGGTATTGATCGCATCAATAACTTTCATTCTTTCAAAGATATAAATTGGACGATGACGTTTGATCAGTGCTTTTAATTCTTCCGGCTCTTCCAGTACATCCAGTAATTCTTTTGCACGTACTACGCTAATGACCTTATCTAGGCTACCGCGACATACCGGGAACAGGCTGTGTGGAACGGAAAGAATTTTTTCACGGATCTCCTCTGGACTATCTTCCAGATCGACCCATGAAATCTGGCTCCGGGGCGTCATGATCGAAGCGACTGAACGCTCTGCAAGGGTAAGAACCCCACCAATCATATAACGTTCTTCATCTGCAAAGGTTTCTTGTGCCTCATTATTTTGAGTATCAGTCGTCTCCAGCTTACCGCCCATCAATTTCAGAATCGAGTCAGCCGTACGATGACGCAAAGGGATCTTCGATTCATGTTTAGCAGCATTACGCTGACCGAACTGGTTAAATGCTTCGATTATGATCGCGACACCAATACCTGAATAGATATAGCCTTTTGGAATATGGAAGCCAAAACCTTCTGCAATCAGACTGATACCAATCAAAAGCAGGAAGCTTAAACACAGAATCACCACGGTTGGATGACGGTTCACAAAGTTGGTCAATGGTTTCGATGCCAGTAGCATCACGCCCATTGCGACAATCATAGCAGCCATCATGACATAAATATTGTCGACCATACCAATTGCGGTAATCACTGAATCTAAAGAGAAAACAGCATCTAAAACAACAATCTGTGCAACAACGGCAGTGAAACTTGCATATACCACGTTGGTAGATACTGTGACTTCAGGTTTGCCTTCAATTTTTTCATGCAGCTCAGTAACGGCCTTATACACCAGGAACAAGCCACCAAATAACAAGATCAGGTCCCGACCGGAGAAGGTCCAGTCAAACACAGTAATCAATGGTTGTGTCAAAGTGACCAACCAGGCAATGGCAAATAACAGGCCTAGACGCATGAATAATGCGAGTGACAAACCGACAACACGCGCTTTATCGCGTTGTTCAGGAGGAAGTTTTTCAGCCAGAATGGCAATGAAGACTAGGTTATCAATACCTAAAACAATTTCAAGAATAATAAGAGTAATTAAACCTACCCAGATTCCGGGATCTAATAAAAATTCCATTAGAGAATTACCCCGTTCGAGTAAGCTAAAAATAGAGATGGAAGATCAACGCACGGCGAGGGATCCATTAAAATAAAACCTATGCAACTTAAGACCATTCCATTATGCATAAACTGAATAATTTGTAATGTATTAATTTACAAAAAAATTACATGGTCATAGGGTTACAGCGGCTTTTTAACTACCTAGCAGATGCTGAAATTGATTAATTTCAATTTTTTCTACATAACTTATTATAATTTAATGAAAACTTATCATAAGTTAACTATAGATAGTTTATCCCTCTTATTTTTAATGTGATTTAAGAAGTGAACTATAAAATATTTTTTCATTGAAGGAACAATCACTTAAAAGTTTAGCTTCGAATGAGCAGTCTAACGAGTTCACTAAACCACTTTACTGTCCTCTACTCTCGATCAGTTAATTTATTAAAATACAATATTTTATAGGAAAATTTATTTGGAGCGCCTGATGAGTAATCATCAAGTGTCCTACAACACTTTTCTACAAGCCAAATATCCGATGAAGAATTAAATTTTAACAAAATGTTATCGCCTTTTATCTGATTCTAATGAGCAATCCCTACTCCTGAAAGGGCTGGCGTGCAGAACTCATCAATATCTTGGGCTGTTAAGCAAAACTAAAAAGTGTCAGGACCTTAACATTTTTAAAATAAAGGTTGAAACATGCATAAACTTTTTCATAAAATGAACGGGCCCTAGAACAATAAATACAAGGAACATTTCATGACTAAAAAATATGCAAAATTTTTGCCGTGTACGGAAGAATTTAATTTAGAAAACTTTCCATATTATTGGGTAACTCAGGTTCATGCTCAATACGTCCTTAATGTCGACCATGCACTAAAAAAGTATGGTGTTGACAATTCCCGTCGCCGCATTCTTCTTGCCTTAAGATCCAAACCGCATGCCAGTGTTTCTGACTTATCAGAGATGGTTGTCTCTAAAATGTCGACCACGACGAAAATTGTTTACCGCTTAAAAGATGAAGGTCTGGTTGAAACCTATTCATGTGAGGATGATGCACGGATTACCCGAGTGATTTTGACCGAAAAAGGCACACAAATGACCCATAAGATCAATGACCTGACCAATGTTGTACTGGAACAGTCATTTGAAGGTCTGACACCTTTGCAAATTGAAAAAACCATGGAAAGTTTACGTCATATTTTTAAAAATTTAGCTCGTTAAGAGTCTCATTTTTTATTTTAAATAGACGCTGGCGAATTTCTTACATGCTTTTAATAATAAATAATTCGCCAGAGCTTTCTAAGAATCAAAAAAGTTTAGTTGCGCACTGACTTTTTTGATTTTTTCTTTAGGTACATGTGAACATTCAAACTCTTCTACCGGAAAACCCTCTACAAAGCTGTGAATAGCTGGATAACTTAGTGTTAGCCATTCTTTTAGGCGATCTTGAGGAATTACAATCACCGATCGTTTGACATTACCCGGCTCATGAAACTCTTTCATCATTGGATGGCCAATTGCATCCATGGTTATCATGCTGGCCGAGCGTATTATTTCTCCTTGTACCCGAGCAATCTCATAGAGCGCCGCAATAAAAGTCGCTTGACCATCTTTACGTCTTATGCCCCAACGTTGCGGTTTATTGTCGAAATATTTGGACTCATAAAATTCTGATACCGGGATGACACCAAAATGACATTTAGCAGTAGCCTCAGCAAAGGTGGGCTTTTCAAGTAAAGTTTCATTTCTGGCATTATAGGTTTTATTTCCTATTTTTTTATCTTCTGCCCATTTCGGAATAAGACCAAAATTCACCAACCGCCACTCTGGTCCTTGAGCTGAATGAAATAAAAGTGGTATGGCATAATTGGGATAGACCTCTTCTGGATATTCAAAAGAAATTTCTGGCAACTCCAGATTATGCAACTGCTCTAGGGTTAAAGGTTTAAAATTGGCGCACATGCTTCATCAGATAAATCATTTGATTTACAGATTATAACTTGGCGCCTGCAGTGAACCTGTATGGATTATAGGTAAGTTTATATTATTTACTATTATTCACTTGGAACCGTCAGCCAGTGCGTGCGGGTAAACTCTTCAAAAATCCAGCGTCCATTAAAACGACCCAGTCCTGAATTTTTCTCACCGCCAAAAGGTGCATTCGGCTGGTCTGCAACACTAATCCCATTAATATGTGTCATACCAATATCCAGTTGTGCCGCAAAAGCAGTGCCTCGCTCGATGTTTGAAGTACATACGGCACTGGACAAACCAAACTCGGTTGCATTGGCCAGCTCTAAAGCATGTGCTTCATCACGGGCTTTTAGGATAGGTAAAATCGGTCCAAAGCTTTCTTGTTGTGCCAGATCGGAATTTTCAGCGACATCAATAAAAATATGCGGAGAAACCAGATTCCCTTCAATGCCTCCTTCATAGACCAGTTGCGCGCCCTGCTCGCTACCCGTTTGAATGATCTGCTGATGTTTTTTGACCTGACTCTGATTAATGATTGGTCCGATCACGGTATCTTCCAGATTTGGATCACCCACCGGAATCATTTTGACCCGATCCAGAAGCTTGTCTACATATGCATCATGGATAGAGGCATCGACAATAACCCGGTTGGTACTCATACAAATTTGCCCCTGATGCAAAAAACGCCCCATCAAGGTCAGTTCAACAGCCAAATCAAGATCAGCATCATCCAGAATGACCAAAGGTGCATTGCCACCCAGCTCCAGCGCCAGACGCTTGATTCGGGAACTGGCTAAAGCTTTGCTACCGACACTTTTTCCCACTTCAGTCGAACCGGTAAATGAAATCATTTTGGGTACCGGATGCTCAACAAAATAATCCCCGATTTCACTGCCAGCACCCGCAACAATGTTTAGCGCACCTGCAGCCAATCCTGCTTCTTCAAAGAGTTTGCCGATTAATGTGCCGCCAGTCACCGGGGTATCACTGGCTGGCTTCAGTACAACTGTATTACCACAGGCAATTGCTGTTGCTACTGAGCGTAAAGACAAATGAAGTGGAAAGTTCCATGGGCTAATGACAGCAATTACACCTAAAGGCTTACGCAAAACTAAACTTTTACGTGCCGGATCCTTACTTTCCAGCTGTTCTGTTTGGATCCGGTCTGGAAAAGCCAGACTTTCCTGAATAATGCCTAAAGCAGCATTTATCTCAAGGCCTGCTTTAATACGTGTACTACCGGATTCAATGATCAGCCAGTCAATGATTTCGTCACGACGCTGCTGAATAATTGAGATCACATTTTGCAGCACTGTTTTACGTACTTCAATGGATTTTAAGGCACCTTGCTGGAAAGCCTGCGCTGCTGCTGTATAAGCACTGTCTACATCAACAGAACTGGCCGCTGGCATACTAAAAATTTCACTCTGGGTATAAGGATTGATATTTTTTATAATTCTAGTTGAAGTACCGGCTTGCCACTGGCCATGAATAAACTGCTGGTCTAAATTTTGATATACCGTCATCATTTTATTGTTTCCTGGAATACTTTTCCTCACTTTAAGAGTTCGGCTAGAAAATTTCCAGTCAGGACGACAACGGCTTACCATTAGACAATAAAAAAGCCTCCGAAGAGGCTTTTTCAATTAGACAGGATTAGTCACCTGTATAACCTTTCAGTTTTAAACGCGCTGCATGTAAAAGTGGTTCGGTATAGCCTGATGGCTGTTCACCACCTTTAAAGATCAAGTCAGATGCTGCCTGGAATGCAATATTGTTGGCAAAGTCATCAGACATTGGCGTGTAAAGTGGATCATTGGCATTTTGCTCATCCACAATTTTCGCCATACGTTGCATGACTTCTTCTACCTGCTCACGACTTACGATGCCGTGACGTAACCAGTTAGCAACATGTTGCGAAGAAATACGGAGTGTTGCACGGTCTTCCATTAAACCGACATCATTAATGTCTGGCACCTTAGAACAACCCACGCCTAAGTCTACCCAACGCACGACATAACCTAGAATACCTTGACAGTTATTTTCAAGCTCTTTGAGCTTCTCTTCTTCTGTCCAGTTGGTATCTTTTGCAAGCGGTGGCGTTAACAAGTCATCAAGTGGCAATGCTTCAGTCGCAAGAAGTTCTTTCTGACGGTTGGCCACATTGATTTGATGATAGTGAATCGCGTGAATCACCGCACCTGTTGGAGATGGTACCCATGCACAGCTTGCGCCCGCTTCAGGATGCTCAGTCTTGGTCTTGTACATGTCAAGCAACATGTCTGGTTTTGGCCACATGCCTTTACCAATTTGTGCTTTACCACGTAAACCTGCTTGCAGACCAATCATCACGTTACGGTTTTCGTATGCTGGGAACCATACCTGGCCTTTGATCTCGCCCTTACGAACGAATGGACCTGCTTCCATTAAGGTATGGATTTCGTCACCAGTACGGTCCATGAAGCCTGTGTTAATGAAGATGGTACGGTCTTTAGCTTGAGCGATACAGTTCTTCAAGTTCACAGAGGTACGACGTTCTTCATCCATAATCCCGATTTTTAATGTCTTCGCAGGTAAGCCAAGTGCCTGTTCAGCACGCTCGAACAGTTCAACTGCAAATGCAACTTCTTCAGGACCATGCATTTTTGGCTTCACGATGTACATCGAACCCTTACGTGAGTTCTTGATCGTGTTTTCGCCGCGAATGTCAGCAATGGTAAGCAGTGGAGTCACCAAAGCATCCATGATGCCTTCATAGATTTCTTCGCCATCTACCAGAATTGCCGGGTTGGTCATCAAATGACCCACGTTACGAAGTAACATCAATGAACGACCGTGAACCTTAGTTTCACCGCCTTCAACATTTTTGAAAATACGGTCTTCATTTAGTTTACGTGTAACAGTTTTGCCATTCTTTTCGATGGATTCTTCCAGCGTACCGCGCATCAGGCCTAACCAGTTACGGTAACCTTCAACTTTCTCTTCGGCATCTACTGCTGCAACCGAGTCTTCCAAGTCTTGAATGGTGGTTACAGCTGCTTCAAGTACCACATCTTTTACGCCAGCAGCGTCAGTTTGACCAATCGGGCTAGTGGCATCAATTTGAATGATGGCATGCAGGCCGTTGTTTTTTAAAACAACTTCTGTTGGTGCAGAGGCTTCACCGTTATAACCTACAAATTTAGACGCATCTGCAAGCGTTGTGGTTGAACCGTCTTTCAGGCTTACAACTAAAGCATTACCTTCAACTGCGTATTGAGTCGCATCGGCATGTGAACCTTGCGCCAGAGGGAAAGTTTCATCCAGGAAGTTTTTCGCAAATGCGATAACTTTCTCACCACGTTTCGGGTTATAGCCTTTGCTTTTTTCCGCACCATCTTCTTCAGAGATCACATCAAAGCCATAAAGTGCATCGTACAATGAACCCCAACGTGCATTCGCTGCGTTCAGGCAGTAACGTGCATTACGTACTGGTACCACCAACTGTGGACCTGCCAATACTGCAATTTCTTCGTCTACATTTTCAGTGCTGATTTGAAAATCTTCTACTTCTGGTAACAAGTAGCCAATTTCAGTCAAGAAAGCTTTGTAAGCTTGTAATTCAAATGTGTTATTGCGGTGCCATTCGTCAATTTTTGCCTGAATGTCATCACGCTTAGCCAAAAGTGCTTTATTTTTAGGGCTAAGATCAACAACGACTTGTTCAAAGTTCTTCCAGTATGTTTCGCTGTCCAAACCCGAACCTGGTAGTGCTTCATTTTCGATAAAATCGTAAAGTTCTTTAGCAATCGCTAACTTGCCTTTTTGAATACGTGCAGTCATTGTCTTTCCTGATATTGCTACTTTTTATACAAGAGATTCTAGTATACCGATTAAAATCTAGCTGAATAGTATTATCACATTGCTAAATACTGAGCATTTTTTCTAGTATGAATACCCTCATAAACATATTTGATTCAGCTCAGCCACAATTAGATATCATTATGCTAAATACCCTAATGACAGTGTATAAAGTTTTCGAAATGTAGAAATTAGACTTAAGTTCAGATTTTCGAGCAAAAATTATGCATTCTTGTTATACACGATCATATTTAGATCAAGATTAAGCCATGTTTGATCAGGCTTGTCGATAATTTAAGTACCTATTTTTATAAAAAAAGCGCCAGTAAATAACCAGCGCTTTTATTGTTATTCTTCGTTTAAAGAGACTATTTTCTCGATCTGACGATGTTCTGAATTCAGGTATTCATCCGACTGCATTTCCAGCAAACGGGAACGGGTTCGTTCAATTTCAAAGGCCAGCTTCTCTCCCTGATAAATATCCACAATATTATCTTCCGAGGTCAAGAGCAACTTGACGCCGCGGTCATAAAACTCATCTACCAGATAAATAAAACGGCGCGTGCCATCACTCAGAAAATCGGTTAGATGGGGAACATTGCTGACCAAAACAGTATTATAAATATTGGCGATTTCAATAAAATCAGCCGGGCTACGTGGTTTTAAACATAGCTCAGAGAATTCACACCACAATACATCTTCGGTATGCGCTACGGTTTCAACAATACGGTTGTTGATAATAATCGGTTCTTCAGAGCGTGTTTGAGTCTGGGTTAAAGCATTAAAGCGCTGCGCAATCCAGTTTTTATGATCATGTGTTAACGGGAATTTAAACAGTTGTGCCTGTTTTAAAACCCGTAAACGGTAATCGACTCCGGCATCGACATTTAATACCACACAATTTTTCTTGACCAGTTCAATCGTTGGCAAGAAACGGTCGCGGTGAATCCCGTTTTTATATAACCCGTCTGGTGCAATATTCGAGGTAGCGATCAAGGTAATGCCGCGCTCAAACAGCTTCTGGAATAAATCGCTCAAGATCATTGCATCTGTCACATTCGATACAAAAAACTCATCAAAACAGATGACGACTGCTTCTTTATAAATCCGGTCCGCTACGATATCTAGCGGATTACGCTGCCCGGATAACTTATTTAATTCACGATGCACATGCTGCATAAAATGATGAAAATGCATCCGGGTTTTACGGCGAAACGGAATGGAATCATAGAACTGATCCATGAGCCAGGTTTTGCCACGCCCCACCCCACCCCACATATATACTCCTTTCGGAGATGTCTGACGGCGAAAGCGGCGGAATGCTTTTTTCGATGCCTTAAATCGCTGAATCAATTCCAGCCAGACACGATTCAGTTCATGTACTGCCATCGCTTGTGCTTCATCAGGCATAAACTGTCCAGAAGATATTGCTTGTGCATAACGTTCTGCAGGAGAAATCGGACTAAAGGCGGTGCTGTGCTGTGAATTAAAATCGGACATAGAATTTCGTACTATTTGGGATCAATTTAATTATAACGGAGTTTAATCAACACGCTATAACACTTTGGCATAAACAAACTTAGGCTATTTTATATATTGCCGAGGACTTTGCCCAAACCAGCGTTTAAAGGCATGGTTAAAAGCGGCCGGCTCGGAATAGCCCAATAATTCTGCAATCATTTCAATCGAATACTGCTTATATTCAATTAATCGCAAAGCTTTATCTTTAATAATCTCTTCACGAATCTGCTTATAACTGGTATCACATTGCTGTAACTGATGCCGCAAGGTCCGTTCGGGAATATTCAGTGCCTGTGCAGTTTCAGCCATACTTGGCATTAGACCGCTTTGGATTTCCAGATAATCCTGCACCCGCTGCACCACAGTCGGTGTCTTTTCGTCCTCCTGCAACCGCTCTAGCTCAGCCAGACATTTGGCTTCATAGATTGCAAAAGTTTCCTCATCCTTCGAGGGAATTTTAATATCCAGAACCGCTTCATCAAACCAGAATGCCGCCCGAGGTGCATCAAACTGTACCTGATTCCCATAATAATCATGATAGATCTTTAAGGTATTCGGATTTGCCGGATAGGCAAATGGCAACTCAATCCGCAAATCAGGTTTGGATAAACCCATCATTTTGTAAATTTCCCGGATAAACTTAAAAGTTCCGGAAATTTCCGCCTGTGCCAGCAACCTTCCCAAATGGTCATCTAGCTGCTTGGCTCGATAACATAGCGCACTATAATGTTCGCTATGCTCCAAAGCCAATTGACCGGTCAGATGCGTCAACTGCTGAAAACGGATCACCTGATTCAGTGCATCACGTACCGTAGGGCTCGTCACCAGCAACATGAGTAAGGGACCATAGCCTGCCAAGGCATAATGCTGGCCAATCAACAATCCTTGTTCAGGCTGAATTTCCTGCCCCACCACCTTGAGCACATCATTTTCCAGACTCGGATGGATAATCGAGCTTGGATCAAAGGCATCTACACGCAGCCCAATGTTTTGCAGTTTCTGATCGACCTGCATACCAGCCTTACGCATCCCTTGAATCAAATACATCAGACTGAGAACAGAACGTTTCATAACCATACAAGTACAATGTGATTTCTCTAGTTGTACTATAAAAATAATATGCCGGCTATTGCCGTTTAGATCAATTTTCTGTCTAATCACTAAGGAGCAGATTACGATAAATATCCCACATTAAAATAAGCAAGGAATGTACAAATGCTAGATCACGCCACTGCTACAGGCTCCCATCCCCATACCAAAGTTGCCATTATTGGAGCCGGTTTCGGCGGTATTGCCATGGCAATACGTTTACAGCAACATGGTATTTATGACTTCGTTATTCTGGAAAAAGGAAGTGATTTTGGTGGGACTTGGCGAGATAACCAATATCCGGGAGCAGCCTGTGATGTGCAATCACATTTGTATTCCCTGTCATTTGCTCCAAAAAGCAATTGGTCCAGGCGTTACGCTGAAGCACCAGAAATATTTTCTTATATTCAGGATCTGGTAACTGACTATAATCTCCGTGCTTTCTGCCGTTTAAATACTGAAGTTCTGGCTGCACATTACCAGGCAGATCGCTGTCTATGGCAATTACAGCTTCAGGATCAAAGTATCCTTGAAGCCCAGTTCGTTATCTTCGCTTCTGGGCCATTGCATATTCCCCAAATCCCACATATACCCGGTATTGAGAAATTTCAGGGCAAAGTCTTTCATTCCGCACAATGGGATCACACATATGACCTGAATGGCAAAAATGTTGCTTCAATCGGGACAGGTGGTAGCGCGATTCAATATATTCCGGAAATCGCTCCACAATGCAAACAACTTTACGTCATGCAACGTACAGCGGCCTGGATCATTCCTCGTGATGAACGTATCTACCCCGACTTTGAAAAGAAACTATTTAAAAAATATGACTGGTTTCGAAAGTTACATCGCACCCGCCTGTATTGGTCAAATGAATCGCGTGTCGTACCGATTGTCAAACCAGGCATTATGAAATTCACCCAAAAACTTGCAGAACTATTGATTAAATATGAGGTTAAAAATCCTGAATTGGCCAAAAAACTGACTCCCGATTACATCATGGGCTGTAAACGCATTCTGGTTTCAAACCGCTACTTTCCAGCTTTTAACCGCCACAATGTAGAACTGGTGACCGAGAAGATTCAGGAACTGACTGAACACAGTGTCATTACCCAAGATGGAAAAGAGCGGCTGATTGACTGTCTGATTTATGGTACCGGATTCATTACAGATCCACGTATCTATATGAAGAATTTTCAATGCACCGGACTCCATGGTGCAGAGCTGAATGACGTCTGGAAACAAGGCGCTGAAAGCTATTATGGAATTTGTGTAAAAGATTTTCCAAACCTGTTTCAGTTATTGGGACCCAATACTTTATTGGCGCACAATTCTGTGATTTTTATGATCGAGGCGCAAGTTGAGTATATCTTGCAACTAATAAAACTAGTCGATCAATCTCATAGTGATGCCATCATGGTCAAAGAGCAGGCGCAAGATACATTTAATCAGCAGGTGCAACATATGTTTGAAAAGACTGTTTGGCAATCTGGCTGTGTAAGCTGGTATCAGCAGGAAGGTGGTAAGAATTTCGCCTTGTGGCCGACTTATACCTGGAAATACTGGCTAAAAACCAAAAAAATCAATGCTGCAGATTATCAATTATTCAATAAACTTACCTAAAAGACTTTAGCATCCGATATCAAGCGATGGCATAATTTAAAGGTAAATTTTTCAATCCATTAAACTTATGCAATCGCTCTGGCTCATCTTTCAGCTTCTATTCTGTCTAGCACTCGGTTTTGCTATGGCAAAACGAATTCCGCAACCTATTATTAAAATCTGTTTCAAGCTATTGCCCTATTTTAGCTATGTATTATTGATTGCAATTGCCTTTGAATTTTCACAGCTTGTCGATGAATTACAGCATCCTCTCCAGATTCTGAGCACCTCGATCAGTATTGCCTTTCTGACTTCACTCGGTGCTTTTGCATTTTGTTATCTTCTATTTAAATGGGCAGGTTATCTTCCTAGTTCCGGTCGGGTATCCGTCGACCTGGTGCTTAAATCCCTACTGAACATGAGCTATGCCTTTTTGGCTCTCGCCGGCGGATACTTTTTACATGCAGGCTTGAGTCTATTTGATCTGTCCCTGCAAATCAGCACCTGGCATTTATTACTGGTATTTATGTTCATGATTGGCCTAGATCTGGCCAACTCACCCTTAGATCGATCCTGGTTAAATTTTAAAATTCTACTGGTCCCGATCGGTTGTATTTTTGGTTCATTATTTGCAGTCATCGCATATTCATTCTGGAATACCCAGATGGATCTGAAAGATTTGATCATGCTGTCACAAGGCTATGGCTTTTATTCGATGTCAGGCGTCGTTGTCACGGAACTTCGTAACGCTGAACTCGGCAGTATCGCCCTGATGAATGACCTGTTTAGAGAAATTTTTGCCATTTTACTGATGTATTGTATGGGCTGGAGATATCCAAGATCTGCGATTTCAGCAGCGGGTGCAACTGCAATGGATGTGACTTTACCGATGGTTAAACAGGCGTGCGGGCATGATTTTATTCCGCATGCTATGGTCAGCGGTTTCATTTTGTCACTGTTAGCACCAGTCATGGTAAGTGTACTGGCAGTGATTTAATTACTTTATCGCTTTCTCACTCTCTTCCCTGAGTCAGTTTTAAAGCAGGGTTTTAAAACGAAACACAAACAAGGAGGCTGAGAGGGCTGACTAAAAACTTAAATCAATATCACTTAAGGTATCGCCTACTGTTTCAACAACATCCGAAACCAGACTGATAGCATCAGATGCCAAACTGACCACATCAATTCCCGCTGTCCAATCTGTTGAGCTTGCCTGTTATTGCTGCTGTTCTTGTTGCTGAAGCTGTTCCGCCTGTTGAACACTTTGAATCAGATCATTCTGTTCCTTTTCTGAAGGTAATTCAGATGCATTCATAGGTTTTCCTTTAATTATTATTGATATTTTCTGAATATATAAAAAAAGCCTTTCATTGGAAAGGCTTTTTGTTGGTCAAATCATATTACAAGGTATCTAGAATATCTTTTAAGGTTTGGCGCATATTTTTAGACTGGGTAATCGGACGACCAATCACCAGATGCGTTGAACCATCTAGCATCGCCTGTTTTGGTGTTACAATACGTTTCTGGTCATCTGCATTTGACCCTTCTGGACGAATGCCGGGTGTCACTAATGCAAAGTCTTTTCCAATCGTTTCACGCAACATTTTTGCTTCTTGAGCTGAGCAGACCACACCATCTAGACCACTGTCTTTGGTCAGCTGAGCCAGACGTTTTACATGCTCATTGGGTTCAATATCCAGACCAATATCCTTTAAGTCTTCACGGCCCATCGAGGTAAGAACTGTGACGGCAATCAACTGAGTCTTATAATTACCTGCTTTTAACCGCTCTACACAGGTTTCCATCATTTTACGGCCACCTGAAGCATGTACATTGACCATCCACACTCCCAGATCTGCTGCCGCGCATACTGCCTGTGCTGTTGTATTTGGAATGTCATGAAATTTCAGATCCAGAAATACATCAAAACCTTTATCTTGAAGTGCTTTGACAATGATTGGCCCCTCATGGGTAAATAACTCTTTGCCAACCTTTACTCGACATAAAGCAGGATCTAGCTGTTCCGCAATCGTTAAGGCATCAAATTGGCTTTTAGCATCCAGTGCAACGATGATACTCATGAGTAGACCCTTCAAATTGACAAAATTAAGATATTATACGGACTAAGCTCATGCCGACCAAGAATATTTTCACAAAATATACTTGGTAATTCAAACTAAGTTATTTATTTATATAATTTTAAATATTATTTTAGCTATAATTATATATAGATAAATAATAAAAAACGCCTTTAAAGCTAAGTTAAAAGGCGTTTAATTAAAATTGGCAATATAAAATGTTTAAAAACAACTTTTGCCTGGCACTTTCACCTAAAGTGGTGTCGATGGTCGGTCATTAGAATTAATATCTAACACAGTTTTTTCATGCCGGGTATGGACGGCTGCTTCAGCAGCCATTAACTTGGCTGAATTCAATTGTTCTTTACGTAGGTGTTCAATGTCTTTACGAAGCCTTTTAATTTCCCAATTCGCCTGAAAAACCCTGAAGATCTGAACACCTAATAACAGGCCCAAAACTACACCCAAAGATAAAGTGAGGAGAAGTAATAATCCCAGGCGCATTGCTGGAACTTGAGTAAATAACAAGTCCACTGACAATTCAGTACCATTTTGCAGAACTAAAGCTAATGAATAACCAAACAGTACTAATAATAGAATGACCAGAACGTAACGCATGAGCACCCCGTATATTTACAATTATTTTTGTGCAGACTCGTTTACCGCATCACGAAGTGCCTTACCTGGTTTGAAGTGCGGAACTGCTTTTGCAGCCACTTCTACTGATTTACCAGTTTTAGGGTTACGCCCTACGCGCGGTTCACGGTGATGCAATGCAAAACTACCAAATCCACGAATCTCGATACGATTATCAGATGATAAAGCCTCTATCATTTGATCGATCATGATTTTAACTGCTTCTTCCACTAAGGGTTCAGCCAAATGCGGATTTTTTAACGCAATACGCTCTATTAAGTCAGACTTATTAAGTGCTTCAGTAGTCATCTGCGACCTCTTTAATTATCAAGCTACTTGGGATCTATTTCCAGATAATAACCTGTTTAAATACAAAACGGTAGCGCAATAATTAAATACTACGCTACCGTTTACAGTATTTGTATAAAAAGTATTAGTTAATTTACATTAACAATACAATTCAGACGCTTACTTAGTTGCTCATTTGCGCCTTGATCAGGTCACCAATAGTTTTAGGACCATTGTCTTGACCAGCTGGTGCTGTTTTCAAGTTAGCAACTGCTTCTTTCTCTTCAGCTTCGTCTTTCGCTTTGATAGACAAGTTGATTGCGCGAGATTTACGATCAACGTTGATGATCTTCGCTTCAACTTCTTGACCAACTTCAAGGAACTTAGTTGCATCTTCAACGCGATCGCGATTGATTTCAGATGCTTTCAGAGTCGCTTCAACTTCGTCAGCCAACTTAACAGTTGCGCCTTTAGCATCAACTGCAGTTACAGTACCTTTAACCAAAGCACCGCGTTCGTTAGCAGCAAGGAAATCATTGAACGGATCGTTGTTCATTTGTTTGATGCCAAGGCTGATACGGTTGCCTTCAGCGTCTACAGAAAGGATAACCGCTTCAACAGTGTCGCCTTTCTTGTAACGACGAATTGCTTCTTCGCCTTGTTCGTTCCAAGAAATATCAGACAGATGAACTAGACCGTCGATACCGCCTGGTAAACCGATGAAGATACCGAAGTCAGTGATAGATTTGATCGTACCAGAAACTTTTTCGCCTTTGTCGTGCTCTTTAGCAAACTCTTCCCATGGGTTAGCACGAGTTTGTTTGATACCAAGAGAAATACGACGACGCTCTTCATCAACCTCAAGAACCATAACATCAACTTCGTCACCAATCTGAACAACTTTAGATGGGTGGATGTTTTTGTTTGTGTGGTCCATTTCTGAAACGTGTACTAAACCTTCAACGCCTTCAGCGATTTCAGCGAAACAACCGTAATCAGTCAGGTTAGTTACGCGCGCTTTAACGATTGAACCTTTAGGGTAACGGTTCATGATCGCTAACCATGGATCTTCGCCAAGTTGTTTAAGACCTAGAGAAACACGGTTACGTTCGCGGTCGAATTTAAGTACTTTAACAGTAACTTCTTGACCCACTTCAACCACTTCTGAAGGATGCTTGATACGTTTCCAAGCCATGTCAGTGATATGAAGAAGACCATCAATACCGCCAAGGTCAACGAATGCACCGTAGTCAGTAAGATTTTTAATAGTACCAGTAACTGTTTGACCTTCTTCAAGCTGAGCAAGAAGAGCTTCACGGTCAGCTGAAGATTCAGCTTCCATAACAGCACGACGTGAAACAACAACGTTGTTACGTTTAGCGTCAAGTTTGATTACTTTAAATTCTAACTCTTTGCCTTCTAGGTGAGTAGTATCACGAATAGGACGAGTATCAACTAAAGAACCTGGAAGGAACGCACGTACTGGACCGATGTCAACAGTGAAACCACCTTTAACTTTACCAGAGATAACACCAGTAACGATTTCGCCGTCTTCAAAGATTTTTTCAAGTTTAGTCCAAGTTTCTGCGCGTTTAGCTTTTTCGCGAGAAAGAACTGTTTGACCCATACCGTTGTCAAGTGCTTCAACAACTACGTCTACAGTGTCGCCAACTTGAACTTCAAGTTCACGTTGTTCATTTAAGAACTCAGCACGGTCAACAACGCCTTCAGATTTAAGGCCAGTGTCAACAGTTACCCAATCAGAGTCAATGCTTACTACAACGCCCTGGATTACTGCACCCTTTTCAACGTTGAGGTTTAATTCGCTTGCTTCAAAGAGGGCTGCAAAAGATTCGGTCATGATATTTCCGATAAAGTCAGCGGTCTTGGATCAGACAAGGCCGGTTTAATTAAGCATCTACATAGTCCATATAAAACTGATCAAGCTATGCGTTTGCTGATAAAATTGGGTTAATTTGCTAACTGCTGATCTACATAAGTAGTCATCAGCTGGAATACTTCATCGATGTTCAAATCTGAACTGTCGATAATGTAAGCATCATCGGCAGGCTTGAGCGGAGCGACAGTGCGTTCCATATCTCGTTTATCGCGTGCAATGATATTAGCTAAAATGTCGTTTATTTTAACATCCAGCCCCATACCCTGCAACTGCTTTACACGTCTTTGCGCGCGCGATTCAGCCGAGGCAGTCAAATATATCTTGGCTTGGGCGTTAGGAAAGATGCTGGTTGCCATATCACGCCCGTCCGCCACCAAGCCCGGCGCCTGTGCAAAAGCATGTTGACGTGAAACCATGGCGGTTCTAAGCTCAGGAATTGCTGCGACTTTTGAAGCAAATTCCCCCACCCGCTCAGTACGAATGGTTTGGGACACATCTTCGCCATCCAGCCACACCTGCACCCCGGTGTCTGTATTCACAAACTGGATATCCAGATTTGTTGCGATTTGTACGCATTCTGGCAATTTGGTATCCAATGAGTCCAGCAAATCATGATGATGCAATGACAAACCCAAAAGACGGTATAAAGCACCAGAGTCTAATAAATGAAACTGATAATGCGCAGCCAGTTTCGCTGCCAACGTACCTTTGCCCGACCCACTTGGACCATCAATGGTAATAATTTGAACTGTCATTGCTTTCCCGTTGTTGTTTAAACAGATTTTGCGAGTTTTGTCAGGCCTAGTTTAATCGCTGCCCGTAACTGTGCAAGGATTAATTTACTCACAAAAGGTGCTCGTGCCTGCAATTCAATCGTATAAGTCACTAGTGTTTTATCATCAGTCAGCGCTTCAAATTCAATAATACCCAAATGATGCTTGATCAGCGGATTTTTAATAATCTGGTATTCGATGCGGCTATTCGGCTCGAACAGAGTAATTTGTTCTTTCAGCGGCTTCACTGGCCCCACCCCCATTGCACGCACTGAACCCAGCCCATCTGGATATTCAACATCTGCAGAATCCTTGATTCGCTCAACCTGCATCGGTGCAAAAGCCACATTATAGGTGGCATGCTTGGACATCAAATTAAAGACATCATCAATTGCTGCCGGAAATTCTTTTTTTACTTGAATACTGTTCATTATTATTCCTGAAAATTACAGATATTTGAAAGTGAGCAAATTCTAGCGGATAAGCTGGAATTATTTCTGCGTATTTAATGACTTTTCTTGTAACTTGAGTTGCCGTTTCTGTTCACGACGCACTTTAAAAAATACACTGAGCTGTTCCGAGCATTGCTGCTGCATACAACCCGCCTTGAAAGGAAACACATGATTATAATAGCCAGTTTCAAACAGTTGGCGTGCGCTCACCAGTGAGCCTGCTTTCGATTCAAATGCCCCGAATACTATCCGTGAAACCCGTGAATGAACCAGTGCGCCGACACACATGGTGCATGGCTCGAGGGTTACATACAGTACCGCATCTTCAGGTAACCGATAATTTTGAATGTTTTGACAAGCATCCCGCAGTGCAACAATTTCTGCATGTGCAGTCGGATCATTTAATGTGATCGGCGCATTAAACCCTTGGCCAATGATCTGATTCTGGCTGACAATAATCGCACCCACGGGAATTTCACCCTGTGCAGCAGCAAGTGCAGCCTGCTCGTAAGCATGCTGCATCCAGTATTCATCTGTAAATTGTGTTTCGGACATTGAGACTTAAATCACACCATACTGCTTGAGCATGTCATTCCAGCTTTCAATAGTCGTAACTGGAGGATTTTGAGATAAGATTCCTTTCAAGCTCATATCTGTACCCTTTTTCCATTCAGGAGAAAGATCTTTATCGACCAGACGTGCTCGTACACCCTCAACAAAATCATGATGACGAATTTTCCAGTCTGATATCTGAACTTCCAGTTCAAAAACTTCCTTCCAGGAATGTACCTGCTTACCCCATTGCCATAATAGCCAGGTCAAGGCTGCAGTGGTGGGTGAACCTTTTTTAAGGTTTTCACTGGCCTGACGTAACCAGTCACTGCGTGCGTCACTGAGGCCAATAATTGACTCATAATCATGCTCAAAGTTGATACCACGACAAACACTATGAATGACATCCAGGGAGTTTTGCAGCGGTCCTGGACCTACCGGACGGTGCATACTGTTCAGGGTGTCATCAATGGCGCGAAAGTCACCTGCAGGATAATGACCCCAATCGATATTAACGACTTTATGCAAAACTGAATCACGCTGTGCATCACAAATATGGGTGGCCCAGCCAATCCCATAAGCGCCCGCAGCGGTCATGATCGAACCAGTTAATCCGTTAAACAAGCCAATCGCACCACGATCTGCCAGGAAGCGGGTTGCGCCTACATCTGGATATAAACCGATATTAATTTCAGGCATCGCCAAACGCGAATACGGTGTCACTAAACGAAAAGGCGCCGCCATAAACAGGCCCAAACCACCACCCATTACATAACCCTCGCCCCAGACTAAAACGGGTTTGGCATAATTATGCAATAACAGATCGAGCGCGTATTCCTGCTCAAAGAACTTATTGGCAGCCGCCACTTCATCATTAATAACCAGTTGACGCAGCTTACGTACATCCCCACCTGCGCAGAAAGCTTTCGGTGTGGTTGAGTCCAGCCAGATGGCTTTGACGCTGTCATCATGATGAAAATCCTGAAATACTTCCAGAAGTGCGGAAGCAATCGATTCATCGAGAGCGTGCAAAGATTTTGGTCGATTCAAGCGAACGATACGCCAGCCATTGTTCGCTTCTTCAACAATCAGATCCGGATGGTAAGGTTTAGTTACAGGAGAATATGTCATGCGTCCAGCTGCCAATCTATAGGCTCAATGCCATGTTGTTTGAGATAATTATTTGTTTTCGAAAAAACTTTACAACCAAAAAAACCACCCCGGTTAGCCGACAAAGGCGACGGATGCGCTGCTTTTAATACCAGGTGTTTATTTTGGTCAATGCGCTGTCCTTTACGCTGTGCGTATGCGCCCCAAAGAATAAATACAATATGTTCACGCTGTTCATTCAATACATCAATGACGTGATCAGTAAAATCTTCCCAGCCACGTTTCTGATGTGAAGTTGGTTGAGCGGCTTCCACTGTCAGTACAGCATTCAGCAAAAGTACGCCCTGTTCTGCCCAGTGCGTCAAGTCACCATGCTTAGGAATCTTTATGCCTAAATCATTGTGCAACTCGTGAAAGATATTACGTAAAGATGGGGGCAATGCAACCCCTTTTTGCACTGAAAAGCTTAAGCCATGTGCCTGATTTGGACCATGATAAGGATCCTGACCAATAATTACGACCTTGACCCGATCTAGCGGCGTAGTATTCAAAGCATTAAAAATCAGGTGATTCGGTGGATAAATGACTTTATCCGCTTTTTTTTCTTCAAGGAGAAATGCTTTTAATTCATCCATTTTCGGACTGAGTAAAAAATCACTCAATCCGTATTTCCAGCTTTCATCCAACTGAACTTTATTCAGTTTGGCCAGTTGCTGTTCATTTAAAGACATTCTTCAATCCTAAATCTATGTCAATCGATTTAAAGTCATGCAGACTCTAGATCTGTACCTGTAAATCTACTGCAGGGTTATGAAATGGCACACCCTGTTTCAGCTTGGCAAACATGTCCGGATCTGCCCATTCAGCCTGCACCTGCTCCGAGAACTCGATCTGGTCAAGACTCAAAACACCCATCTGTTCATTTTGAATATCTTCTAGAAAACTCTGTGCATAGCCTGTGTCGGTTTCATGCACAATCACAGAATAGACTTCAACATCACCCTCGCCATTTTGCGTCACCGTCGATACCAGCACCTGCTGTGCCAGAAAGAAGAAAATGCGAGAAAACTGTTCTGCAGATGGCGAAACCGGCAAAGAAACCCAACGCGCACTAAAATTCTTGCAAGCCTGAATATATTCAGGATCATCTTTTTGCCAGAAGCAGATTGCATGGTCAAATGAATCAAAGAAATCCTTAATCACCCCTTTGAGCAGACCAAAATCATAAACCATCTGGCCATGATCCAGCTTCGAGGCTTTCAGCAATAACTCGACTTTATAGCTATGGCCATGGATCGAACGCTTACAGCGATCTGACGTGCAGTTACGCACAATATGAGCATTCTCAAACTTAAATAACTTACGAATTAACATATGCCGTAATGTCGTCAAAAAATAGGTGAATTAATTATGATTATAAAGCAAAAGTAGAGCTTTGAGGATTAATTTTGCTGTTTAGCATGATAGGGAAAAGGCATCAAGCCATATTCAGATCCATTCGATTTGTATAATTTATAAACTATACTTAAAAGGGCGCCATGCTGCGGTAAGCGACATAAACCTGTTTATCCCGACGCACCAGCTCACTGCTAAACTGACGCTTGCGCTCACTTAAAACCACTTCAATTTGGGCTTTAAAATAATTGGATTGCACTCCAAGCAGACTGTTCAACACATTTCGCTTAGCTGCCTCGACCTGAGCAAAAGGCTCAAGCGCCCATAACTCAGAAACATTGGAAAAATGCTCCAAATTGGCCTGACGCTGATCCAGTAACTGCTGCACTGCATTCACATCAAGCTTTTCATCCATACTGGCCAGAAGAAAAGCCGAGGCTGTATTGATATTGACTGTACTGTCCTGCATGGGTGCGGCACTGAGATAAGATTCAATCAGTTTATATTTATTTTCTTCAAAGCCGCGAATCAGTTTTAATTCTTCCACACTATGAAACTTTGCGTTTGGGGGCAAAGCCGCATTGGGCAAGCCTTGATAATAATTAGATTCAGCACCCATCGAACCGCTGGGAATCTCATTTTCATCCTGCCAGTCAATGACTGCTTCACTCAGCTGTGCGGGTAAACCGGCGCGCTTTAAGATCAGCTCAAACCATACCTTGGCATTTTCATTCACCGTACCTTCAGCAGTGACCAGGCTATTTAAATTAAACTTGCCCGATTCATCCTGTATTATTCCTGAGACATACCCGTCTTCTACCGGAAAAGCCGGCATGGGCTGCGCCCAGGTTTCCTGTAAATGATCAACCTCAGCGGCATTTTCGGCATCATCGACCAAGAGTTCTGAAAAAAAGGCCTCAGCACTTTTGGCATATATAAGAGACTGATTTTGGCGCATCAGATAAGCAGTACTTTCTGCTGTGGCAGCCTGACGCTTTGCAATTGTGGCAGCGAGAATAGTCGCCAATGCCACCATCACTAAAATGGTAATCAGTGCAATGCCTTGTTGCTGTTTGATCATGATCGCTTTTTTCATTTTCATTTCTTATTATTCTTAGCCTGGTTGGCCTGTATTCTGAGCATCAAGCAAAAAATCTGTGTTTAACAAACTAAATATCCATTCATAGCTAATAGCATTTACGGTTAAATTGATTTTAATCCCTTTGGGCAAACGTTGCTTCTGCTCTAACTGGTTCAGATCCACAGAGGCATCCGGCCATTGCGTGAGTTCATTCGGATTAAGCACCACAATCTGAAATTGTTCAACTTCCGACAATAAAACACTAGATTCCGGCTGGTCTTGGCCGGTTTGATTCAGGTTCCGGTATTTCAGGCGATAAAGTTTCTGCTCATCAGGCCGGTATTGATATTCAATGCGCTCATCGGGAGAAATTCCTTCTTGCAAAGGATCAGTTACCCCGGTTTTACTGAAATTAAAGCGTCCGTTCTGCAACACCAGAGCCGGCTGTATATCTCCATTAATGTTGGCCGTTAAGGGCACTGCCTGTACGGTATCTCGTAGAATTTGCTGATATGTTTCCTGTAACTGCCCTAAACGCTGTTCATGAATCACATTCTGATCTTTGGTTTTGACAATATAATCAAAAACTTTCCAACCTAAAGCAGACAATACTGCAAAGATCGCAATTGCGACCAATAATTCAACCAGGGTAAATCCTTTAGGTTTCATGGAGTATTGTTCATGCGATGATTAAAGAACGTCAGGCTGCTGATACCAGATTCTACCTGACCATTGTCCGGGTTGATCAGACTGACCTGCAACTCAATTCGTTGTACGTTGGGACTTACTGTCGGTTCACTGCGTTTATCGATTTTCCAGGTTTCACCTTGCTGGGTCAGCTGTTTAGAAGCCGTCCCTTCCATCCATTCCTGATTAATTTCCATTTTTGCCACTTCATTTAAAGCAATAAACTGCGCCTTAGTCCGCAAAATAGCATTTGAGGTCGACTGGGTATATTGCATTGCGACTTTGGTCAAGGTCATGGCTGCTGTCGCAAAAATTGCCAGGGCCACCATGACTTCCAGTAAGGTAAAACCTGAGCGAGGATAAACGAAACAACGTTTCGTCCGAGTGCAAGACGAAGTCCTATGCTCGCAGTACACATGATCAAATCCATAAACACTGGGCTTAAACGACTTGATAACATCCGAGCCAGCATTCTGCTTGAAATATCTAGATTTCATTGATTTTACCCAGATGGTCAACTTCAATGGCAGCTCCTATTTCACGCTCTTCGAAAAAGAACTGAATCCGTACCGGTTTAACCTCACCATTGCCAAGCCAGATTAACTGAGGAGAATTTGCCTGAGTCAGATCACGGTTTTTTGCATTGGCAAAACGCTGCTGCTCCAAGCTCTGAATCTGGAAGGAAACATGATCAGGCAAACTGCGCAATTTAAAATCTGCATAACTTTGCCATTTCTCATTTTGCAGGTTCTGACCACTCTGCACTGTTGAGCGATACTCTATAATTGCATAACGAAATGGCGTGACATCTGTCGCAGTCTGAACATCAAGCGCGAGTATCCTGGACTGGTCATTGGCTTCTCGTAATACCCGCTGCAAGTCCATTAATAAAATTTCACGCGCCTGCATGGCCTTACGCTGATCGACACCACTGGTATTTAACAGCACCAAAGACGCCATGATACCCATGATCACAATCACCACCATCAATTCGATTAAGGTAAAGCCACGAACTGCGCTGTGAGGTGATCTGATCATAGGACGACCTTAGGCAAACTGCTCGGCAGGATGTACCTGCTTGGGCAAAGCCAGTGCCTGATCAATATAGGCCACACGCAAGGTATCTCGTGAACCCAGATAACGCTGATAGAAACTGGAATTGAGAATTGCTGCAGCACCATGGGTCAGCGACCAGATCGAAGCCAGATAATCGCGTACTGACATATGGCTGTTGATGGATGCCAGATAAGTTTCTGTCATACGGATAATCAGACGTAAGCGCTGTTTACGTACCTGATAAAGTTCGCTAAACAGGTGCTGAATTCCAACGCCAGTTGTTGACAGGCGTTCTTCAATCTGGTGAAACAGCACGGTACGCTCAGGATGATGCAAATGATGCAGCATAAAGAAGGCCAGATGTTCAGGAAAAGCTTTATCGCTATCCTGAATCATTTCCAGCAACATGCGCTCATTACGGATAATCAGCAGCATGTATAGCTCATCTTTACTCTGGAAATGTTTATAAAGTGTCCCTTTGGCCAGATCAAGCTCGGCAGCAAGCGCATCTAGCGTCATTCCCGCTTCACCATTTTCCAGCAGGAGCTGTTCTGCAACTTGAAAAATCAAGGTTTCTCTTGCTCGAAACTGAGCCTGACGATCCATCTTCACCCTATAAACTCTCTTGTACTTTATATAACTTTATTTACTTTAAATTCAGAAGATTTTCAAAGTTCTGCTTTGTGATATAAGCCATTTCTTCTATTGACTTATCATATACATCGCAAAGCGCTTTGGCTACATAAGGAACGTATTTAGGCTCATTAGATTTACCACGATACGGCATTGGCGCAAGATAAGGACTATCAGTTTCAATCAGCACACGATCCAGCGGAACCTGCTTGGCGACATCACGCAAATCTTGCGCATTCTTAAAGGAAATAATTCCGGAAAATGACACATAATAACCGCAGTCCAATACTGCTTTTGCAGTTTCCCAGTCTTCGGTAAAACAATGCAAAATCCCGTGTGTCGATTTTTCCGCCCGGATAATATCGACAGTATCATGCTTAGCGGAACGGGTATGAACAACTACAGGCTTTTTGGTGATTTGTGATGCATGGATATGCCGGGCAAAGCAGGCTTTCTGTTCTGCAATAAAATCGGTACTGTGATAATAGTCCAGACCGGTTTCACCGAGCGCCCAGACTTTTTCCGGTTGTGCCAGCTCGACCAGATATTCAGTCGTGGCACGCGACATCGTGGCAGCATCTTCGCAAGGATGTACGCCAACGGTATAACCGACATCTGCATGACGCGCGGCAATTTTGGCCAGCTCGATATGATCATCCAGATCGACCGAGATACTCATGAATTTGGAAACACCGGCTTCACGAGCCTGAGCCAATGCCTGATCCAGATCACCATGATATGGTGTCAAATCAAGCAGGGTTAAATGACAATGAGTATCTACAAACACGATGCGTTCCTACCAAGGGTAAATTAACTACATAGTGTAACTTTTACGTCCTTCAGATTTAAGACCTGCAACCAGACGATCTGCTTCATTTTTGAAATAAACGCCTTTTTCACCGCTTAACTGGATGCCAAAGCCTTGGGGCTTGATGCCATTCTGCTTTTGCGAGACCCAGATGACTTTACCAGTTAAAGGAATTTTCTGGGTCTGGTCAGGCAAAGTTGTCAATACAAAAACTTCTTCGCCCAGTTTGACCGGCTGCTTGGAAGGAATAAAAAGCCCACCACCCACAACATAAGGCATATAGCTGGCAAACAATGTTTCGATGTCAGGAATAGTAGCCTGAATAATACCGCCCATACGTGGTTGCATGTGATTTCCCCTTAATTAAAGATTCATCAGCTTGATAAACAATTCATCAATGACCAGATTGCTCTGGACATTCTGTTCAAGGTATTGCTTGGCTTGCTGAAAATCCTCATAAATTTTAAAAAGTGCTTCTAATGAATATTGTTCGGCAAGTACATTGAATTCAAGGTCAATGTTTTTCACCGTCTGATTTAGCTTGACACAAATTAAATCGGACAACAAGTATTCAAACATTTGAGCAAAGTCACTAAAATTCAGGTTTTTATTCCATTTGGTCGCAATTGCCAGTGGCATATTTTTTTGCATGACCAGTTTTTGCCAGTCTTGCAGAAAGTCCTGACGCAGTGGCAGCCAAGCACTTTGTGCAACCTCTAATGCCTGTAATGGCATCTGATTAGACAGGTTCATCAATAACTGTTGCTGGCTAGCACCTGCATCCGGGAGCTGATTCTGGACATAATCGCTAAATTGTTCTGCGGAAATCCGGTCCAAAGCAAAATGCTGCAAACGACTGCGGATGGTCGCAGGCAATTTTAAATAATGATTCGCCAGTAAAATAATAACTGTATTATCACCGGGTTCTTCCAGTGTTTTGAGCAAGGCATTGGCAGAGGCAATATTCAAGGCTTCTGCCGGTTCAATCACAATCACGCGCCAGCCATCTACAGTCTGTTGCACAAAAGGCAATAAATCACGAATCTTCTCAATCTTGATTTTGGCATTCTGTTTTTTATTGTCGTCATCGGTACTGATATGCACATAGTTGGGATGGGTGTCTGCCTTTAACCATTGACAGCTACTGCATTCACCACATGACCCCACAGGCTGACGATTCAGGCATAACACCCAAGCCAGAAACTGTTGGGTAAACGCTTCTTTGCCACAGCCTTTTTTTCCATAAAACAATAAACCATGCCCAAGCTTGGGAAAGCGCCCGGTCAGGGTTTCCCAAACCTGTTGCTGCCATGGATAGATATGTGCATTGACATCAAAAGGCATGTATTTGACTCTTCTTAGGCAAAATGGGAAAGATCCATCTGATTCAGGCGATCCAGATCTTCCTGGGTATCCACCCCTGGCGGCAAATTGGCTTCAGCCACCGCAATAGCAATACGGTGTCCATTTTCCAGAACCCGTAACTGTTCTAGAGATTCCAGTTTCTCCAGCACACCCATTTCCCAGGTCACATATTCTTGCAACAGTTTGACCCGATAGGCATACAGGCCTAAATGACGATAGGCTTGATCATGCAGTTTTGGTTCAGCCAGTTTCGCGCCATCACGGTCATAAGGAATGGTGGCACGGCTAAAATACAGTGCCTGCTGGTGTTTTGACATGACGACTTTCACAATGCTGTCACGCTTGAATTCATCCAATTGATGGATCGGCTCACATAGCGTCGACATGGAAGATTCAGGCTGATCTTCTAGAAGTTGAGCCACCTGTTTTACCAGTTGCGCCGGCAGTAAAGGTTCATCCCCCTGTACATTGACAATAATGTCATCACTGGCCCAGCCTTTAATTCGAGCCACTTCACTCAAGCGGTCTGTGCCGGAAGGATGATCCGCTGAGGTAATCACCACATCAATGCCTTCAGTAAGGCAAACAGCGGCAATACGTTCATCATCAGTTGCCACACACAGATCGTCAAAACCTTGCACTTTTTTGGCTTGATCCACTACCCGCAGAATCATGGGACGACCATGAATTTCCAGCAACGGTTTACCCGGCAGACGTGAACTGGCGAAACGTGCAGGAATAACAATGTGTTTCATAATGAATGAGCCTTAAGAAATTTGAATACCGTATTGTTGTAACTGTTGCTGCAAGACTGTATAGCAGGCTGGCGATAGGACTGCATCGACTGGCACCACCCAGATATCCTGTTTAAAATCTGGATATTGTTTAAGTAGCGCCATAATTTTTACTGCGTCCTTTTCAGTCGTAATGATCGGATTACTATCATCAAACTGTAAATCCTCAATATCATAGTCATGATGGTCTGGAAACTCATGACACTGAAATTGTTCTATGCCTAAATTTTGCAAGGTCTGATAAAACCGCTGTGGAAAGCCAATGCCGACCACCGCATAAAAAGCCGCTTGAGGGTTAAAGATTTTAGTGCTGTCCTGATTGAGCAAATAAGGCTGTGATGCAGCCAGATGCATATTCAGTTCAGAACCTGGATGGGCTGCATGCTCAATTACGGTTCCCGTTTTCAAACGGGTCACTGGTTCACGTAGATAACCTTCTGGAAGCAGTTTCTGATTACCCAGACCGCGATTATTATCCAGCACAATCCACTCAATCTGGCGGTTCAAGGCCCAGTGCTGCAGGCCATCATCACAGATAATCAGATCCAGCTCATGTTTCTGCAATAACAGTTCAATACTTTTCTGCCGGTTGGGACCAACTGCCATCGGCACGCCTGTTGCCTGTACAATCAAGGCGGGCTCATCTCCGACAATCTCCGGCAGGGTATTAAAGTCGACATAGGCAGGAAATGGACCTTGGCCGCCATAGCCTCGACTGATCACGCCTACCCGAACATTTTTCACGGTTAAATAATCCACCAGATGAATCAGCAAAGGTGTTTTACCGCTACCACCGACTGTGATGTTACCAATCACCATAACGGGAATCGGCGCGCTATAACTTTTTTTAATGCCTTTTTGATAAAGCCAGTGATTGCCGACAAAACCCAGGCGATATAACCATGACAAAGGACGCAGCACCACCAGCCACTTTGCCTGTGCATTCCAAGCATCCTGAATGATTTGTGCCAGTGCCATAAGTTACTGTTCCTCAAAGTTACGCTGATGCAACTGATAATAAGCACCATGTAGCGCAATCAGTTCGGCATGACTGCCCTGCTCAACAATACGGCCCTGATCCATAACTACAATACGATCAGCATTTTCAATCGTCGATAGACGATGTGCAATTACGATGGTGGTACGGTCCTGCATGGCTTTATCAAAGGCACGCTGAATAAAGTATTCCGACTCGTTATCCAGCGCACTGGTCGCTTCATCCAGAATCAGGATAGAGGCATTTTTTAAAATTGCGCGTGCGATGGCGATGCGCTGACGCTGGCCACCAGACAGGTTTAAACCCTGGGCACCTAACTGAGTATCATAACCTTGCGGCAATGCCATAATAAAATCATGCGCATAGGCTGCCTTTGCTGCCGCGATAATATCTTCATCGGAAGCACCTTCAAGCTGACCATAAGCAATATTTTCCCGCACGGTTCGGTTAAACAGTACGACTTGCTGGTTCACCATGGCAATCTGGGTACGCAACGCGGTAAGTTCAAAATTTTCAATCGGTTTCTGATCCAGCAGGATTTGCCCCGAAGTTGCATCCTGATAACGCACCAGCAGATTCACCAGCGAGCTTTTACCGGCCCCAGAACGACCAACCAGCGCCACTGTTTCACCGGCCTTCACCTTTAAATTAAAATCATGAATGGCATGATGACCATCATCATAAATCAGGTTGACATCTTTAAATTCAATGTCGCCTTTTAAGCTATCAGTCAACGTCCCGGTATTTTTTTCTTCAGGCATATCCAGCAATTCAAATACTGAATGCGCTGCGGCCATACCACGTTGAATTTTTTCATTGATATCCGTCAAGGCTTTGATTGGTCTTGCCAGCATACCCGCCGCAGTAATATAAGCGACAAATTCACCCGCAGAGGTATCACCCAGAATTTGCGGACGCAAGGCAATAAACATCACAATACTCAGTGAAATCGACATGATCAGCTGAACCACAGGACTATTCAACTGTTGTACAGCAACCATTTTCAAGCCACGACGCAAGTTTTCCAGCGAGTTCTGTTTAAAGCGTTCCTGCTCGTAGTTTTGTCCACCAAAGCCCTTGACGATCAGGTTGGCATTCACCGTTTCCTGCACCACATGGTTCACATCACCCATGGTGTCTTGTACTTGCTGCGATAATTTACGCATCCGTCTTGCAGCTTTACTGATAATAAAACCGATGACGGGTGCAAAAATCAGGATACACATGGTCAGACGCCAGTTGGTATACAACAGGTAGCCTAATAATGCCAGAGTGATCAAACCTTGTTGCAACAAGGTTCTTAGGGCTTCAGTTGAAGCGGCGGTTAGCTGCTCCACGTTATACATGATTTTGGCAGTAATATGCCCGCTGGTATTGTCCAGATAATACTGGGACGGTAAACGCAGCAATTTTGCAAAAACTTCCTGACGGATATTGAACACCAGATTCCGGGAAATCACCGCAGTAAAATACCCCCCCATGAACAGACCCAAGCCCCGGAAGAACATGAGTATGACCACCAAAAATGGGAAAAGTGAAGTGAAACTCTGGTCTTTATTTTGAATCGCCTCAATAATATATTCCAGCAATTTGGCGACAGAAACTTCTGTGGCCGCATTAATAGAAAAACCTACCAGGACAAGTAATGCGATGCCCCAAAATGGTTTTAAATAACTTAAAAGGCGAAGATAGACCTTAAAATCGTGCTTCACTAATAACCTCGGGTAGGTACTTTGGTACTGATATTGATATTCACAAAGCCGAGCTGCCCGGCCACATCCATGACACGAATCACGTCCTGATGACTGGCTTTTGCGTCAGCTGCGATGACAAACATTAAATCACGGCGTTCATTTGAAATCTGTTTAATTGCAGTACTTAAATCCGCAACTTCCTTGCTGACCAAGGATTGACCGTTGACTGCATAATGACCATTAGCATCCACAATCACTTCAACTTTCTGATCATAGCTTTTAGGCGGTACCCCTTGCGCATCAGGCAAGGTCAGATTCATTCGGCTCATTTGACTAAAAGTCGTCGACAAAAGCAAAAAGACCAGAATAAACAGCAGACAATCAATCATTGGTGTCAGATTAATATGTACATCTTCCACCTGGTTGCGTTTGAATTTCATCATCCGCCTCCTAGCTGGCTTTTTGCATATCTTGGTCTATGTCTGCATGATTGCGATAAAAAAGATCCGCATGAAACAAAGTCGCTTGCTGCTCAAGTTCAGCCACATATTCCTGAACAAGACGCTGAAAATAACGGTGCGCAAACAGTGCAGGAATTGCAATCAGCATACCGGCTGCTGTGGTAATTAAAGCCTTGGAAATACCGGGCATCATCAAGACCGGATCACTTCCAGTTCCCACATCGATCATCAGGAAAGATTCAATAATCCCAAGTACAGTCCCCAACAAACCGAGTAAGGGTGCAACTGCACTCAGCGTACCCAGAAAATTAATATTTTTTTCCAGATACCCGATTTCCTGTGAAGCCACTACTTCCATCTGCGCGCGAGCATACTGCTCACCCTGCTGTTTAGTCGCATAACCTGCGGTAAATACCCGACCCAAAGTACTACGCTTTAAGGCCGCACTTTGATTCATTTTTTGCATGACTTGTGCAGCATTTTGCGACGAACCCATTAACAGAGTCAACGGAAGTACTGCGTTCTTTTTCAGGCGAATCAGGCGTTCGATCGAAATCGCCAGCATAAAGATAGAACACAAGACCAGTGGCAGCATGAGCCAGCCACCTGCTTTAACCAATTCCCACATCTAATTTATTCCCCAATAAAAAATAGATAAATTTATTCATCTTCTAAAATAGACAGAATGCCATCAAGTTCTTCTAAAGAGTGATAGCTAATAACCAGTTTTCCTTTGCCTTGCTTGTTATAGTCAATTTTAACATCTGCACTGAAACGCTCCGAAAGGCGCTGAGTCAATTGTTGAATATCTGGTGCTACTGCTTCTTTTACTTTTTCTTGTTTAGGTGTATTGAAATCGCGGACTAACTGCTCGGTTTGGCGCACAGACAGACTTTTTTCAATCACAATATCCGCTACTTTAAGCTGATCTTTAGCTTTTAAGGTTAAGATCGCACGTGCATGTCCCATATCCAGCAAACCCTGCTGCATAAAGTCTTTTACTTCTTCAGCCAGGCTGAGCAAACGAAGCAGGTTGCTCACTGTTGTGCGGGCTTTACCCACTGTATCGGCAATTTCCTGATGGCTTAGGCCAAATTCTTCATGGAAGCGCTGTAAGGCCAGCGCCTGATCAATCGGATTCAGATCTTGACGCTGGATGTTTTCAATCAGCGCCAGTGCAATGGCAACCTGATCATTCAGATCCCGTACAATCGCAGGAATTTCAGTTAAACCCGCTAACTGTGCCGCACGCCAGCGACGCTCACCTGCAATAATTTCATACGGATAGCGCTCATCATCAACCGGTCGGATCACGATTGGCTGCATGATGCCATGCTTCTCAATCGATGCCGCCAGTTCCTGCAAATCCTGCTCGTTAATATAACGGCGTGGCTGGTATTCACCGCGCTTGAGCAAGTTTACATCGATCTGTTTCAGCTGACCATGATCAATGCCTTGGGCTTCGAGTTGTAATTTTTCTTTTTGAATTGATCCCAGCAAGGCATCCAAGCCACGACCTTTGGCGAGTCCACGTTTCTTGACGGTCATGCTTTACTTCCTTTTTTCACTTTGCTTTTCTTTAATACTTCAGCTGCCAGATTTAAGTAGGCAACTGCACCCTTTGAGCTTTTTTCAAAATAAATCACTGGCAAACCGTGCGCCGGCGCTTCAGCCAGACGTATATTTCGTGGAATCACGGTTTCATACAGTTTTTTACCAAAATATTGTTCCAGTTCTTCAGATACATCACGGGTTAAGGCATTGCGTGCATCGTACATGGTGCGTAATACCCCAACAATCTGCAGCTCCGGATTAAGTGCTTGCTGAATCCGGTCGATGGTCTGGGTCAGATCTGCCAGACCTTCCAGGGCATAGTATTCACATTGCATTGGAATGATCACACCATCCACGGCAGCCAAAGCATTCACCGTAATCAGGCTTAAACTTGGCGCACAGTCAACAATAATATAATCATATACAGATTCAATTTCCTGCAGGGCTTCACGCAAAATGAACTCGCGCCCTTCCTGTTCTGCAATTGCCAGCTCCACCCCAGCCAGATCCCGGTTGGCCCCCAGAACCTTGTAGCCAACTTCCGCCTTAGAGATCGCCGTTTCAATCGGCACTTCACCCAGCAAGACATCCGTGACCGAATACAGCAGGTCATTTTTCTGAATTCCCGACCCCATGGTTGCGTTGCCCTGAGAATCCATATCCACCAGCAGAACGCGTTTTTTTAACACAGCTAAAGATGCCGCCAAATTTACTGCGGTTGTGGTTTTACCGACACCACCCTTCTGGTTAGCAATCGCAATAATTTGTGCCATGTTGACCCCGATTTTCCAAAAATTTTAAATACGTTTTAATAGAAGTAAATGACGTTGTTCGTCCAGGCGCGGAACTTTCAGTTCAATAATCTGACAGCTAAATTCATCTTTTAATGCAGCCACTTCATCTGCAGGGATTAAACCTTTCATGGAAGCAATAATAGTTTGCTCATGCATATAAGGTTTAGCTGCATTGACAAAATCGGTCAATGAAGCGAATGCTCGACTGGTAATCACATCAAACTGGCCCAGCTCGTTAATACTGTCTTCATTTTCTACACGGGTTTGTACTGCAATGACATTTTTTAATTTCAGGTCAGCAATAAACTGCTTCAGGAAACGAATTTTTTTACCATTCGAATCCAGCAATACACATTCGCGTTCAGGCTGACATAAAGCAATGATCATGCCCGGCATACCACCACCCGTACCGATATCGAGCAAACGGCCTGCTGGTAAATCTTTCAGAATGCTCAGACTGTCGAGCAGATGCTTGACCAGCATTTCCTTAGGATCACGGATTGCGGTCAGATTATATGCTTTGTTCCACAGCACCAAAGCATCCTGATACTTGAGTAATAAATTTAAAGCCTCGTCAGATAGCTCTAAACCCAAAGCCTGGCTACCCTGCTTTAGTTCTTGAAAAAACATATGCATAAACAATCTACGCTCGAAAAAGTTAGGTGGAAGTATACCGTTTTCTCTATATTGGCACAGTAGGCAGTGCTTAGTGAATATTCACTTAAGCAGACTTCCCTTCACGGATTGCCAAATCCAGTGCTGTCAAACGCTCGGGGGTTCCTACATCAACCCAAATACCTGTCAATTTTGAGGCAGCAACTTCATTATTCAACATCGCAGCCTTTAATAAAGGCGCCAGAGGACGCTTTCCAGCTCCCAGGCCTGCAAACATTTTCGGATCAAGTACGGATATACCGCTAAACGTCAGATTTTCACCATCGACTTTCTGATCAAAAGTATAGGCTTTCCCATCTGCAAGCGTAAAATCACCTTCAGGATGTTGTTGTGGATTCTCGACCAGAACCAGATGTGCCAGATTATCTTCCAGTTCAATACCCAGTAAAGGTGCAAAATCCATACTGGTCCAGACATCACCATTTAATAAAATAAAAGGTTCATCACCGAGTAACGGCAAGGCATTGATAATTCCGCCTGCTGTTTCCAGGCCTTCACCTTCATGTGACCAAAGGATGTGCACGCCAAATTGCGAACCATCACCCAAAGCTTCTGCAAGTTTCTCACCCAGCCAGGCCGTATTGATCACAATTTCAGTGACACCGATTGCAGCCAGTTTTTCTAGATGCCAGACGATAAGTGGTTTGCCACCGACTTCAAGCAAGGGTTTCGGGGTATGCAAAGTTAACGGGCGCATACGATTGCCAAGACCTGCGGCCAAAATCATCGCTTTCATTTAGGCAGCCACCTCATATGAGCCATATTTGGCTTCAAAGGCCGGCATCACTCGGTCACGGATAAACTGCATGAATGGCTGAAGTTCAGTATAAGCTTTTGATTCTTCGAGCAGATACCACATTACACGTGGTAAATCCTTGAGATAACCTGACTTGCCATCACGTTCAAACAGACGCACAAAAATACCTAAAATCTTGATATGACGCTGAATCGCCATCATGTCGGCATCTTTTTTAAACTGTTCAAAGTCACGCTCTTCTTTAGCAGATGCTGGCAATAACTCATAGAAATTTTTGAACCAGCGATACACACGGTCGGCATTCCACTGCACATAGGCATCACGGGTAATCGAAATCAGGTCATAAGTATCCGCACCAATCACGGCATCCTGAAAATCAATCACACCGAGTTCAGTTTCATTTTCAATTTTCATCAAATTCCGGCTATGAAAATCACGATGCACAATGACCTGAGGTTGTGCCAAAGCGGCATTGGCCAGAATTGCAAAGGTACGCTTGATCAAGGCTGATTCTGCCTCTGTGGGCTGTACCTTTAAAGCCGGCAGCATCCAGTCGGTCAGCAACTCCATTTCCGAGATCAGCTTTTCATAAGAATAGGCGGGGAATTGCCCTTCTCCCGGAATGGATTGCAGCTGAATCAGCTGTTTAAAGCTTTGCTCATAATAGGCATCTACAGTCTCATCATTCAGCAGATTAGACAGCAGGACATCACCAAAGTCTTCGAGCAGTAAAAAACCATTCTTCAAATCTTTTGCGACGATATGCGGAACACGCACGCCATGCGCATCAAAAAATTCATCAATCGTCACAAAAGGCACACAATCTTCTTTTTCTGGTGGTGCATCCATCAACATAAATGTTTTATTATTCAGCTTGATTCGTGCATAACGACGAAAGCTGGCATCACCTGCTAAAAAATGAGTTTCAAATTGATCTGAACCGAGTACAGAGGCAATCCAAGATTGTATCAATTGTTCGCGTTGTGTATTCATTTGCAATTAATTCTAATACAGGCTGAGTTTTTAAAGTGCTAAGTGTAGCTACTTATCAACTTTTTCTCTATGATGCGACAATAATTAATTGCGATAAAAGCATGATTGGTTAATGAGACAAATGAAGCATCACTTTAAAATAAATCCTCTAGCGACTGCGATCTTAACCCTTTTATGTGGCAGCTCAGCCTCCAGCTTTGCTGCATCAAATGTCTCGTCCGATGTAAATGCAGAACAGCTTAAACAGCGCATTAATGAGACCTATCCAGGCGAAGCCTTCTTCTCGCAATATTATGTCGATAAATCCTCTGCTGAAGCACAGCAACGTCAGGGAAAATATTTAAGCTCTGCCTACTGTAAAGGTGCCTGGGTCACTCCGATTGCCCCCGATGCAGAAACCGTTGCGCCAGATCAGGCTACCTCAACCATTAGCGCCGATTATGGATATTATGATCCGACGGGTGATTCTTTCCTGCAAGGAAATGTGGTAATTGACCAGCAGGGCCGTCAAATCCGTGCGGAGCGAGTCACCATCGATCAGAGCCAGACCTATGCCAAGGCAGAAGGTAATGTGCAACTCGCACAAGGTGGACTAATCTCGCAAAGTGACGATATAAATTATAATTTAAAAACCCAGCAGGGTGATTTATATAACAGTTTCTACATTGCAGAACAGCAGCATGCTCACGGTCGTGCTGAAAAAATTGCCAAGACCTCTGACAATACTCTTGAGTTGGAAAATGCCACTTACTCCACCTGCCCGCCTGATCAGAAACCTACCTGGAAAATTCAGGCAGAAAAGATCAAGCTTAATCAGGAAACCGGACGTGGTGAGACCAAAAACACCAAGCTTTATGTTAAAAATGTTCCAGTATTAGCAGTTCCTTATTTTAATTTCCCGATTGATGATCGCCGAACCACCGGTATTTTGACACCGATTTTTGGCTTTACCAATGATGGTGGATTTGAACTTGGTGTTCCTGTTTATCTGAATTTAGCACCACAATATGATGCGACAATCACGCCGCGCTATATTGGAGACCGTGGTTTAATGCTGGAGGGCGAGTTCCGCTATCTGACTGAAGATTATGGATTAGGACGGATCTGGGGTGGCTATTTACCTTCAGATAGAAGCTATGACAATAGAGACCGCAAAGACTTACACTTTTTGCATGCCTGGCAAATCAACGAGCAGTTTTCCACCAATCTGGAATATAATTACGCATCAGATAAAGATTTCTTTGCCGATCTAGATAACAACCCGAACTCAAAAAGTGATTTAAACCTGCGCCGTGCCTGGGAAGTCAATTATAGAAATGGTATTCCCGGCCTAAAAGCACAATTTAAAGTTGAAGATTTCCAGACCCTTGACCCATCTGTTCCGGATGAAGATCGTCCTTATGCACGTTTACCTCAGCTTTTAGTGCATTATAAAACTGGCAATCCATTAGGGTTACAGTATGAATTTAAAAATGACACAGCTTATTTCCAAAAAGACCTGAAAAATTTTGTTGATACGGGTTCAAATGATGAAAAGGTATATCAACCAAGTGGTACGCGGATTTATAACGACTTTTCTGTAAGTTACAACCATTTTACCCCTTGGTCTTTTTTCATCCCTAAAGCATCATTACGTAACATCAATACCTTCTATGATGAAAAAACCCAAAACCGTAGTGCATCCAGTGAAAACAGCTCAATTGTAGTTCCACAGTTCACTCTGGATACCGGCTTGATCTTTGAGAAAGAAGGAACTTATCTACAAACCCTGACACCTCGCCTCTTCTATGCCTATTCGCCATATGAAAACCAGCAGAATCAACCTAACTTTGATTCCGTAGTAGCTTCGATCAATTACGACCAGTTATTTAGTGCACGCCGTTTTTATGGTAATGACCGTTTGGAAGACAATAATTTTGCCTCCCTCGGCCTCAGCTATAGCCTATTCAATGAAGAAGGTCTGGAGCGTTTACGTGCCAGTATCGGACAGAGTTTCTTTTTTGAAGACCGCCGGGTAACACTGGAAAGCGATGCAGATGAATTTGATCGTGAAAGTCATACCGGACCAGTGATCCAGCTCACCAGTCAGCTCTCCAATAATGTGTATATAAATCTGAACTCAAGCTGGATGTCAAATGGTGATAATGCTGAACGCGATTTGCAGGTCTATTACACGGGTGATCAAGGCAACCTGTACAACTTAGGCTATTTCTACCGCAAAAATATTCCAGACCGTCAGGAACGCTATGATCAGATTGTTGGCTCATTTATCCAGCCGATTGCCAACAACTGGCGTCTGGTTGGACACGCCCAGTTTGATCTCAACAATAGTGTCGCACGTGAATATTTACTTGGCGTAAACTATGAGTCATGCTGCTGGGGAGTATCTGTTTATGGCCGCTCATATTACAATGACTTAGATGATGTTAATGATTCAAACGTCAAGCCTAAACGAGCTATTTTGGCCGAAGTCAGCCTGAAAGGCTTAGGTGGGTTAAGCAGTAAACTCGCCTCATTACTAGAAAATCGTATTCTAGGTTTTAACAATATCAATCAAATTTGGACAGAACGTTAATGAAGACAAAACAGTTAAAACAAATTTTTAAAGCAACCGCTCTTGCGCTATGCCTTTCTTCAGCGATGACGACATTTGCTGTTGCCCAACCTAAAGATGAAGTTGTAGCTGTAGTCGACAATAGTGTTATTCTGCGTAGTGACCTGGCTCAAGGCGTAGCCGAAATTTCACATCAGCTGCAAAAACAGAAAAAGACAGTTCCACCACAACAATATCTTGAACAGCAAGCCCTAGAACAACTCATTATTCGCCAAGCACAGCTTGAGCAAGTAAAACGCTATAACATTCGTCCAGATGAAAAAGCCTTAAATGAAGCAGTCCTGAAAGTTGCCCGTAATGCTGGTTCCCCAACTCTGGAAGCCTTCCAGCAAAAACTGGATGCCATGGGACCAAATACCTATGCTTCTTTACGCAATCGTATTGCTGAAGATCTGGCGCTAAACCGTTTACGTCAACAAATTGTGACTTCACGGATTCAAATTACAGATCAAGATGTTAAAAACTTCCTGAATACACCACAAGGTCAGGCTTTGCTCGGCAGCCAGGTGCATGTGCTGCATATGCGTATAAGCGGTGCAAATGCTGAACAGATTGCGAATCAGGTAAAGCAAGAATTAAATAACAGCAATGATATTCAGGCAATCAGCAAAAAATACAGCAAGAGTGGCATTAAAGTCGAAGCTGCTGACATGGGGGTAAGAAACCTGTCAGAAATTCCGGCTGAACTGGCTGCTCGTGTGACCACCCTGCAACCGGGTCAGACTTCTGAACTGATTCCTGTTGCCGATGGAGTACATGTCCTAAAACTTCTGGAACGTAAAGGTGGTGAACAGAAAGCTCTTGTTACTCAGTATTTGACGCGGCATATTTTGATTCAACCTTCTGAAGTGGTAAGTCCAGAAAATGCCAAACAGATGATTGATAGTCTGTATAACCGCCTGAAACAAGGTGAGGATTTTACTGTTCTAGCTTCAACATTCTCTACTGATCCTGGCTCGGCACGTGATGGTGGAAGCCTGGGTTGGGTCAGCCCAGGAGTAATGGTGCCTGAATTTGAACAGCAAATGAAAAGCACCCCAGTAGGTCAGTTTAGCAAACCGTTTCAATCCCAGTTTGGATGGCATATTCTTCAAGTGAGTGAAACACGTCAACAAGATATGACACAGGAATATCAGGAACGTATGGCCCGCCAATTATTAGGTGAACGTCAATTTGATGCGGAGCTGGACAGCTGGTTACGTGAAATACGTAATAACGCTTATGTTGAAATTAAAGACCCACAACTCGATCCTAAACGTAACCGTTAAGCTCCTTGAGCTACTAATAAAAAGCCAGCAATATATTGCTGGCTTTTTAATTCAACTTTTCGAAACATGCACATATAAAAAAACCTCTCCAGGAGAGGTTTTTTTATTTTTCAGACTTGATTAACGATTGTTTTCATCTTCTGACGAGTCGTCAAATTTAGTATCGTTATCAAAACCAGCGCCTTGACCGGCACCGAAGCCACCTTGACCACCGAAGCCACCTTGACCACCGAAGCCACCTTGACCACCGAAGCCAGCGCCTTGACCGCCACCGAAGCCACCTTGACCACCGAAGCCAGCACCCTGACCGCCACCAAAGCCACCTGCAGCACCTTGACCGCCAAAACCAGCACCTTGTGGACCAGCAGGCGCACCAGCAGGACGTGGATTACGTGCAGGTACTACAGTTGAAATTGCATGCTTATAAACCATTTGGCTTACTGTGTTTTTTAATAAAACCACGTATTGGTCAAAAGATTCGATATGACCTTGTAATTTAATACCGTTTACCAAGAAGATAGATACTGGGATACGTTCCTTACGGAGAGAATTCAAGAATGGATCTTGCAAAGTTTGACCTTTAGACATGTTATAACTCCAAAAAATTAAAAATCAGCGCAAAAACTATCTCTATTTTTCAATTAAAAATTATAAAAAAGATAGTCTCTAAATTTTGCTTTATCCGTGACAGTTTCGCAAGTCTTCTTGAGCCTGCTGTAGCGTAAAATATGTTGTAAATTTATGCTTTTCTTGCAAAGACCTTAACCACGTATATTGACGTTTTGCAAGTTGTCGTGTGGCAAATAAAGCCTTATCCTCCATTTCCTGTTGCTTTTGCTTGGTTTTATCGCCATTTTTTAAAAATTCTATGGCTTGTCGATAACCCACTGAACGCATGGAAGGTAAATTTTCATTAAAATCGTATTTTTCAATTAAGTTTGCAACTTCATTTAAAAAACCGCTTTCCCACATAATTTTCAGACGTTGTTGAATACGCCCATGTAATTCTAACCGATCAGGCATAAGAGCATAATTATGGAAACTGTAACGATATGGTAAGTTTTTAGGTTGTTCTGCCTGTAGTTTTGTAATCGGCTCTCCAGTCAATTTAAAAACTTCCAAGGCACGAATAATACGCTGTTTGTCACTGACCTTGAATTTTTCACCGGCAATCGGATCGACTGCACATAATTCTGCATAAACCGCTTCCCAACCCTCCTGCTCACCTTTCGCCTCAATCTCTGCCCGTATAGCATAATCTGCACTGGGTAGATTATCTGACAGACCTTCGAGCAAAGCTTTAAAATACAGCATGGTTCCACCGACCAGAATCGGAGTCTTACCACGGGCATGAATATCATCAATTAAACGGCTAGCATCTTCGACAAAGTTGGCCGCAGAATACACTTCGAGTGGACTGATAATATCAATCAGGTGATGCGGATAACGCGCCAATTCCTCTTTAGAAGGCTTGGCAGTACCAATGTCCATTTCCCGATAAACCAGCGCAGAATCGACCGAAATCAGCTCAAAATTTCCTTGCTCATATAGCTCACATGCCAAAGCAGTTTTGCCACTTGCAGTTGGCCCCATTAAATTGATGACCGGCAATTGATTGGACATGTAAAACTACTCTCCTCGAGCAAAAAGTTTATCTAGTTGAGCCAATGGAAAGGCGCGCCAGGTTGGACGGCCATGATTACATTGACTGGCAAATTCGGTTTGTTCCATCTGACGCAATAAAGCATTCATTTCCGACAAACTCAGGATACGATGCGCTCGCACTGCACCATGACAGGCCATACCTGCCAGAATCTGGTCACGCTTCTGCAATAGACTTTGTGCCTGATCACCCGGATCTAAATCATTCAATAATTCAGGAATCAGGGCATCAAAATCGGCCTTGTGTAGAATAGCCGGTACACCACGTACAATGACCTGCTCATCACCATACTGGTCAATTTCCAGACCCAAACGTGCTAGTTGCTCCTTAAGTTCTTCTACCCGCATCGCCTGCATCCGGCTAATGTTTACGACCTTTGGAATCAGCAGTTGCTGTGACGTCCAGAATTCAGGTTTATCCCAGGCTGATTTCATCTGCTGCAAAACGATACGCTCATGCGCCGCATGCATATCGACAATAATCAGACCTTCGGTATTTTGCGCCAGAATGTAGATACCATGTAACTGGGCAATGGCAATACCCAATGGATGCTCATCCACTTTGGCCTTTACATGTGTCTGAAAAGACTGCTCAGGACTGAATACTTCAGTTTCCGACCTTTCTCTCAGCGGAGCTAAATAATTTTGCAAGGCATTATTCAGCTGCTGTGAACCCGAATAAGATTTACGGTAATCTGGGGAATAATGCACCGTTTGTGGACCTGAAGATGCAAAATCGGTCAGTACATCTGAAGTTTCATTTTCACTTAAGGCAGATGTCGTTCTCACCACCTGCGGCTGAGAACGCGCAGTCTGATGCAGACTGAACTGTTCCTGATAACGTGGTTGCGGGGCCGTCAAGCCAGGCTGCTGATCCTGTTTCATTGCTTCG
The DNA here is from genome assembly GCF_048147885.1 of Acinetobacter sp. 228. Taxonomy (NCBI): domain Bacteria; kingdom Pseudomonadati; phylum Pseudomonadota; class Gammaproteobacteria; order Moraxellales; family Moraxellaceae; genus Acinetobacter; species Acinetobacter sp. 228. Next base: position 229,110 of record NZ_JAYWYV010000004.1, read on the forward strand.
GCCAGATCCGCAGTTGCGGTCTGGAATTGTGCCAGCGTTTCTTTGGCATAATGCCGCACAAACTCATGTACTTCACGCTGATTCAGGAAGCGAATTTCATGCTTGGTCGGATGGACGTTCACATCCACATTTTCTGGATCAACTTCTAAAAACAGTAAATAAGCCGCATGCTGATGCCCATGCAAGATGCCGTCATAGGCCATCCGCAAGGCATGAGAAATGGTTTTGTCTTTGACAATCCGGCCATTCACATAGACATACTGCAAATCAGCCTGTGCACGTGCATCTGAAGGATGGCCAAGCCAGCCAGACAAACGCATGTTGATACTGTCTGCATCGATCCAGTAGGCATTTTCAGTAAACTGGCGGCCAAGCAATTGCTGTACCCGTTGAAAACGCAAAGCGCCGCTATCCGCCACGGGTAAATTCAGCTTGATGCTTTCATTATGTTCCAGCACAAACCGGATATCAAAATGCGTTAACGCCATACGGCGCACAATTTCTTCGATATGACCAAATTCAGTGCCCGGTTTTTTCAGGAATTTACGCCGTGCAGGCACATTGAAAAACAAATCCTGAACCCGGATATGTGTCCCTTTCGAAGCTGCGACCGCTTGAATTTCCTGATGATCAAAAGCCGTGCCATTGACTTCGACCTGATAACCGATGCCCTCGTCATTTTGACTGCTGATCATGGTCAGGCGAGAAACTGCAGCAATCGACGCCAGTGCTTCGCCACGAAAGCCCAGACTGCTAATCGCATACAGCTCGTCAGCGCTCTGGATCTTGCTGGTAGCATGGCGCATCACGGCCAAAGCTAGATCTTCGGAATGAATTCCGCGTCCATTGTCGATGATTTCAATTAAAGTACTACCACCCTGTTCGACCCGAATGATCAGTTCCGTCGCACCCGCATCAATCGAGTTTTCCAGTAATTCCTTGACCACAGAAGCCGGACGTTCAATGACCTCACCTGCGGCAATCTGGTTGGCAAGTGCAGGATCAAGGGCACGAATACGGCGCAGACTTAAATCATTCAACATGTGAGAATTGGCGCTCCAGAGCTTCTCGTAAGGCAAGATTCGATGAAATCAGACTTGCAGTACGGGTGAGCTCATCTTCAGATTTTAAAATTTCAATAATCAGGTCAGCTTGCGGAATTTCATCGCCACCTTTGGACGGCCATTCAAATAAAAATAGCGCATTCGGTGTTTCCAGATAATCCCGGATGCCCATCAATTCCAGCTCATACGGGTCATTCAGACGATACAAGTCAAAATGAAAAATATCCTGACCATTGATTTGATAGGGTTCGACCAATGTATAAGTTGGACTTTTCACTGAACCTTTATGACCCAGCTGTTGCAAATAATAACGCGTTAACGTCGTTTTTCCTGCCCCCAGGTCACCAATCAGATACACGACTCCCGCAGGGAAATTTTCCGCCAGAACCTTGGCCAGTTTTTGGGTATCGTCTTCATGATTTAAAGTGACACTAAATGAATAAGGCATATTACTCACGACATGATGCAAAAGAATAAATATGATAGCATCGCCACGCTTTAAAAGCCTATTCACCCGTGTGAGAAACTGTATTTTTTCACAGCATCTGTTCCTTAAGAGGTTAATCTGCCTGCCATGCAACCGACTGTTGAATTTAACCCGCCCATGCTGAATGGAGTCAGTGCCAGTAAAGTGTTTTTGCCAGCCAGTCCGGATGCGCCCCTGACAGTTTTTGCTTATTTATGCACGCAATTTGCGCATATTACAGCAGATGAATGGCGGTCCCGTTTCAACGAGGGACTGGTCTATAATGCCCAAGGCAATCAATTAACAACAGAAAGTCCATTTCAAGCCAATAGCCACTGTTTCTATTACCGCTTTTTGGCACATGAAGTGCATGTTCCTTTTCAACATCAGATTTTATTTGAAAATGAGCATTTCATGGTGGTCGATAAACCGCATTTTTTGACCATGAGCCCGACCGGACAATATGTGCAGGAAACGCTACTGGTTCGTCTTAAAAAGCAAACCGGCAATGAGCATTTAACGCCCATTCACCGGCTGGACCGTGAAACGGCAGGTGTGGTCCTGATTTCCAAATGTGTGGAATCACGTGGCCTGTACCAGCAGTTATTTGCTACACGGCAGGTGCAAAAAACCTATCATGCAATTGCGGCGTATAACCATAGTTTAAAATTCCCATTGGTCACACGTTTGAGAATGCAAAAAGGTCAGCCTTTTTATACCATGCACGTGCTAGACGGAACGCCAAATAGCGAGACAGCGATTGATCTGCTGGAACACAACACAGAATGGGCCAAATATGAGTTGAAACCGCATACTGGCAAGCAGCATCAATTACGGGTGCACTTGAATCATCTGGGTATTCCGATCCGTCATGATCCCTTTTATCCACAGGTAGTGCACAAGGCGGAAGATGATTTTTCTGCACCTTTAAGTTTATTGGCTAAACATATTCAATTTATCGATCCGATCACGCAAAAAAGCCTAAATTTCAGCTCGCAACTTGAATTGACACTGTAAATCGCTTGTCATTACAGATTATTTTCTAAAATCGGTCGCTTTAAGATTGAATTTCAAACATAATTGATTAGAATAAAGGCGAAAAGTTAAGTAATTTAAAGCTTTAAAAATATTATGAGAAAAACTGAAGTTTATCAAATTCGCTTGGACTCGCAAGAGAAGAAACAAGCCTTTGCAGTATTTAAGCAATTGGGGATTACGCCAGCTCAGGCTGTGCGTCTTTTTTTCAAGCAGGTGGTGATTACCAAATCGATCCCCTTCTCGATTGAAAACCAGAATATCAATCTGGAACAGCTGATCCGACTACGTAAGCTGAAACAAAACGAAGCTAAAACCGAGCAAAATGCGCTTTCCAGTTCTGCCATGAATCTACTGGATGATCAGGAGATTGCATTGGATGATGATCATCTTGATTTATTTGAAGAACTGAATGCTATTTTGGGTGAAAGCGACAAAATTTAACATTGTTGCATTTCCAAACAATTTCTAAAGCCTGCCACTCACAAACTTCGCTATGCTTGATGCTGATAATCAATAAAAAATTAGCTGGAGTATGCAATGCTCGTACAACGCGCCCAGTCAGCAGACCTGAATCAACTGGCGATATTATTTGATGAATATCGACAGTTTTATGGTACGTCTTCCAATCCTGAACTCTCTTACCAATTTTTAAAACAGCGTTTTGAAGATGGACAGACTGTTATTTTTATCAATACCAAAGATGATACCTTTACCGGCTTTATTATCCTGTATCTGGGTTTTTCTTCGGTGGCCTGCTCGACTTATTATATTCTGGATGATGTGTATATCACGCCGGTTTTTCGGCGTCAGGGCGCAGCCAGACAACTGATTGATACCGCAATTTTATTTGCCAAACATGAACAGGCCTTAAGAATCACCCTAGAAACCCAAAAAAACAATTATCAATCGCACAAATTATATGAATCCATGGGATTTATTAGAGACGATGAGTTTCAAACCCATCACTGTTTCCTAAAATAAGCCTTATTTTTTAATCCAATTTCAAGAGAATAAAAAAATTATTATTCAGAGCGGAATTTGGCCTGCGCCACCTGTTCCACATTTAAATACAGCCACTCTCCTTCAGCCAGTTCTGGTAAAGCTAAAGCACCAATCTGTGCACGGTGCAACTGTTCAACTTTATTGCCTACAGCAACCAGCATACGCTTCACCTGATGATAGACGCCTTGATGGATAGTCATTTGCAGACGATTTTCAGCCAATCGTGTCACTTCAGTAGCTGCAAAAATGCCTTTTTCATTTCTTAACTCGACCCCTTGCTCTAATTGCTGAATCTGTTCATCCGTGACTGGATCCGCAGTTTGCATCTGATAGACCTTGGCCACATGTTTTTTGGGATGAGTCAGCGCTTGCAGGAATTGGCCATCATCAGTCAGCAATAACAGCCCGGTAGTATCCTGATCCAGACGCCCTACACACTGAATCCCCCGATTCAGCAGAATGTCATCAAACAGGTCAAACACACTAAAATGATGGGTCGCCTGATGCGAACATTCATAGCCTTGTGGCTTGTTTAAGGCGATATAGACTTTTTCCCGATAGGTATAGCTTTTACCATAAACCTCGAAATTCAAGTTATTTAAATCCAGTTTATGTTTGGGATTGTCAATCACTTCATTTTGAATTGAAACAGCACCATTTTTAATCAGTTGCTGACAATGCTTACGAGAGCCGAAACCTTGTGACTGCAACATTTTTTCCAATAGCATCTGTTTATACCTGTATCGAGTGAAGACCTGTGCATTCTATCCTGAATCAGTCATGAATTTGGTTTCTTCCTCTGTTTTCTAGGTATCACGTGTTGAAAAGCTCTACAATAGCTTTATTTTTCACTCTATCTCTCCTACTTATGTCGCAACTTGATCTAAATCTGATTGTTCTTCTGGTATTACTGGCTTGCGGTATTTTCAGCCATAATAGTGCAGTCACCATTGCTGCAGCGGTGTTAATCGTTTTAAAAATCACGCCTCTCAGCAGTTTATTGCCCTATGTACAGGCACATGGTTTAAATATCGGCATTATTATTCTGACCATTGGTGTTCTGACACCAATTGCCAGTGGCAAAATTTCTGGAGAAAGTATTTTAAAATCTTTCCTGAGCTGGAAGTCTTTACTGGCCATCGCAATTGGGGTCTTTGTCGCCTGGTTGGGCGGACGTGGGGTGAAACTGATGTCAAGTCAGCCAGATGTGGTGGCCGGACTCTTGTTAGGCACAGTAGCAGGTGTAGCAGTATTACGCGGTGTTCCGGTTGGCCCTTTAATTGCGGCTGGAATTTTATCGGTATTTATTGGGACGCGATAATACATCGGGTTTGAAAAATGAGATTAAAAAATCAAATAATTTTAAAAGGCTGCCTATGCGTTTTATCTGCTAACGCCAAAGATCCACGACGACCTCCATGTCGCCCGGCATCAAACTGTATCTCAAATTTTAATTGACAGAAAAATAGATATCTCACTGCAAGGTTATCCAATTCAGCTCAACCTTATTCTAGAAGATAGGACCAACTTTCTATCATTTTTTAATTTAGCAAGTAGACTGAAATATTCAGGCTTATTCCACAAACAGCAAGGCTAAACGCACTTGGTCATAAGCCATTTTAGGTGTAGTGAGTTCCACAATCGGACGCAGCTTAATAGAACCATCATCATTAAAATGTTCCGAGTTTTGACGCTTGGTCAGGCGTTTATAAATCTTGCGAACCTGTTCCACCACTTCTTCACCCGGATGGGCAACTGAAATATCCAGCCCCTGCTCTTTATGCAAACGGCCTAAATGGTTAATGATGGTTGCCGGAGTCAAACCACGTTCAGTTGCAATATCAGCAATCTCATAACCTTCTTCAAACAGTTCCCGCGTTTCATCCAATGTTGCAGTAGCATAGCTTTGTTTACCACCATTTTTGGCAATTTTCTTCTCATTGCGCTGGATTTCAACTTCGTTCAGTGTTCCACCACAATGCCGGATAAAGGCATTATGCTGTACAGTCAGATCCACATTGTCAAAATTCGCTTCGGCTTCATCAGAGAGTTCCTGAAAACGGCGATCCGCCTTAATAGCCAGAGTATCGAGCTCTAAAGCCTGCTCATTAAAACCTTTTAAACGTAAGCCATTCAAGCTTTTTAACCGCGATAGCGCTACGTACCCCTGACCCTTTTCAAAAGTATGGCTCAGGTCAATCTCGGCAGCTTCCAGAGTCATTCCTTGGGATTTATGAATGGTAATCGCCCAGGCCAGACGTAATGGAATCTGCTGGAAACTGGCAATGGTTTTACCTGCTTCATTGTCGACTGACCAGGTTTCAGGCTCCACGATTAATGTAGTTCCATCCGTCAGTTTGACTTTCGGTAGCACACCATATTCATCATCTTCTTCAAAGCCAATGACTTCACCCAGACTGCCGTTGATATAGCCCATATCGAAGTTGTTTTTCACAAACATGACTTTGGCATGTTTTTTCAGGGTTAAAGACTCTGGTGCACGCACTGAAGATTTTAAAGTCTCGATCAGCTTGTCATTGCCATCACACTGCGCATCAAACTGGCGCGGATCATTGTCAATTTCATTCAGATGTTTGAAGTTAATACTGTCCACATCCATATTATGGGTATAAAGCCGTGTATAGGTTTCGCCAATATCCTGCTGGCGTGTGGCCTGAAGCGCTGTACGATGTTCATGATTAATTGCCTGTGCACGAATGGCATTTAGAATATCATTCAGATAATCATTGCCCTGACGATGCTGCTCGGTCAGATAACAGACACGAAACTTGGCTTCCACCCAGGCATCCGACATAAAGCAGAATTTGTCACGGTTGCGTTCATCATTTTTACCAACGGGCGGCAACTGGAAAAAGTCGCCTGCAACAATCACCTGAATCCCACCAAAAGCCTCATCACTTTCCTTGAAATATTTCAGTACCTGATTGACCAGATTAAGCTGCTTGGCATGCAGCATGGAAATTTCATCAATGATCAAAACTTGTGCGTTTTCTAGATGTTCTTTCAGGTATTTACGTTCCTTCATGCGCTTTAAGTCTTCTTCAGACAAAAAGTCCTTAATTCCAATTCCCGCCCAGGTATGAATGGTCATACCATTCATGTGCGTTGCTGCAATCCCGGTCGATGCGGTAATCGCGACCGACACCTTACGGGCCTTCAGATAATTGATATATTGATTAAGTGTATAAGTTTTTCCTGCACCCGCAGAACCGGTTAAAAATACATTTTCGCCTGCTTTTAAGAGCTTAAGTGCAGTTTCCTGTTTCATAAAAGACATACCGTAAAAGAACGGCTATAGCCTAACGAGTTTTAGCGGAAAAGTTAAGCTTCATGGACATAAAAGGACTGAATCTGGTCAAGCCTGCAGGTTTAGCCAGTTAATAAAATGCTGGGCAATATTGCAGTATTCAGCTTCTGCTTTTTGATTGTTCGGATATTCCAGCTGATCAAAAATCACCTGCCCATTGACCAGACGGCAGCCCAGCATCAGCGGTAAGCGTACAGCAGGATGAGACATACGAAAGGCTAGATACTGGCCTTCCACTATTTGTTGGGCGTAACTTGCTGCCAGGCAGTTGCGGAAAATTTTGGTTTCTTCAATAATCCGGTCCAATGTTTTCAGCTCTTCAAAACGCCAGTTGAAATATAACAAGAAAGGGACCTGTGTCCGTGTTTTCCAATGAGCCAAAGCAAATTCTTTTTTCAGCTTGGCAATAATTTCCTGCTTCTGAATCTGATCATGCCAGGCAACCGCCTGACTAAACAAACTGCTCCAGCTCAGGTTTTTTGGTATGTGTTTATGATTGGAAAAATAGTCAACCAAATAGTCGCGCACATAACTGTCAAATACCGACTCTCGCATATGCCCGCCGTGCATATAAAACAGCTGCCTGAATTCAGTAAAGGTAATCTGGTAGCGCCGCAAAACAGTATAAAAGTCACGATTCTGCTGGCTTTGAGGCTGAATATACGCCAAAACTTCATCCGGAAGATGCGCGGTGATCCTATATAGATGCTGCATATACGCCTGCATCACCCGGCTCAAATTCAAGTAAACTTTCTTAGTCAGCTGATCATCCATTTTCGCCATATTGCGCAGCAACTCCATCCATTCATCCAGATACAGAATCGAGGGGCTAATCGCAATTCGTTGATCATCAAATGATTGGCGTGTGCCTTTCAATACAAATGACTGATTATGCTCACTCTGAAACCATTCATGCTGGATCGCATATTCATGTATGCTATGAATAAACAGACGTGCCGAAACATATTGAAAATATTGCAAGGTCGCCAGAATAATCTGTGGATGAATATGGTGACTATCTACAAAACTTAAGGCTGTCACCGCCACCCGCACACTGCTATGCTGGATATTGTTACTGATCCAGTCCAGCACTTCAGCAGATTGCTTGAATAGCCAATTTACCGCTCGCTGACAGTCAAACAGTGGCAATCGAGCCACCTTTTTTTGCCATAAATAAGAATGATTTTCAAAGAAATTCCGTTTAGATAACAAATCATCCCGATGCCAGACCTCGCGGTTCATCAAACGGACAAAACCGAGCAGGTTGCTCTGCTCCTGTGCATGCCGATACAGCATGCAGATATCATCAGTGTGATCAATCAGTTCCTGCAGGTTAAAACGCTCTTCAAAAGACAATGACATAATCCGGAATGTTACCGGAGGCAAAAATTGCGTAGCACTAAAACAGAATTCATCCAGACTATCCATCAATGACTGGATGGACAGAAATTCATCTTGCTGCAGATATTGCAAAGAAAAAGCCTGTTGCAAGCTTTCAAGGATTTGCTGTGGAATTTCATTCCCATACTGCACAAAGTTTTGCATCACAGGTATTGTGTATAGTCCCGCCTTGATCAGCTGCTGGTCGATAATCTCAGCCTGAACAGCCGACATCTGCTGCAGAAATGCGAATACCCGTTCTGGGCCATTGAGCCCTGCATACACCTGAGCAAAAATGAGCTGGCGTAACTGCTTGGCTTTGTCGCGCAAATATAGTGAATGCTGGGATTTTAAATCTCCAGTCAGGAAATAGATATCCTGTAGAAAGAATTCCTCCAGTGCTTCCGCCTTGCTTTTATGGAAATAAAACTGACGTTCCACCAAAGTAGACACGGCTCCTGAGTCTAATGCGGGCGGAGTATGAAACTGGATATAAAACCATCCATCCAGCAATTCAATCCGATGCTGATCCTGCTGAATTTTTAATAAATTTTGTGCATTCAGCTGACCAATCATCGCCATCTGGTCAAGATAAAGCTGTTTTAGCTCTGGAGAAATCCGCAAACATTGTTGTGCTAGTAAACTTAAAGGCGCTATCAAGCCATTCTGTTCCATACGCGCCTCGTCATCTTAGGATCATCTTATTTTTATATTGGATCATGCTGACTCCTTGATTGCCAATCAGGGCCCACTTAAAGATACATTATGGCATCACTTGCACTATAAAACAGTCATGGATTTTCATTGCTGAAAAATAATACGCAATGGTAGACCAACAGTCCAGATTTAATAGAAAACGCCTTTTATTGGCCTTGTTGCCGCAGCACGCTAAGTTCGGCCAGACCGGTATAAATGTGGTGTTGAAGACTCTGTCGAAATGCGATCAGCTCTTCCTGAGTATGCACCTGAGCCATCGATTGTCTTGGCATAAACTGAAAATAAAATGGCAGACGTTTGGGAAACAGTCGCTTGGGCAAAGAAGGAATTACATCGCCTTGACGTAGTAATTTTTTGAGTTGTGGTACCTTTAGGAGTGTCTGGAAATATTTGTGCTGGACAATCTTATTGGCATCAAAGCCAATCTCATAGACTTCGTCCCCACCGAGCGCTGCAAACGGGACAATATCATAATTAAACTCTTGAGCCAGTTTTAAAAATCCGTAACGTTGCTTCCAGATCAACTGATACTGCTCGCCTTTTCGTTTTAAAACTTCACGACCCCCACCCGGAAAGACCAGAATGGAATAGCCCTGCTGCATCGCAGTACGCACATAATGTTGTGTCCCATCAATAGCACCAAATTTTTTCACAGCTTCACGCCACAAGGGCACATAAAAATGGCTATGATCAGCAATGCTGACCACAGCCACTTTATGTTCGTTATAGAGATAATCAATCAGCATCGGAGAGTCGAAGATTCCGTACATGGAATGATTACCGACATACATTGCAGGTCGACTGGCATCAATATATTCGGCCCCTAAAAAAGTAGGGGTAAAATAAAGTTTGGATAAGGCACTTAAGCGTCTAATCCACTGCCCGTCATGTTTGACCTGCAAAATATGCTCCTGGCTTATGCAACGTGTTTTTGTACCAGAATTGAGCCGACTGAATAGCCTGCACCAAATGAACAAAGTACGCCATATTCGCCATCTTCAACTTCATTTGCAGTACGGTGCAAGGCAATGATTACACCTGCTGAAGAGGTATTCGCGAACTCGTTCAGAATAATCGGTACCAGACCAGGTTTGGCATTTTCCTTACCCACCACCAGCTTCAGAATCAGTTCATTCATGCTGGCATTGGCCTGGTGCAACCAGAAACGTTTCACCTCTGTTGGCACAATATGATTTTTCTCAAGCTGAGTAGTAATCATTTTTGCAACCAGTGGGCAGACTTCTTTAAATACCTTGCGACCGTCCTGACGGAAACGCTTGTCATCAATATCGGCATTTTCAGACGTGTTCAGGAAACCGAAGTTATTGCGGATATTATTGGAGAACTGGGTAAACAATGAAATATCCAGAATTTCAAAACCGGTCTTGGTTTCGGTATCTTCAATAATGGAGGCAGTGGCAACATCCCCAAAAATGAAGTGACAGTCACGTGAACGGAAATCGGTATGTGCAGAAGTAATTTCTACATTCACAAGCAACACACGGCGTGCGCCTGCTTTGATCGCATCATAAGCCTGTTTCAGACCAAATGTAGCTGCAGAACAGGCCACATTCATGTCATAGGCATAACCTTTGATTCCTAAAGCAGTTTGAATCTCAATCGCCACAGCCGGATAAGCACGTTGCAAATTCGAGCATGACAGAATCACGATATCAATATCTTCAGCGGTCACACCGGCATTTTCCATCGCCTGCTTGGCGGCAATTACACCCCACTCTGCTTGCAGTGAAATTTCGTCATCTGCACGTTCACGTAAGTTTGGACGTAAGCGTCTTGGATCAAGAATACCTGATTTTTCTACAACATAACGGCGCTGGACACCAGACGCTTTTTCAATAAACTCTGCACTAGAACCACGACGCGCTTCAATTTCGCCTGCAGCGATTTTGTCAGCATTTTCGTGATTAAACAGTTCCACATAAGCATTTAAACTTTCAACTAATTCTTCATTGGTGATGACGTGTTCCGGATGGAATAAGCCCGTACCCGTAATGCGGATGCCCATGTAAAACTCCTTCTCTGAATTACCTATATCTTAACTGATTCCAAGACGATCCCATACTTTTTGCAAGCGAGTTGGAGACACGGGTGCTTTTGTTTTCATCGGTTGTGAAAACAATGAGATTCTTAACTCCTCGACCATGAAATACAATTCTTTCAGACGAGGGTCATCTTTAAACTGAAATAATTTTTCCATCCATTGATCAATTTGGTCAATGGCGGAATTGTCCCTTTGTAGATTATTGGGCAAGCGCTCTAAACGCAAGATCAAAGCTTTTAAATAACGTGGAAATTCAATCCAGACATCAGACGGTTTACGATAAACAAAATCAGAAAGGCTCATTAAATCAAGCTGATCTTCAATATCATTGATATTTTTTTCAAACACCGAATGGTCTAAAACCAGCAATTTCCGGCGGATTTCCTGCCACTGGATATAAATATCCGTGATCTCTTTCAGGGCGACCTGCCCATGACTTAAGAAAGATTTTTTTACATCTTCCACCAGCTTTTGGAACTCTTGCGCATTGACAGGAAGCTCATTTATGGACATTTGTAGTGTGGCATAAACTAACATTTGTTCCAGTTGTGCCTTGTCACCGAGTGGTGAATAAGCCAGCGCCAGAGGTTTGGAAATCTGTTTTTTCAACTGGCGGGTCAAGTCTCCGAGTTGCATATGCACCAGTCGGATCACCCCTTCACGATGTTTTTTGACCGCTTCAGCCTGATCATTAAAAGTCTGAATCACTACACCCGATTCATCTTTCTGCTCCAAGTCAGCAAAAGCTTTGGCCGGAACCAGCGCCTGATACTGCTTGACCACAACACCGGTGACTTTTTGCGAGGCTTCAAATACAAAGCTTTCCGGGAAAGTTGTAAATTCACCTTTAAGCTGTTTGACCGGACTATGCGTTTCAGTCCGGCAGCGCGCTTTCAGCTCAGCAAGATCACGGCCCTGCTCAATGACACGACCTTTTTCATCAGTCACTTTAATAAAAGGCAACAGATATTGGTCTACCCGGTCAAAGCTGAAATCTTTCTCCGTGATTTGTTCGCCTCGCAGCTGGAAGGCCAAGAAACTAAAAATATGTTTCTGTAAATCCTGCGCATCTACTTTTGCCATGAGTTTTCGTGCAGTATCCGGAATTGGCACCAGATTACGGCGCTTGTCTTTTGGCAAAGACTTTAGTAATGCTTCAATCAGCTCCAGACGCCAGCCGGGAATCCCCCATGACCAGATCCCTTCATCGACCTGTGCCAAGGCTTGCAGTGGAATTTTAACTGTCGCACCATCCTCATCATGACTCGGGTCAAAACGATAGGTTGCAGCCAGACGCAGGCTACCATTCTGCAAATAGTCCGGGAATTGTTGTGTGGTTGGACGATCATTTAGCCACAGCGCATCGTCATCAACAAATAAATAACGCGGATTCTGAGGCTCAACCGTGGCACGCCAGTCTTCAAAAGTACGACGGCTGGCCACTTCAGGCGGCACTTTAGACGCATAGAATTGGTAAATGGTTTCTTCATCTACGACCAGGTCACGACGGCGTAGCTTGTCTTCAACCCGTTCAACTTCTTCCAGTTTCAGCAAGTTATGTTTTAAAAATGGTGGAGTAATGCCTAAATGCCCAGTGGTTAAAGCATCCCGCAAGAAGATTTCATGCGCTGCTGCCTGATCGACTTTTTCATAATTGATCGGGCGCTTTGGCTCAATGATCAGACCGAACAGGGAAATCTGGTCATAGGCATTCACTACACCAGCTTTTTTCGACCAGTGCGGTTCAAAATAATGATGCTTGAGCAGGTCACGTGCGGCCAGCAGAATCCATTCCGGTTCAATCTTGGCAAGGGTACGTAAATACACCTGGGAAGTCTCGACCATTTCAAAGGCCATCACCCACGGCGTATTGGTCTTGTGTAAGGTAGAAGCCGGGAAAATCCGTGCTTTTTGCTGACGTACTGCCATAAAGACATTACGCTCATCGGTCTTGTTGGCGATAAACGATAAGAGACCGGTCAACAAGGCACGGTGCAGATTTTCATAACTGGCTTTCTTTTCATTAAATGACAGTTTTAAGCCCTTAGCCAAATCCACCAGCTGCTCATGCGTTTTCTTCCATTCACGCAGACGCAACCAGCTCAGGAAATGATTTCGTGCAAAAGTACGGCGCTTATTTTCACTCATGCTGTCGCGGTTATTGTGCAGCGTCTCCCAGAGTTTGAGATAGAACAGGAAATCAGAATCGGCTTCACGGAATAATGCATGCTTCTGATCCGCCTGCATCTGCTTGTCTGCCGGACGCTCACGCGGGTCCTGAACTGCAAGTGCTGCCACAATCACCAGCACTTCATTCAACGCTCCAAAATGTGCACCACCAAGAATCATACGGGCCAGACGTGGATCGATCGGCATTTTCGCCATTTGTTGACCGATCTTGGTTAAGCCACTGCTTTGAAGTCTCCCTTTCTCAAAGGGAGATTTAGAGGGATTTGCTTGATCATCTTCAGTTTTAGGAGAATTTTTCTCAGCCATTGCACCCAGTTCAATCAGGAGCTTGCGGCCATCATTTACCAGACGATGATCTGGTGGCTCAATGAAATCGAAGTCTTCGAGCGAACCCAACCCCAGACTTTGCATCTGCAAAATTACAGATGCCAGGTTAGTTCGCTTGATTTCCGGTTCGGTAAACTCTGGACGGCTCAGGAAGTCTTCCTCAGAATACAGACGAATACAGACACCCGGTGCAATACGGCCACAGCGGCCTTTACGCTGATTGGCTGCTGCCTGAGAAACGGCTTCAATCGGCAGGCGCTGCACCCGTGAACGATAGTTATAACGCGAAATACGGGCAAAACCGCTATCAATCACATACCGGATATTCGGAACGGTTAAAGCCGTTTCTGCCACGTTGGTGGCAATAATAATACGTCGCCCGCCTCCAGAAGGATTAAAGATTTTCTGCTGTTCGGCCAGCGCCAGACGCGCATATAAAGTTAATACTTCAGTATGGCGTGGCCCGTGTTTGATCAGGGTTTCCTGTAACTCACGAATTTCCTGCTCCGTACTGGCAAAAATCAGGATATCGGCGTGTTCAGGATGGCCTTTTTCCTGTGCATCCTGAAAGCATTCTTCGACTGCTTTGACCACAGCGCGAGGCAGATTTTCTTCAAAGTCATCAAACTCGTCATCATCACTACCGCCAATGCTCATTTCCGAGATTGGGCGATAACGCAGCTCAACCGGGAAGCTGCGGCCTTCCACTTCAAAAATTGGCGCACCATTAAAGTAACTGCTAAAACGGTTTACATCCAGGGTTGCTGAAGTAATGATGACTTTCAGATCAGGACGACGCGGCAACAGCTGCTTCAGATAGCCCATAATGAAGTCGATATTCAACGAACGTTCATGCGCTTCATCAATAATAATCGTGTCATATTTGGTCAGGTAACGGTCATGCGTCAGTTCGGCCAGTAAAATACCGTCTGTCATCAAACGCACAATTGAATCTTGCGAACCCTGTTCTGTAAAACGAACTTTAAAAGAGATTGATTCCCCAAGTTTTTCACCGACTTCTTCAGCAATACGCTGTGATACGCTGCGTGCTGCCAGTCGGCGCGGTTGGGTATGCCCGATCATTCCAGTCAGGCCACGTCCAGCCAGCATGGCAATTTGCGGTAACTGGGTAGTTTTACCAGAACCGGTTTCACCCGCTACAATAATGACCTGATGCTTTTGAATCGCGGTAATCAGCTTGTCAGCATACTGGGTTACCGGCAAATCCTGATTCAGCTTGATGTTTGGAATATGCTCAAGCCGTTGCCGTACTTTCAGATTGGATTTTTCAAATAATTCCTGATACTGCTTGGCATTTGCGTCTTTCCCCTTTTTCAGTCGATTTAAACGGTGACGGTCACGCGCCATTACCCATTGATCTACATTTAAATGACTCTGCACAGAGAAAACACCCACATCAAAAAACTGGAAAGGTTTATTTTACTTGGTTCATCAGATTTCAGATAGTCGTAGTTCTGTTAAGTACTGGGCAATTTAACGTTACTCGTTTAATTTCACTCATTTTAGCGCAATAAATCTGGCAGCATGATCATCTCCCTGAGATCTGTCTACATGATTAGATTTAAGTATGAATCCGAATTTACGATTGATATTTAAATTAATTTCCGGAAAACATGCTTTTTTTCTAATTGACCCTTGAATTTTTTGGTTTCAACATCATGTTTGCTAGAGTGAGGAAAAAGAGATAATTTTGTCATCAGGCCATCATTTTGATGCTGCTAAGTGAACAAAGTTATTTTGCTAAGGCGGAGCATTTTTACTTAATTCGGTTTTTCCGATATTTATAATGTAAAAATACCATTTTAGCATTCACCAGAATTTCGATACTCTTATTCAAAATCAAAGACTACCTCAATCATGGAGACAATGATGAGCTTAATTAATACTGAAGTTAAACCATTTAAAGCAACTGCATTCCAAAACGGCAAATTCATTGAAGTTACAGAAGCTGACCTGAAAGGCAAATGGTCTGTTGTATTCTTCTATCCAGCTGACTTCACTTTCGTTTGCCCAACTGAACTAGGTGACCTTGCTGACAACTACGCTGAATTCCAAAAACTAGGCGTTGAAATCTACTCAGTTTCTACTGACACGCATTTCACTCACAAAGCTTGGCACGATTCTTCAGAAGAAATCAAAAAAATCCAGTACGTAATGGTTGGTGATGCTAACTGGACGCTTGCTAAAAACTTTGACGTATTAATCGAAGCTGATGGCCTTGCTGATCGCGGTACTTTTGTCATCGATCCAGAAGGTAAAATCCAAATCGTTGAAATCAACGCTGGTGGTATCGGCCGTGATGCTCAAGAACTTCTTCGTAAAGTTAAAGCAGCTCAATACGTACATGCTCACCCAGGCGAAGTTTGCCCAGCTAAATGGAAAGAAGGCGATGCAACTCTTGCTCCTTCAATCGACCTAGTAGGTAAAATCTAATTTTAATTAGATTGAAGTGATTCAAAAAAACCACGCTCTTTAGCGTGGTTTTTTATGGTTTAAACTTTTATGTCAGCGCAATACGGGATTTTATTAGGACTTTAAAAGGACTTTTAAAATTTCCGTCCAAATTTTTTCTTTTTTAATTATTTAAAATTCAGGCATATCTTTTGCTTCTCTTTCTCATAATCCTTACCCATTCTTACAATTCAGCTATACATCTCTAGCATCACATAGCATAAGTTCGAATGACAAGATAAGAAATATTCAGTGGAGGAACGCATATGCAAAAACTGCTTACCGTGATTTCTTGGAAATACAATCCTTCAAGTCGCCACCTGAAAATTGTATATAGTAATGGCCATACCGAGCTATATCACCCCGTACCTGAATTTATTTATGACAACCTGTTAAGACGCCAAGACAAAGCCGCATTCGTAGAAAAATATCTCGAATACAATTTGCATTTTAATAAAATTTGCATGGATTAAAACAAATCCGTTTTAACGGAACTCCACCATCAGCAAACCTGCGCCTATGGGTACTGTCATCATAATAAAACGTGGGTCTTGCTGAATTAAGGTGATAAATTCTTTCACTTCTGCTGCATGCGAAATAACATTATCGACTACCAGCAAACCGCCTTTGATCTTGAGCAACCGGCTTAAATGTGGCCAGTAACTGACATACGCATCTCGTTCGGCATCCAGTAAAATAAAATCAAATCCTTCTAGCATTGCTTCTAGATAAACTTGAGCATCTCCCACTTTAAAATCGATCACATCTGCCAGATCAATTTCTGTCGCATATTGCTTGGCCTGATCAACCCGTTCTGCATCAAGTTCAAGAGTTGTAATCTTGGCTTGAGTCTGGCGTGCAGCTTTAGCCAGCCATAAGGTTGAATAACCGGTAGACGTACCAATTTCCAATATCTTTTTGGATTGTTGCGCACGAATCAGCATAGATAAAAATTGGCCAGATTCGGGCTCTATATTGCGATATCGGTGTAGTCGATCATTCTGCTTCAGATCATGCATATGAAATTTTTCATATAATTCCTGCATGAATTTTTCAAATTTATCTGGATTCATTATCTCTCTTCCCTGAGTCTTGCTAGCTTAAAGTGCCTGAATCAATTTAAAACGTTCCACTTCCCGGTCATCGTTCGTGGTAATGGTTTCAGTGAACATCGTTAAAGGGCGTACCCAAATCGAATAATCCCCATAGAGACATTGATATACCACCAGTTTTTCTTCAGTTTCACTATGGGTCGCCACATGAAACACCTGATAAAGCTGGCCCTTGTAATGCTGATAAATACCGCGTTGTAATTCCATCACTAAACCCTCCTCAATACATTCTAAATATTAACCTAAAATAGCAAACATGACGGCAAACTACTTGAAAATTCCCATTTAATCCATATATAGGAAATTGAAATTGATAGTGAATTTCTTAATCTATCCAAAAAATCGATTGATTATATAAAAACAACCTGTTTTACCTATTCAATCGATTATCCTATCATGGCTGTATCAAATAAACATTTACTCCTCTGGAGGCGTTAGCAATGTTAGACCAAAATACTTCTGCCCAACTTAAAACCTTACTTGAGCGCCTTGAAGGCCCGATTGAACTGGTGGCTACCCTTGATGGCTCTGACAAGTCAGCCAAGATCAAGGAACTGGTCGAAGAGATTGCGGCACTTTCTGATCAGGTGACTGCCCGCTTTGACGGCAGCAACAAACGTGTACCAAGTTTCGGTATTGCCAAGGCCGGTGAACAGCCACGCGTGTTCTTTGCAGGCTTGCCGATGGGACATGAGTTTACTTCCCTGATTCTGGCATTGCTGCAAACTTCCGGTTATGCACCCAAAGTCTCTGATGAAGTGCTGGAGTCGATTAAAGGCCTGGGCATTCAATCCGACTTTGAAGTGTTCGTCTCCTTAAGCTGCCATAACTGTCCGGATGTGGTTCAGGCACTCAACCTGATTGCCATCTACAACCCGGGTACCACAGCCACCATGATTGATGGTGCCTTCTTCCAGGATGAAGTCGAAGAACGCAAGATCATGGCTGTTCCGATGGTGTTCCAGGATAACCAGCACATCGGTCAGGGTCGTATGACACTGGAAGAAATCATTGCCAAACTGGATAGCAATGCAGCTGCCAGAGATGCTGAAAAGCTGAATGCCAAAGACGCCTTTGATGTACTGATCGTCGGTGGCGGACCTGCAGGCAATACCGCTGCGATCTATGCGGCACGTAAAG
>NZ_JAYWYV010000005.1:0-200836 GCF_048147885.1 Acinetobacter sp. 228
ATGGCAGGGGTAGCTGGATTCGAACCAACGGATGCCGAGATCAAAACCCGGTGCCTTACCACTTGGCGATACCCCTATCTACACTTTAAACTGAACTAAAGGTGATTCTTGTAAACTGTTGACCAGGTAAGCTTTACATGGTGCATTTGCAAGAATATCTTCGATATTCAGATTTTTAGTGACTTCAATAAACACACAAGCACCTGTACCTGTAAGCTTTGCTTTTCCGAACTGGTCGAGATATTGCATTGCTTCATCGACTTCAGGATATAAGCTTCTTGCCAGTGGCTCAAAGTTATTTCCAAAATCAGATGGCGTTTCCTGATAGGCGCAAAATTTAGAGCTCTTCGTGTCTCTTGTCAATGCTTTTTGCGAAAAAAGCAGTTGAGTGCTGATAAAACAATCAGGTTTTAACACAATGAATTTTTTTTGATCTAAGTCTATGAATGTTAAGTGTTCACCAATGCCTTCAGCCCAGGCATTTTTACCATGCACAAATATCGGGACATCTGCACCTAGCTTGACCCCAAGCTCTGCCAGTTGTTCAACATTTAAACCGCACTGCCAGAGCTGGTTTATTACAATCAGGGTCGTCGCGGCATTGGAAGACCCTCCACCCAGACCTGCACCCATCGGAATGTTTTTTTCCAGACGGATCTTTAGCCCGCAAGGCGTTTTGGCATAAGGCTTCAACAACTGTATTGCCCGATAGATTAAATTCTGTTCCAGATCGACAGAGGCCAGACCTTCAATCTGAATCGCATCATCGGCACTTGGTTCAAGCTCCAGCCAGTCATACAGGTCAATCAGCTGAAAAATACTTTGTAGTTCATGATAGCCATTTTCACGGCGACCGGTAATATGTAAAAACAAATTCAGTTTGGCAGGCGAGGGAACACGAATTATCATGGGCTGGAATCAGGTCAATTAACGGTTTTCAATGATCATTGTAATACGGTTTTCCGCGCCATTTTCAAGTGACTGCTTTAAAATCAAGCGGTTTGGCATTCTGGCCTGCGCATTATAATTAAGATCGACTGTCCAGCCCTGTTCCATAATCTGGCTAATCCGTTGCGTGTCGTCTTTTTGTAATTTTGCAGAGGTAGTTGCAGGACGGGCCTGTACCCAGTCCACTAAATAACTGATCGGTGCTTGCCAGCCGGTTGCACGTTGCAGTAATTCTTCGGCACTGGCTGCTTGAATCACACCGGTTTTTGCGCTGTTTAAGGTTACTTGTCCCGGGGTGCCAGAAATTTGGGTTTTACCCACGCCTAAGATACCGCTGAGCTCAATATCAAATTCTTCCTGCTGTTGTACCCAGGTAAAGAATGCACTGCCAGTCTGTTGAGGAGTGCGAACACCAATTTTACCTTGCAGCTGGAATTGATTGTCTGCCTGGACAGAAGGCGTCACGGGCTTTTGTGGATTGATCATCTGCTGACAGCCAGTCAAGAATAAGGCAGTTGCTGCAAAGGCACAGCAACCCAATTGGCTCAAATTGCGCATAAATAAATTAACTCGTTTGGGTTTGTGGTGCTAACAATAGCGAATTAAGTTGTTTCAATTCTGGGTCATTTGGATGATTTTGTTGTAATTGTTGTAACACTTGATGAAATTGTTGCAGATCACCTTTCATGTATAACGCACGGGCATAACGCACGCCAATCTTCACATTCGGGTTCAACTGATAAGCTTTGTAGAGCACGTCCGCAGCCGTGGCAAAGTCATTCTGTAAATAACAGATATAACCATAGGTATCCAAAATTGATGCCTGTTCTGGTGCATATTCCAGTGCCTGTTCGACATAGCGACGTGCTTCTTCCAGACGGCGGTTCTGCATCGCCAGAGTATAGGCATAGGCATTCAGATAGGTCGGACTATTCGGTTCAATGTTGAGTAAAGTAGTGAGTAGTTCGTCCAGCTTGACGCGATCCTGGTGCGGGTCCAGTAACAGGACTTGCGCGTAAACCAGTTCAGGGTCATCCGGCAGATTTTTGCTGGCTTCTTCCAGCAGGCGAATAGCGGCTTTTTTGTTCTGCATACGCGTCAAGATATCTGCCTGGGCCAGATAGAGAAAGCTGGCATGTTGCGGATAATTCACCCTTTCCTGGGTTAAGAAACGCAGTGCATCATGCAGTTTATCCTGCTGGGCGAAAATTGAGATTATATTGCGACGTGATACGGTATACAGACTGCCATCGACCAGACGGTAATAGGCTTTAGCCGTTTCATAATGCTGTTTGCGTTCTGCATTGACAGCCAGATAGTAATAGGCTTCGTTCTGATACTGCGCAGAATAACGCAGTTCGACCAGATATTTTTCGGCCTTTTCGTATTCTTCCAGATCAATGCTGGTCAGTCCGGCAATAAACAGGGCTTCTTCAGCAGTCGGCCATTTTTTTAGAATATCCTGCAGTTTTTTCAGCGCCAAACTAGCTTCATTCAGCTTGACCAGATATTTGACTTCAGCCAGACGTACGTCCAGATTATTGCGGTGCTTGCGGCTGGATTTTGCATACCATTCCTGTGTGGCATTGGCGTCGCCTAACGCGCTCAGCAGGTTGGCCTTCATTAGAATATAACCAGTTGCCTTTGGACGTTTCTTCAAGGCACGGTTAATTGTGTTTAATGCCTGTTTCAACTGGCCATTTTGTGCTTCCAGTCCGGCCACAAGGACGAGAATAGACGGATTGTCCCGAGCCTTGGTGGTGCTTAAAGCCTGAATCAGATAAGTACGATCCTCTGTTCCTTCGGGGGAAATTCCTGCCAGAATTTCTTCCAGATCGGCACTATCATCAATTTGCAGGATTTTTTCCAAGGTCTCTGCAGCCAGTTCATACTCATGCGCTTTTAAAGCAATATGCGATAAATAAAATAGGGCAGGGACATCTTGCGGCTCTTGTACCACCCAGTGTGTGGAAATGTCCAGGGCCGCCTGCAAGTCATTATGTTCTAGTGCGACATTTAACGCACGCTGTTTGACTGAAGTGGAGTTGCTCTTGATCGCCAGCACCGTATAGTTGTGCAAAGCAGTGGGAATGTCATGGGCAGCGATGGCAAACTCGGCCATCATACTTTGTTTTATCGCATCATAATTTTGATTTGCATGGTAAACTGCTTCCGCTGCATAGAGATGCGCAGTCGAAGCCATGCTACCCACCAGTAGGAATGTGGTAGAATATTGCTTAATTGTAGGGCCGTTGATACGGCTGATTGTTTGACGCAATTTTTTCTTGATCCAAGTAATGCTTTTTATGACACCGATGTTGCACAATAGCATAAATTTAGTGAAATGATGACCTGATATGTCTTTCTTTGCATTGGGTGTCAACCATCAAACTGCCTCTGTAGAATTGCGGGAACAGGTGGCTTTTAACCCTGAAAAGTTAAGAGACATTCTTGCCGAACAAAGCCAGCACCCTGAACTGAATGACATGGTGGTGGTGTCTACATGTAACAGGACCGAAGTTTATGCCATGTCAGAAAACGCTGACATGGTGCTGAACTGGCTCGCCCAAAAAAATGGGGTGGATGTCAAGCAACTGCAGCAGCATGTCTATCGTTACGAAAATGCGCAGGCAGTAACTCACTTGATGCGTGTCGCCAGTGGTTTGGATTCACTGATGTTGGGTGAACCGCAAATTCTGGGACAGGTCAAAACCGCCCTCTCTTTGGCCAAAGACTCTCATACAGTTTCGCGTGATCTCAACCGGATTTTTGAATATGCCTTTTATGCCGCCAAACGCGTGCGTTCGGAAACGGCTGTCGGCAGCCATGCCGTCTCGATGGGATATGCGGTGGCGCAACTTGCTCTGCAAGTATTTAGTCACCCTGACAAGCTGACCATTATGATCGTGGCAGCCGGGGAAATGAACAGTCTGGTGGCCAAACACCTCGCAGAGATGGGGGTAGGCAAGATCATTATCTGTAACCGTACCCGCGAGCGTGCGGATATTCTGGCACAGGAAATTGCACATCGGGTTGAGGTCGAAATTATAGATTTTGATCAGCTTGCAGAAAATCTGCATCGTGCCGATGTCATTTCCAGTTGTACCGGCAGTTTGCATCAGGTGATCCATTTTGCCGATGTGAAGGCTGCACTGAAAAAACGCCGTTACCAGCAGATGCTGCTGGTCGATCTGGCCGTACCGCGTGATATTGATGCCAAAGTAGAAAGCCTGGACGGGGTTTATCTGTATGGGGTCGATGACCTGCAAAGTGTCATTGAGGAAAATCTGGCACAGCGGCGTCAGGCTGCGGTTGAAGCCGAGATCATGGTCAATCAGTTGGCTACAGAACTGCTGACCCAGCAAAAGGTCAAACAGGCCGGGGCGACCATTCATGCTTACCGTGACCACGGGGAAACATTACGTCAGGAAGAGCTGGCATTGGCAATGCAGCGTATTGCCAAGGGCGAAAAGGCGGAAACGGTACTGGCCGATTTTTCACATCGCTTAACCCAAAAACTGTTGCATCCAACTTCTATTGTGCTGCGTGAAGCAGCCAAAGCGGAAGATCCTGCCTATTTTGAGCTGTTACAGGAAGAACTGGGCAATGTAGTTGCGAAGCGTCGTAAATCCAGGCACTCACTGTAATCAGCATGATGAGAGGCTTGGTTCTTTGCGGATTTGTACTTCAACATAAAACCCAGCCTGATTATTTGAGAAAATTATAAATAATACTGTGATCTAGTCTGACTTCATTTGATTCAAAAGAATCAATAATTTGAAAAATCAGTCTTCTAACAGGGTCATCGAGCGTTTGCGATCAATCTCATAAATCTGCATTTTCAGGTTTTTCATTTCAGCAATGCTGCTAAATTTCTTGGATTTAATCTTATTTTTCAAGCACTGATATTGCAGCTTGGTTGAAAAATCAGCCGCGAGCTTATCGGCCTGTTCTGGCGATGAGGTGTAATCGCTGACATTGGCATGCTGCAAAATATGCTGCAGTTCATGATGATGGGCTGCGCAGGCACCGAGCACATAATAGATCGACAGTTCTGGGTCATCCGGCAGGTCATCAAAAATCACATTCAGAATATTCAGAATTTTAAACAGCAGCTGATCTTCAGAGACCAGCGCGCGCAACGGTTCAAAATGAATATACAGATAAGGGTGATTCATCAAGATCGCAATTACATATTCTTCGGCATCAATTTTGGTACTAAAGCTTAAGGATGCATCCGTATTGACCTTGGGTTGCCATTTACGGTTAAAGCCCAGTTTTTCACGGAAAAATTGCTGCAGCAGATAACGGAAGGAACCGTGTTTGGGCAGTAGCTCGGTCAGATTTTTTAGTTCACCCATAACCTGACTCTTGCCTTCAGGTGTGGTGATGTCCTGATTTTGGGTCAGATGGGCAAACACGAAGTCCGACATCAACGGCGCCTGTTCCAGCAAGCGTCTGAAGTTTTCTATCCCTTCACGACGGATCAATGAATCCGGGTCATGGTCAGCGGGCAAAACAAAGAATTTCAGCTCTCGGCCATCATTCAGCAGGGGCAGGGCAATATCCAGAGTACGGCGTGCTGCTTTTTGACCGGCAGCGTCCCCATCAAAGGCAATGGTCAGCCGGTTGCTCTGCTTGAACAGAATATTCAGATGATCCGTATTACTGGCTGTACCTAAAGTGGCTACTGCGCCATGAATGCCATATTGCTGGAGCGCAATGACATCCATATAGCCTTCGACCATCAGCCATTCTTGGGCTTTCTGTTTGCGGCCCTCATAGAGGCCGTACAGCAACTGGTTTTTATGGAAGACTTCAGAATCTGGCGAGTTGATATATTTAGGCTTGATCTCGTCATTCAGGGCACGGCCGCCAAAGCCGACTACGCGCCCCTTGGTATCACGGATCGGGAAAATAACCCGCTCACGCAGCAGGTCAAAATCACGGCCACTGTCGCTGGTGCGAATCAGACCTAAAAGTTTTAAGCCCTCAATATCCTGAGGAAAGGCCTTTTCCAGATGTTGCCAGTCTTCAGGCGCATAGCCTAAGCGCCAATAAGCAATGGTCTCTGCAGTCAGACCACGCTGCTTGAAGTATTGCTGAGCACTTGAGCTATTTGGGAGTTGGCGCTCATAGAACTGCGCGATATTTTCCAGCAGATCATAGAGATTGCCATCTTGCTGAACTTCCGCCATGGGCAGATGTTCAAAAGAAGCAAAAGGGTCACCATAAAAATCCTGTTCGGCTGCCTGAAACTCTGCAAATGGGTCAAAACTCGCCGTAGATGCAGCACTCTTGTTTTCTGTTGCTGCATTTTGTTGCGGCTGAGCTTGTGGAACAGCTTGAGCAGGCGCAATTTTAGGTTTGGCTGCTTCACGTTTATATTTTAATTTATTGGAGTCGGTATTGTCTTTAGGCAGTTCGATGCCGGTCTGGCTGGACAGGTCCTTCATTACTTCGACGAAATTACGGCTGCCTATGTCCATCAAAAAACGGATGGCATTACCATTAGCCTGACAGCCAAAACAGTGAAAATACTGTTTGTCACGATAGACGTGAAAAGAGGGTGATTTTTCCTGATGGAATGGACAACAGCCCGAATAAGTACGGCCAGTTTTTTTTAGTTTTACGTATTGACCAATCACATCGACAATATCGGTGCGATCGAGAATCTGATCAATCGTATGTTGAGGAATGGCCATGGTCTGCTGAGCTTCTCGTGCTGCGTTATTTAGGAGTTAAATTATTGAAAATTAAGAGTCGGATGATTATTCCAACCCTATCAATGAATTACTTGGTATAACCTTTTTGCACAATTTGTTCAAGCATTGCTCAGAAAATGCAAAAGGGCAAGTATGATAACTTGCCCTTTGCAAAAATGCACCTGTAACAGTTGGCTTATTCAGCAGTTGGTTCAGCTTGCTCGGTTGTTGTATTTTTCGGACGGTCGAGTAAACCAAACGTCATACGATTGGTCAGGCTGCGTTTTTCTGCCTGTGATTCTGGAGACTGGGTAGAAGGATCCGTTACAGTCTTGGCTTCTTTACCAAAAATACCCAAGGTTGCACGGTTAAAGAAACTGCCTTCACTACGTGCTGCACGCAGGTTCACCGTACCATTGGTATTCACCAGGCCTGGATAGTTCAGTTTGAGCACTTCAATATATTGCTGTGAAGTGGCTTTATCGCCCAGTTTGTCATAGCCATAGGCAACTGTTGCCAAGGCTTCCGGAATCTGCGGAGTTTGAGGATAATGTTCAATTACCCACAAGCCACGCTCCACTGCTGCCAGATAAGCCTTACGCTTGATATTGAAACGTGCTGCATTCATTTCATGTTCAGCCAGTTCCTGACCGATAAACTTCATACGTTGTGCTGCATCGACTGCATACGTGCTAGATGGGTAACGGCGAATGAAATCGACAAAATTCTGGTAAGCCAATTTCAGGTAGCTGACATCACGGTGTGACTGTTTCAGTGAGGTATAACGCATCAGACCGTTATAATTCTGTTCCATGTTGGCGACACCACGTACATAGTAGGCGTAGTCGACATTTGGATGTTGCGGGTTCAGACGGATAAAACGCTCTGCCAGTGTAACTGCAGCTTCATATTCTTTTTGCTGGAATTTTACATACAACAGCTCAAGCTGGGCTTGTGGAGCGTACTGACTGGTCGGGAAATAAGTTTCCAGCGCTTCTAGCTGTTTTGCTGCATCGGTATATTGATTACGATCTAGCGCTTTCTGTGCTTTTTGAATATAAACCTGTTCGCTAGATTCCGGACCTTTATCCACGACGTCTTTTTTTGTTGGATTACTGCTACAGCCTACCATTGCCGATGCAATGCCTAATGTCACAGCAAGCATTGTCATTTTATAATGTGGTAGCGACATAAAAATTCCTCTGTTAATACGGGCAATGAGCTACAATTGCACTATTAAACCACTTTTGTCTGAATGAGCAAATGAGTCAAGCACAATCTTCCAATTCTAATATCCCTGATACTGATTTCAATTTACTTGAAGATTCTGAGGATGCAGATAACCATACTTCAGAAGCAACTGCAACACGTTTATCGTTGCAATTTCAACTGGATGAAACTTATATCGGGCAACGAATCGACCAGATTGCAGCGATGGTCTGGAGCGATTTTTCCCGAGAAAAATTAAAGCAATGGATCAAAGAAGGTAATTTATTGGTGAATGGCCAACCGGTCAAGCCTAAATTTAAAAGTGATGGTTTCGAAATCCTGACCTTAAATGTCGAGCTTGAAGCGCAAACGCGCAGCCTGCCGGAAGACATTCCACTGGATATCATCTATGAAGACGAAGATATTATCGTCATCAACAAACCAGTCGGTATGGTGGTACATCCGGGTGCCGGCAATACCTCGGGCACCTTGGTGAATGCTTTATTACACCACTATCCAAAATCTTCTGAGCTGGCGCGAGCAGGTCTGGTACATCGTATCGATAAAGATACCAGCGGTTTATTGGTGGTTGCTAAAAATCTGGAAGCACAGTTTGCCTTAAGCAAACAGCTTGAGAAGAAATCGGTGTATCGTCTCTATGATCTGGTGGTTTACGGCAACATTATTGCTGGCGGCACCATTGATGAGCCGATCAAACGCCATCCGGTGGATCGTGTAAAAATGGCAGTTCTGCCAGGCGGCAAGGATGCAGTAACCCATTACAATGTTAAAGAGCGGTTCCAGCACTTCACCCGTGTTCAGGCACGTCTGGAAACCGGACGTACCCATCAGATTCGTGTGCATTTTAGCTATATCGGCTATGGCCTGGTGGGTGATCAGGTATATATGCCGCGTGTCCGTATGCCTGCAGGCGCATCGCAATTGCTAGATGATACTTTACGTGGCTTTAAGCGTCAGGCTTTACATGCCGTGCAACTGGGACTGAAACATCCGCGCACCAAAGAAGAAATGACCTTTGAAGCACCGTGGCCGGAAGACTTTGCCAATCTGGTAGAAGTGCTGCGTACCGAAAACAAAGCCTATTAATCTTTTTATTTAGCTCGCGTCAAAGCAAGGAATCGAGATGCAATTTGTACCAGGACTTCCACAAGGTGTGTATGTGGGTCAGACCCGTGTCCATCATGCGAAAGTGCAGCCATCTACACAGCCTGAACTTGCAGGTTTTAATCTGGCCTTGCATGTGCAGGATAATGCGCAACGGGTACAACAGCATCGTATGGCTTTACTGCAGGATTTCGCTGCCTTTGGTGTAGATAAGATTACCTGGATGACCCAGACGCATAGCACCATCTGTCATACGATTAATGAGCAGATACCTTTTGAGGCACTGGTCGGCGATGGTCTGGTGACGCAGCGTAAGGCGCATGCCTTAATGATGATGACCGCAGACTGTTTGCCAGTAGTATTAGGTAATACGGAAGGTACGGAAGTTGCGAACTTGCATGCTGGCTGGCGCGGTCTGGCGGGTGGGATTATCGAAAATACCCTTGCAGCCATGCAGACTCCGCCGACTTGGGCTTGGCTCGGTGCAGCCATTAGTCAACCTTGTTTTGAAATTGGTGCTGAAGTAAAAGCAGCTTTTTGTGAGAAATATCCTGAACTGGACAGTGCGTTTCAGCCCGGTGGACAGGCTGGTAAATATTATGCTGACCTGTATGCGATTGCGCGTTATATCTTGCAGCAACACGGCATAAATACCGTATTGGGTGGGGATCAGTGTTCTTATCGTCAGGCGGATGAATATTTCTCTTATCGCCGCGAAGCTAAAACCGGGCGTATGGCGACATTCGTGTTTATGACATGAAAATGTTAAACTTAACTGAATTTTTTGGCTTTTGAGCGTTATGTCCCTATCTTCCAAATCTGTTGCGATTGTTTATCACAGTCCTTATGGACACACGGCTAAAGTGGCAAATTTTATTGCCGATGGTGCACGGGAAACCGGTGTTCAGGTACATATGATGAATGTCGAACATATAGACTGGGAGGTGCTGGACGCTGCCAATGCGATTATCTTTGGCTGTCCAACCTATATGGGTAGCCTGACAGCTGCCATGAAGCTGTTTATGGAACAGTCTTCCAAGCGCTGGCTGGCACGTAGCTGGCAGGGTAAGCTGGCAGCAGCCTTTACCAATGGTGGCGGACTCAGTGGCGACAAGTTGGCAGTATTGCAGCAGATCAACCTGTTCGCCATGCAGCATGGCATGTTGTGGAGTGGCTTGCCATTAATGCCGACAGGACGTGCCGTCACGGATCTGAACCGGATGTCGAGCTTTTTGGGTTTAATGACCCAGTCGGATAATGCGCCAGTAGAGTTGACCCCGCCTGAAGGTGATTTAAAAACTGCATTCTGGTTTGGTGAGTATATTGCCCTGACGCTTGCGCGACTAAATAGTCATACTTAAAATCATAAAAAAAACCTCCAAATGCGGAGGTTTTTTTATATGCAACTTTTAATCCATTATTTATGGAAAATTCGCGCTTTATCACGTTGCCAGTCACGGTCTTTTTCAGTAGCACGTTTGTCATGGAGCTGCTTACCTTTGACCAGGGCAATTTCCAGCTTGGCATGCGGGCCTTTCCAGTAGCAGGCCAACGGTACGCAGGAATAACCTTTTTGATTAATTGCACCTTGCAATTTTTCAATTTCACGACGGTTCAGCAACAGCTTGCGAGTACGGGTTGCTTCAGGCACTACATGGGTCGAGGCGCTTAACAAAGGTTGAACCTGAGCACCAAACAGGAAAGCTTCACCATTTTTAAAGGTAATATAGCTTTCGACAATGGTCATACGCCCAGCGCGCATTGATTTGACTTCCCAGCCTTTTAATGAAAGCCCCGCTTCAAATTTCTCTTCAATAAAATAATCGTGGCGGGCACGTTTATTCAGTGCAATGGTACCGCCATTATTTTTTTTTACTACAATAGATGCTTTCGCCATAATCTGATACTTCCAAACGTGCTGCTATTGTACCGCAACTAGAAATAAGGTGAAGTTTTTTAAATTAATGAGGATTATTCACCAAAAAAACAAGTTTTTGCTAAAATAAGATTCTACATAACAAACAGAGTACAAATGGATGTCTAAAACTCGTGTGATTTATCCGGGGACTTTTGATCCAATTACCAATGGACATATTGATTTGGTAGCACGCGCAGCGCGAATGTTTGATGAAGTCGTAGTGGCGATTGCCATTGGTCATCATAAGAATCCGGTATTCAGTCTGGAAGAACGTGTTGCATTGGCGAAAGAGTCATTGAGTCATTTGGACAATGTTGAATTTGTAGGTTTTGATGGGTTGCTCGTCAATTTTTTTCGTGAGCAAAAGGCGACGGCTGTACTGCGTGGTTTGCGTGCAGTGTCCGATTTTGAGTATGAATTTCAGCTGGCCAATATGAACCGGCAGCTGGACTCCCACTTTGAAGCAGTGTTTTTGACCCCTTCAGAGCAATATTCTTTTATTTCATCCACTTTAGTGCGTGAAATTGCTCGATTAAGAGGTGATGTAACCAAGTTTGTACCACCAAACGTGGTTGCTGCCTTCGAGCGTAAACTTCAACAAGGTTGGTAGCGTGTCTTTATATATCACCGATGAATGCATTAACTGTGATGTCTGTGAACCTGTATGCCCGAATGAGGCGATTTTCATGGGTGAAGTCATCTATGAAATTAACTCGGACCTGTGTACGGAGTGCGTCGGACATCATGATCAACCGCAGTGCCAGCTGTTCTGTCCGGTGGATTGTATTCCACTGGATCCGAATCATGCTGAAACGCAGGAACAGCTGCAAGCCAAGTATGAAAAACTGACTGCTCAAAAAACATCAAGCAATTAGTCTGGATATTTGGTACTATGCCGCTCGAAGTGAGCCAGACGATCGCTGCTGTGGAAATCTCCGTGATTGAAGCAGGGGAGGAAAGTCCGGGCTTCATAGGGCAAGGTGCCAGGTAACGCCTGGGCGGTGCAAACCGACGGCAAGTGCAGCAGAGAGAAGACCGCCTTCATTATGTTTTCGAGCAATCGGAATCGGAGGTAAGGGTGAAAGGGTGCGGTAAGAGCGCACCGCATGGCTGGTAACAGTTCATGGCGAGGTAAACCCCACCGGAAGCAAGACCAAATAGGAATCCATTAGGCATGGCCCATGCTGGATTCGGGTAGGTCGCTTGAGCGCATGAGTGATTGTGCGCCTAGAGGAATGATCGTTCACGACAGAACCCGGCTTATCGGCTCACTTCAACAAATTTTGATCAAACAGCACAATATGGGGTTGACGCTCTTTAAAGAAAATCCCATAATGCGCGCACAGTTTAAGGCTATGTAGCTCAGTTGGTTAGAGCACCGCACTCATAATGCGGGGGTCACAGGTTCAAGTCCCGTCATAGCCACCATATTCTGAAAAAACCCACTCCGATTGAGTGGGTTTTTTTATGTCTGATATTTGATGATGATGTTGGTGGAAAATCTGAAAAGCACTACAATAGTTAAAATAAAACAAATAACAAGAATATGTATGATGATTAAAAATTTAATACTATCAACTCTGATTTTCTTTATTGCTTTACCTGTTTTTGCTGCAGATTCAATTAAGTCACTTCCTTTTAAAGAAAAAAATATTTCCAAAGCAGAAATAAGATCAATTTGTCAAAAAGTAAAATTTAGTTGTGATGAGAGTGATGCAAAACTTTGGGTAGTTAAAATTGCTGAAGCTGAAAAATATTATTTAATTGATGAAAATTTACAAATTATTCAGCTTTCAAAAAATCTTGGAAAATATCAAATCATTGATTATTGGGATCTAACCACGTATCAACAGGTTTATGCGCTTAAAGAGGATAAGAGTGGTATAGAATTTATATATCCTGCCTTATACCCACTCAATCGGCATAGTTATGCTATTGCCTTAATTCATGGCTGGGTTTCAAATGATGCAGGTGAACAGAATGCACAGTTTATTCAATTACTTCCAAAAGGAAAGACAAAACTGGTCTTCGAGCATTTACCTTTTTACGAATACCAGAATCGACTTTCCTGCTACAAAGATATGAAAGATAAAAAGAATAATTATTGTGATGATCAGAAGGAGACCGTACTTAAGATCAGCTATAGAGATGTAGGATTGGCTTATTATGAATGGCGTTTAAGTTATTTGAATATAAACTGGCTTAAGAATAATAAAATCGACGAATATAAACAGCGGAGTTTGGCGTTAATCCCTTTTATTCAAGCGCAGTAAAGGCATGTAGCAGTGATCTAAAATCATCCGTCTGCAACTGTTCACGCATTTTTAAAAACTGCTTTTCATCTAAGTCATAGAGCTTTATTAATCATAGTGTCAGCCCAAAAGGGAGAATTGTTAGCTATTTTCAAAGTTAACTTTATTTTTCTTTTGACTGATCCGGTTCATTTTTCGAACTGGCTAAAGTACTATTTAAAATTGCACTATAGATAGGCGTTGCACCTAACGTTTGTGCCATAAATGTTGCTGCCAGACAGGTAATAATCAGCGGTAGAATGAGCACAAAACTTCCCGTCATTTCCATAACAACCATGATACCTGTTAGTGGGGCGCGAATTGTGGCAGCAAAAAGACCAGCCATCCCCAGCACTGCACAGTTCAGTAATTCAATATCATATTGAGGAAAAACGGGCTGTGCGATCATGCCAAACAACACCCCTATAATTGCACCTAAAGCAATTGTCGGTGCGAAAATACCGCCAGGCGCACCTGAACCGAAACATAAAATAGTGGCAATAAAACGTAAACACAGAAGAATCAAAAGCGGATAGAACATGGTCATGCCATCTACAAGATTTGGCAAAATAGCGAAACCACCCCCTGTCATTTCAGGTTTTAGTAAGCTTAAAACCCCAAAAGTACCTGCAAGCACAGCACCTGTTAAAGGAAAGAAATATTGTTTCTTTTGATAAAACAAACCCAGAATACGACGTAAAGTTAAAATAAGAGAATTGGATAAAGAACCAATCAAGCCAAGAAACAGACCTAAAAAAATATAAATCCAGACAGATTTTAAGGGGGCTGCCAAAAAAGTCCCCATATCTAAAATGGGATTAGACCCCATAATAAACTGATAGACCATGCAAGAAGTAATACAGCCAACAAAAACAGCTTTAATAGAGGCCTTGGTATAAGTAAATTCAGGCCGCATCTCTTCAATAACAAACAAGATGCCACTCAGCGGTGCATTAAATGCAGCAGTAATACCTGCACCTGCACCAGTCGCAATGAGAGTATGGAGAGACTCATTATTTTTAACTTTACATAGGTCGGCAGTCATTTTTCCGAGATTGGCACCTATTTGCACAGTAGGTCCTTCACGTCCTAAGACCATTCCGCTACCTAATGCGCCTAAACCACCAAAAAATTTAACAGGAATGACACGCCACCAGCGTACTGGGCGTAAATTGAGTAGTGCTCCTTCGACTTCGGGAATTCCTGATCCTCCTGTTTCAGGGGCAAACCTTTGTACAAGATAATAGGCAAACGCACCCATAGCAGCAGTGATGCAGAAAATTAAAAAATAGCTTAAATAGGGTGAGGCATGCTCAACATGCTGTGAGAACTGTTCACGGTAGCTAACTGTATAATTAATGCAAATATGAAAAAGGGAGCCAAGTAAACCTGTTGCAGCGCCCACAATGCTGGCGAGTATAAGAATGATAAAAGGTGAGCGTTTTTGCCAGCTTTCTATCTTATGGGTTGCAGTACTGGCGAGTACTTTGGCTGTTTGCATACGCTATCCTGCACTTGGCTTTTCTAATTATAATTGAACACCTTGGCGGTATTTTTACACACTCTGTATCAAAACTTTCTAGTTATCGATATTGGACTGAGCAGTATTTAAGGTCTCTATGTTAAATAAAGTGCCAGTTGCTGAATGTCATCTGTTTGTAATTGTTCACGCATTTTTAAAAACTGCTTTTCATCTATATCGTAAATTTTAAGTGAAAGCAGTTTTTCGATATCTTCTTGCGGGAAACGGTATTTAATGATTTTTGCAGGTACGCCGCCCACAACTGCATAAGGTGGCACATCTTCAGTCACAACAGCACCTGTTGCGACCACAGCACCTTCACCAAGCTTTACACCGGGCATAATCATGGCACGAGAACCAATCCAGCAACCATCACCAATGATCGTGTCACCCGCAAGCTCAAAACCCCGTGTATCGAACGGAAACGCTGAAATCCAGTCCGTGCGGTGCAACTGGTTGCCACCCATCATGATCACGCACTCAGCGCCAAAACAGACGAAATTTCCGATATAAAGCTGATCAATCGGTTTCTCAGGCGTCGCAGGCTTATCATGCAGATAACGCACTACACAACGCTCAAAACCCTGATCCCAATACGCTGAGTAGTAAGAGTAATTCCCTTTAATGTGAATGTTCGGATTCTTCACTGTTTTTGAGATGAATTCGAATTCACACCAGTGATTCACAGGAGAATTAATTAACTTTTCAGACATGAGGAGGCTATAATCACAAGGAGTGCACCATTATACCGAATTGCCCTTTAAGCTGAATCAACAATCTCAAGTCAGCTAGTGAATCGAATATTAAAGCACGTGCTGACCTTGCTTAAGTGCTACGAGGAATACGGGCAATCACTTTAATTTCAAAATCAAAACCTGCTAACCACGTGACACCTACAGCTGTCCAATTAGGATAAGGCTTTTGCGTAAACACCTGATTTTTCACCTTCATGATGCTTTCGAACTGCCGTTCCGGATTAGTATGAAAGGTGGTGACATCAACTATATCATCGAATGTACAACCAGCCGCTGCCAATGTCGAAGCTAAATTTTCAAAAGCTCGTTCTACCTGTTTCTCAAAATGTGGTTCAGGAGAGCCATCTTCACGGCTACCGACCTGACCCGATACAAATAGTAAATCTTCCGATTTGATCGCAGCAGAATAACCATGCTGTTCATATAGGGCATGGCGGTCTTGGGGAAATATCGCAGTTCTAGTCATGTCTATTCTCATTCAACATCTAATTTATAAGTGAGTGAAAGCAGTCCAACTTTCACATACGCATCGTATGTCAAAATAATTGACATACGATGCGTATGTCAATTAAAATTTTTATAAAGATGGTGTGATGAAAATAAATGTCTGTCCGTGAACAAAAGATGGCGGAAACCCGCAAGAAATTAATTGAAGTGGCACGCCGTGCATTTGCAGAATATGGCTATGCGGACACTTCAATGGATAAGCTTACTGCAAAGGCAGGATTGACCCGTGGTGCGTTGTATCATCATTTTGGTGATAAAAAGGGCTTATTTGCTGCAGTAGTCGAACAGATCGATTCGGAAATGGCTTTATCTGCGCAGCAACATCTGGAGCAGCCTGATGATCTGTGGGAAGGATTGTTGCTTGAAGGTCAAACCTATATTCAAAATGCCTTGAAGCCGGAATTCCAGCGCATTGTGCTGCGTGACGGACCGGCTGTGCTAGGTGATCCTGCACATTGGCCAAGTCAAAACAGATGTTTGCAGTCCACGCGTGAATGTGTTGAACAACTGTTGGTAGCAGACCGAATTAAAACAGTTGATCCGGAAGCTGCTGCGGTATTTTTAAATGGTGCTGCAATGAATGCAGCACTCTGGGTGGCTTCTAGCGAATATCCTGAGCAGGTACTGCCTAAGGCTTTACATGCATTTAATTTATTTGCCTCGGGGTTTTTAAAAGAAGCACAGCACTAATTCGTTTGTAGGAAGCGTGTAAAGGTAAAAAACCCCTCAATTGAGGGGGTTTTTAAGCTTAAGTATCTAATATTTAGATATATTCAACTTTTACAATTTCGTATTCAACTTCACCGTTTGGTGTATTGATTTTCACATCGTCGCCTTCGCTTTTACCCAAAAGGCCACGTGCAATCGGCGAGTTTACAGAGATCTTGTTAATCTTAAAGTCTGCTTCGTCATCGCCTACAATTTTGTAGGTTTTCTGTTCTTCAGTATCCAGATTTTCAATCGTGACTGTTACACCAAAAACCACACGACCATTCTGTTCCAGTTCTTTGACATCGATCACCTGAGCTGCACCCAGTTTGCCTTCGATGTCCTGAATACGGCCTTCACAGAAACCTTGCTGTTCACGTGCTGCATGGTATTCTGCATTTTCTTTTAAGTCGCCGTGTTCACGAGCTTCCGCAATCGAAGCGGTGATACGTGGGCGATCAACTGTTTTCAGTTGGTGTAATTCTTTCTCTAAGGCAATTTTGCCTTCAGGTGTCATAGGATAACGTTGCATGTTGTCCCTCAAAAGTCAGTTGAAAGATATAAAATCTATAAATAAAAAAAAGCCCGCCACCAAGAAGGTAGCGGGACTTCTTGGAAGCGAATTAACCTTTAGTTAGGTCTTGCAAACGATATACATCCATTGGCAATTTAATTGCTAAAGCTTGGCATACAGCGTCCGCACCATTCAATGTAGTTGTGTTATACACTTTACCTTGAAGCGCTGAACGACGGATCGAGAATGAGTCTTCTTGTGCCTTTTTGCCTTCAGTCGTGTTAATCACAAGGTGGATTTCGCCGTTTTTGATACGGTCCACAATGTTAGGACGACCTTCAGTTACTTTATTGACACGTTCGCATTCCAGACCAGCTTCGCTAATCACTTTAAATGTACCATCAGTCGCAAGAATCTTGAAGCCTAGGTCAATTAATTGTTTCGCAATGCCAGCAGCACGTGGTTTATCTGAGTCACGTACCGAGATGAAAGCATGTTTGACTTCACCTTCAGTTGGAAGACCAGGTAAACGCTCATTTGCACCCAGTACAGCTTTATAGAATGCTTCACCGAATGTTTTACCCACACCCATCACTTCACCTGTAGATTTCATCTCAGGACCAAGGATCGGATCAACACCAGGGAATTTGTTGAATGGGAACACGGCTTCTTTTACAGAGAAGTGTTCAGGAATAATCTCTGATGTGAAGCCTTGCGACTCAAGAGATTGACCTGCCATACAACGTGCAGCCACTTTTGCAAGCGATTCACCGATACATTTAGATACGAATGGAACTGTACGTGATGCACGTGGGTTCACTTCCAGGATGTAAACGTCTTCACCTTTAACCGCAAACTGAACGTTCATCAAACCGATTACGCCAAGCTCTTTTGCCATTGCCACAGTTTGACGACGCATTTCGTCCTGAATCTCTTTAGATAGAGAGTAAGGAGGAATTGAACATGCTGAGTCACCTGAGTGAATACCCGCTTGTTCGATGTGCTGCATGATACCGCCGATTACCACATCTTTACCGTCAGATACGCAGTCTACGTCAACTTCGATCGCATCATCTAAGAAGCGGTCAAGAAGAACAGGCGCTTCATTTGATGCCTGAACCGCATCACGTAAGTAGCGTTTGAGTTCTTCGTCGTTGTACACGATTTCCATCGCACGACCACCAAGGACGTAAGAAGGACGTACTACAAGCGGATAGCCGACTTTAGATGCTTCAGCCATACCTTCTTCAGCAGATTTTACAATGCTGTTGTTTGGTTGACGAAGTTGCAGACGTTGAATCATTTGCTGGAAACGTTCACGGTCTTCTGCACGGTCAATCGCGTCAGGTGATGTACCGATAATTGGTGCACCAGCTTCTTCTAAAGCGCGCGCCAATTTAAGCGGAGTTTGACCACCGTACTGTACGATAATGCCTTTAGGCTTCTCGATACGTACGATTTCAAGTACATCTTCAAGCGTGATCGGCTCGAAGTACAAACGATCTGAAGTGTCATAATCCGTTGAAACTGTTTCAGGGTTACAGTTCACCATGATGGTTTCGTAACCGTCTTCACGCATTGCAAGGGCAGCGTGTACACAGCAGTAATCGAACTCGATCCCTTGACCAATACGGTTAGGACCACCACCAATCACCATGATCTTGTCACGGGTTGAAGGGTTGGCTTCACACTCTTCATCGTAAGTTGAATACATGTACGCTGTATCAGATTCGAATTCTGCAGCACATGTATCGACACGTTTGTAAACTGGCGTTACGCCCAGATTCCAACGGTGTTTACGGAATTGTTTTTGTGAAATACCCATTAAGTCCGCAATGCGAAGATCTGATAAACCTTTACGTTTGAACGCACGGATATTCTCCGCATTCAAATCACCAAAACCTAAAGTTTTGATTTGGTTTTCAGTTTTGATGATGTCTTCGATTTGAATCAAGAACCAGCGGTCAATGTTCGTTGCAGCGAATACTTCGTCTAAAGTAAAGCCGTGACGGAATGCATCGCCCACGTACCAAATACGCTCTGGGCCTGGCACTTTAAGTTCTTGCAAGATCTTGTCGCGCGCGCCTTCAGCACCCACTTCAATTTTTTCGTCAAAACCAGAAGCGCCCACTTCAAGACCACGAAGTGCTTTTTGTACAGATTCCTGGAAGTTACGACCAATCGCCATGACTTCACCGACAGATTTCATCTGTGTAGTTAAAGTCGCATCCGCTTGTGGGAATTTCTCGAAGTTAAAACGAGGAATCTTGGTTACAACGTAGTCGATTGCAGGTTCGAATGATGCAGGTGTTGTACCGCCAGTGATGTCATTTTTCAGCTCATCAAGCGTGTAACCTACAGCCAGTTTTGCAGCGATTTTCGCAATCGGGAAACCAGTTGCTTTCGATGCAAGCGCAGATGAACGAGAAACACGCGGGTTCATCTCGATCACAACCATACGGCCATCTTTCGGGTTAATACCGAACTGAACGTTCGAACCACCTGTTTCAACACCAATTTCACGAAGTACAGCTAAAGAAGCGTTACGTAGTAACTGGAATTCTTTATCTGTCAGCGTTTGAGCAGGAGCAACAGTGATTGAGTCACCTGTATGCACGCCCATTGGGTCAAAGTTTTCAATGGTACATACAATGATACAGTTGTCGTTTTTGTCACGAACAACTTCCATTTCGTATTCTTTCCAGCCAATTAATGATTCATCGATCAATAACTGTTTGGTTGGAGAAAGATCGAAACCGCGTTCACAGATTTCAATGAATTCTTCTTTGTTGTATGCAATACCGCCGCCTGAACCACCCATGGTGAATGATGGACGGATAATCACAGGGAAGCCGAAGCGTGCTTGAATTTCTAAAGCTTCTTCCATTGACTCGGCAATGTCAGCTTTCGGACATTCAAGACCGATTTTACGCATTGCCTGGTCAAACAGTTTACGGTCTTCAGCTTTTTCGATTGCTTCTTTGGTCGCACCGATCAATTCAACATTATATTTTTCTAAAATGCCGTGCTCATCAAGGGCAAGGGCACAGTTCAATGCTGTTTGACCACCCATAGTAGGAAGAACTGCGTCTGGACGTTCTTTCTCAATGATCGCTGCAACAGTTTGCCAGGTAATCGGTTCGATATACGTTGCATCTGCCATTGCAGGGTCGGTCATAATAGTTGCTGGGTTAGAGTTCACCAAAATAACACGGTAGCCTTCTTCACGAAGAGCTTTACACGCTTGCGCGCCTGAATAGTCAAACTCACACGCCTGACCAATCACAATAGGACCAGCACCAAGAATTAAGATGCTTTTAATGTCTGTACGTTTAGCCATGATGCTTCCTTAATTACTTCTTAGATGCTTCGATAAGTTCGATGAAATGATCGAACAATGGTGCGCAGTCATGTGGACCAGGGCTTGCTTCAGGGTGACCCTGGAAGCTGAACGCAGGCTTGTCTGTACGATGAATCCCTTGAAGGGTTTGGTCGAACAGTGATTTGTGCGTCGCTTTAAGGTTTGCAGGCAGTGTATCTGCATCCACTGCAAAGCCATGGTTTTGTGAAGTAATCATCACTGTACCAGTTTCGATGTTCTGTACAGGATGGTTGGCACCGTGGTGACCGTGAGGCATTTTCACAGTCTGAGCACCGCTTGCAAGCGCAAGAATTTGATGGCCCAGGCAGATACCAAATACAGGTACGTTGCGAGCATCTTCTACAATTGTTTTTACAGCTTCAATTGCGTAGTCACATGCAGCCGGATCGCCAGGGCCGTTCGATAAGAACACGCCATCTGGATTCAGTGCAAGTACGTCAGCAGCAGGAGTTTGCGCAGGCACAACAGTCAATTTACAACCGCGGTCTGCGAGCATACGTAAGATGTTGGTTTTGACACCGTAATCGTATGCAACAACATGGAATTTAAATTCTGGTTGAGCGAAGCCTTTACCTAAAGTCCATGAACCTTCAGTCCATTCAAAACCTTCAGGATCACAGCATTCTTTTGCAAGGTCTAAACCATTCAAACCACCGAATGCGCGTGCTTTTTCGAGTGCTTCTTCTTCAGTGATGTTTTCGCCTGCAAGAATACAACCGTTTTGTGCACCTTTATCACGTAAAATACGTGTTAATCGTCGCGTGTCGATGTCAGCAATGGCAACTACATTGTGCTGTACTAAATATTCACCTAGTGATTGTTCAGCACGGAAGTTACTGTGTAATAAAGGAAGGTCACGGATAATTAAACCGTTCGCCCATACTTTATGAATACGACCTGATTCTGTGTCTTCTTCATTGCAACCCGTGTTACCGATATGTGGGTAAGTTAAAGTTACAAGTTGCTGTGCATAACTTGGATCAGTCAAAATTTCTTGATAGCCAGTCATGGCAGTGTTGAAAACGACTTCGCCAGTCGTACTACCCGGTGCGCCAATCGAAGTACCTTTAAAGATAGTTCCGTCGGCTAGGGCTAAAATTGCTGGGGTGCTCAAACCAAAGCTCCTGAAATTTAGGCTGTAAAAAAGCGAGAAGACGAAAAAAAAGGAAGGCTATTTTTTTAACCAACCCTCCTATGTCTGCTCGCTTGAACTTAACACGGCATTATACGCAGAATGACCCTTGAAGTCCAATGGCTTTGCAGCGAAAGTATGAGATAAATGGCTTGCTTTTTGCATGGAAGTCTGTTTTGTAGACAATGTGAAAAAATGTAAGCAATTAATAATTGTCAGACAAATCAAATCTTAATTTTTATCAGATCTACTAATATAGCTTAAGTCAACATAACAATAGGAATAAGACAAATGACTACAGCCCCGAAATCTACTACATCTAAAAAAGTTACCCCAAGCGTAGTCAGTGAAACTGCCGAAAAGCTTGAAAAAGTGGCGGTTGAGGCTAAAGATCAGGCAATTGAAACCATCGAAGAAAGTAAAGAAAAGCTTGAGGTCGAAGCGAAGCAGTTAACTGATACTGTGCAGGAACAATTGCGTCAATTAAAGCAGGAAGTGTTGCAGCGTATTGATACTTTAAAAGAGCAGATTTTCGGTTCGCAGAAAGAATTAACTGAATTAAAAAGCTTTATCAAGACAGAATTCAGCGCGGTCATTGAAGACCTGTCCAATCTGGGTAAAGAGCTGAAAGAAGATGTCAGTCAGATTTCGACCAAGCATAAAGAGCATTTGACTGGTACGTTTAAACGTTCTAAAGACAGTACCATTGAAGTATTGAAAAAAGTTAAACCCGTCATGAAGACGGAAAGCTCGGACAAAAGTCCTGAGCTGAAAAGTTAGGCTGCGCTGAAAGGCCGCTATTTAAAAAGGAGAACAATGATATGTTCTCCTTTGTCTTTATGCAGCAAAACGGACTCACAATAACAATTAGAGGGGGTCACGATGCCACAGCATTATTTTATAGGTGTACTTATTTTACTGATATTGATCATGCTGCTGAATCTGGAAAGCGGATTGAGGCGCATACTTTATCTGGGTGTAATCCTGTTATGTCTTGGAATACTCGGACCAGTATTTGGGAGCATTCTTCTAATGATCATTACTTTTGCTTTTATACTCTATGCTGCCGTGAAATCTATTCAGGAACAGCATCATCTGCATCATTAAAACATGTACACGGGAAATAATCTAAACTCCATAATAATGAAATACACGATCAAGATGATTTTATTGTTTTAAACAAAAAACGTGAGACTTCAAGTCTCACGTTTTATTCGCCTGTTACCCATTCTAGTGGCTAACCCAACATCTGGCATCAACCTGTTTAAAATATGTGCAGCCAGTCGCGTTTATTATGAAAATCTGCCTGAGGGCTACTATGCTGCATGGCATAGAACTGATCACCTTGCGAGGTTTTTAGAACAGCAGATAAACCCAGGAACAAGTTTTCCCATTTCAGTTTATGGGTTGCCATAAAATCAGTCAGATCCAGACTGACATTGAGACCATAATGCGTACGTTTGAGCTGATTCAACTCAATATCATTCGCAGCCTGCGGTGGCATATCTTCAGGATAACGGTATTCTTCAAATTGATAAGCCTGCCAGGCCTGAGAAGGGGAGAGATTAATCTCACGATAAAAATCTTCACCCTGAACCCCAATAAAAATTTCGAAGCAGGTCTGTTCCCACAAAAAATCCTGACGCGGATGAGCCGTCACCATGTCGGGCCACAGGATGTACTGATTGGGATCACGAATCCAGAAGCCCACATTTAAACTGCATGGGCCTTGCTGTTCAATGGCGGCAACCAGAGAGATGGCCTGAAAACGGCGATCAAATGCGCTAAGTTCGTAACTTGCCATAAGTCCTGTACTTAGTTTGAAAGATGAGCGAAACGGACAAGGTTGGACAATTTTTGGTTTTGTTTTGCAGCTTTCTTGTAAAGCAGTGCAATCTTACCAATAGTTTGAACCACCTCAGCGCCAGTTGCTTCTGCAATTTCAGTAATCAGTGCTGAACGTGCTTCGCGATCTTCGGCCACGATTTTTACTTTAATCAGTTCGTGGTCGTTTAAAGCACGCGCCAATTCTTCGATAACATTTTCAGTCAGGCCTTTGTCACCCAGCATAACCACCGGGTTTAAAGCATGTCCGATTTGACGTAAACGCTTACGTTCCTGAATAGATAAAGACGCCATGAGAGATAACCTGAATTTTAAAACGGCTTAGTATAGCAAAATCAAAAAACAAACGCTTTAAATTATCAGGAAATAATCACTGCGCATATCTCCTGATAAGGAGCAAAACTCCTAGATTTAGATACACATGTATACTGCAAAATATGTCTTTTTCACGTACAATTAATAATTAGACGTTTTTTTATTTAGAGAGTTATGGCTACACGCATTACCAACCAAAAGTTATCTAAAAGTAGTCGTGATTGGATGAGAGAGCATTTAGACGATCCTTATGTGAAAAAAGCACAGAAGGAAGGCTATCGTGCGCGTGCAGCATATAAGCTCTTAGAGATGCAAGAAAAGTACAAAATCATCAAACCGGGCATGACTGTGGTCGACTTGGGTGCCGCACCCGGCAGTTGGTCGCAAATCGCCGGTAAGCTAGTCGGTGACAAGGGTTTATTGATTGCATCTGATATTTTACCAATGGATGCATTACCGGATGTAACGTTCTTGCAGGGCGACTTTCGGGAGGAAGAAGTCTTCCAGAAACTGTTAGAAATTTTAGATGGTCGTACTGTAGACGTTGTAATTTCAGATATGGCCCCCAATACATCAGGTAATAAGGCTGTAGATCAACCGCGTCAGATTTACTTGTGTGAACTTGCACTGGATTTTGCCAATAAGGTGTTAGGCCCCAAAGGTCAATTTGTGGTAAAAGTTTTCCAAGGCTCAGGTTTTGACGAATTTCGTAAGCAAGTGGTTGATAGTTTTGATGTTCTTAAAACATCTAAACCTTTGGCATCACGTGCTCGCTCCAAGGAAGTTTTCCTGATTGGGCAGGGACGTAAGAAGGCTTTAAAATAAGTCTACTTGCCAAGTCGTTAAAAATTGTGCATTTTGTAAGTTTTCATATAATTGTAAGTTGATTTACAGCTTAAGTATTAAGGTCACCCTGAACAGGGCATGATCAAATTAGATTGGAATGGGAATAAAGCTTTGAGCGATCTTTTTAAGAATGCCGTATTGTGGCTCGTGATACTGGGTGTGCTGGTGTTAATCTTCAGCAACGTCAGTGACCGCAATCAACCGACTACAATGAACTACTCAGAGTTTGTTGCCGCGGTCAATGCTGGCCAAATTAAACAAGTTGTGATTGACGGCGAAAGAATCCGTGGCGAAAAAACAAACGGTTCAGAGTTTGAAAGTATTCGTCCGGCAGTTCAGGATCCTGAGCTGATGCCAAGCCTCATTAAAAATAATGTTGTGGTCGAAGGTGAAGCACCACAGCGTCAAGGCTTGCTCATGCAGTTGCTTATTGCAAGTTTCCCTGTACTTTTAATCATTTTGTTATTCATGTTCTTTATGCGCAACATGGGTGGCGGTGCAGGTGGTAAAAACGGCCCAATGAGTTTTGGTAAATCTAAAGCCAAAATGCTGTCTGAAGACCAGATTAAAGTCACTTTTACCGATGTAGCTGGTTGTGATGAAGCCAAGCAGGAAGTGGTCGAAATCGTAGATTTCCTCAAAGATCCAACCAAATTTAAACGTCTGGGTGCAAGTATTCCACGCGGTGTGTTAATGGTGGGGCCTCCAGGTACAGGTAAGACCCTACTTGCTAAAGCCATTGCAGGTGAAGCTAAAGTTCCATTCTTTAGTATTTCAGGTTCCGACTTCGTTGAAATGTTTGTCGGTGTCGGTGCATCACGTGTGCGTGACATGTTCGAACAGGCTAAACGCCATGCACCATGTATCATCTTTATTGATGAGATTGATGCAGTCGGTCGTCATCGTGGTTCAGGTACTGGTGGTGGTCACGATGAACGTGAACAGACCCTCAACCAGATGCTGGTAGAAATGGACGGCTTCGAAGGTAATGAAGGTATTATCGTTATTGCTGCAACCAACCGTGCAGATGTACTGGATAAAGCTTTGCTTCGTCCAGGCCGTTTTGACCGTCAGGTGGTTGTTGGCTTGCCAGATATCAAGGGTCGTGAACAAATTCTGAATGTACATTTGAAAAAATTGCCTTCAGTGACAGGTGTGGATGTTAAAGTGCTTGCACGTGGTACACCGGGCTTCTCCGGCGCCCAATTGGCCAATCTGGTGAACGAAGCTGCTTTGTTTGCTGCACGCCGTAACAAAAACACTGTCGATATGCATGACTTTGAAGATGCAAAAGACAAGCTGTATATGGGTCCTGAGCGCAAGTCGATGGTTCTTCGTGAGGAAGAGCGTCGAGCGACGGCTTATCATGAAGCAGGCCATGCGATTGTTGCTGAAAGTTTACCAGGTACAGATCCTGTGCATAAAGTAACGATCATGCCACGTGGTTGGGCTTTAGGTGTTACCTGGCAGCTGCCTGAATTTGACCAAACCAGCCATTACAAAGATAAAATGCTGAATGAAATTTCTATTTTGTTTGGTGGTCGTATTGCTGAAGAAGTCTTTATTAACCAGATGTCAACAGGCGCTTCCAATGACTTTGAACGTGCAACCAAAATGGC
Organism: Acinetobacter sp. 228; assembly: GCF_048147885.1. Taxonomy (NCBI): domain Bacteria; kingdom Pseudomonadati; phylum Pseudomonadota; class Gammaproteobacteria; order Moraxellales; family Moraxellaceae; genus Acinetobacter; species Acinetobacter sp. 228. The sequence goes on from NZ_JAYWYV010000005.1 coordinate 26,342, forward strand.
ACGTGCGATGGTGACCAAATACGGTATGTCTGACAAATTAGGAGTCATGGTCTATGAAGAAGATGCACAGCAATCATTTATGGGCAGTATTGGTAGCCGCAGTATTTCGGAAACCACACAACTAGAAGTTGATCGTGAAATTCGTCGAATTCTGGATGAACAATATAAAGTCGCACGCAATATCCTGGAAAGTAAAAAAGATGTTGCCCATGCGATGGTGAAAGCTTTAATGGAATGGGAAACCATCGATCGGGATCAAATCCGTGACATTATGGAAGGTCGTGAACCTCAACCGCCAAAAGTTTATGTTGCAGAAAATCCTGTGATTGATGTAACACCAAATGATGGCCCGTTGACACCTCCACCATTGCCAGCCAATTAAGCTTAATAAAAAACCACCTTCGGGTGGTTTTTTATTGCAGCCATTTGAGCCACGGGTTAAAAAATGATTTTGCTATAAACGATATAACATCAAAATAAACTATGAGAATGAGATTATTCAACTATTTAAGATAGCAAATATCTAAAGCATATTAGACAGTGAATGGCTGCAGGTGAAAGAATGACCGTAATGCCAACTTATGCATTATTCAAATAAAACCTGCTTTAAAATTTAAGTATTGGTTATATTCATCTTTGCTTTAATTAACTATCCATAAGACAATATTGGGGTTATTGTGAAATGAGTATTGAATCATGCAGCTGATGCCTTTGTTACCACATGTATGGACATTTGGTGATTTAAAATTGGACTTATCCCAGCCGCATGTAATGGGGATTCTCAATGTCACCCCGGACTCTTTTAGTGATGGTGGCCGGCATAATCAAAAAGAAGATGCAGTCGCCCGCGCACTGGAAATGATGGCCGAAGGCGCGACCGTAATTGATATTGGTGGTGAATCAACCCGTCCAGGTGCAGCAGCAGTGGAAGTGGAGGAAGAAATTCACCGCGTGGTGCCTGTCGTTGAAGCTTTATCCAAACATAAGGTCATTCTTTCGATTGATACGTCGCAACCTGAAGTGATTCGTGCAGCGGTTCAGGCCGGAGCACATATCTGGAATGATGTTCGTGCTTTGACTCGGCCGAATGCATTGCAGACCGCAGCAGAGCTGAATATTCCAGTGATCATCATGCATATGCGCGGTGAACCAACCACAATGAACAATCTGGATCAATATGAGGATGTTACTGTTGATGTGATTCGCGAGTTATCCCAACGCGTTCAGGATGCCTTGGATGTGGGAGTAAAAGCGGAAAATATCATGATTGATCCGGGTTTTGGTTTCGCTAAAAATGCCCAGCAAAATTTACAGCTGCTGAACGAATTTTATAAACTGACAGAAATGGGCTATCCGATTCTGTCTGCTTTATCTCGTAAACGCTTTATCGGGACAGTGCTAGATGGTGCAGTACCGCAAGAGCGGGCAGTAGGCTCTGCAACAGCACATTTACTGAGTATTCAGCAAGGTGCCTGCATGGTACGGGCACATGATGTTAAGGCTACAGCCGATGCGATTAAAGTCTGGCAAGCCATGCAAATGGCTTAGAAAGCGAGGCTGGGAAATCCCTACATTGGCAATGTGGTTTGGCTTTTAAGCAACAATATGCTATATAGGCACGCTTAGATTAGATAGTCATCCTTTAGAGTGCCTGTAATGTTTGCAGATTTACTTCTCCCCATGTTCGATGATGAATATTATCCCGATATTCTGGTTGCTGAAATCAAGCAGCACATCGAACGTTTTGCCCAAAAAGTCGCTAAATCAGGTTTGTCAGATCAAGAAATTTACCAGCTTGCCAATCTGACTGTGGCTGATATTAATGTCATGAAACCTCAGTTTGAAGATCTGGATTCATCTCTGGATGATAGCGCTGCAGATTATATTGCCGAAGCCATGATGATGGTGGTGCAAGAGCATGGTCTGTTCGAGATTGAAATGGAAGAACTGATTACCAATCGTGAATGGTGATTTAAGAAAACCCTGCAGCTGCAGGGTTTTTTATTATCTATTGAAATACTCTTTAAAGCTATTAAAGCGAATCGAGCCTAATAATAGTTGCTCTTCATTCATGCATTGCTGATACAGATTCTGGTAATAAGCTTGCAGATCTGACTGACCTTGAATTGGTTGTGGTGTTTTTGATCTGGATTGTTGATAAGCCCAAAAAGCCAATTGCCGGAGTTTCTGCAATTTGATCTGATCAATTGCGCTACAGGAACTTTTAAATAAAGGTTCCAGGATAACCACCCCAAAGGAGGAAATCGCTAAAAAGATCATGCTGATAATGACCAGAACATCCGAATGAACCAGATAAAGGTTAAGCAGCAAACATAGAAAAATTGGAATTTGCAGATAGAGGCAATGTTGCAAACGCTGACCATAGGCTTTGGAGCTGTACTGTGCCTGATATTGCGCATAACAAATATAAGGATACAGTAGTGCCATCAGCATAATTAAGGTGACATTAAACGCAATCGTGGCATTTTTGAAAAAATAATATTCCAGAAATACCGAGCTGATACTACAGGCTACACAGACCAGAAGGGACAGTAAATTAATCGCGATAACAAACTGGATATTTTGCAGGGCATTAAATTTAAAGCGGCTATAATGCAACTTCAGGAAAAAAGCGTCTGGATGACGTAATTGTAATGTGGCGAGATCGAAGTGTTTTAATTCTGACATGGGGGATTTCGCGCTAAAAAATATAAAATTCAGGCACAAAAAAACCAGCACAATGCTGGGTTTTTTATTGCACCATTTTAATAAAAATTAAAATGGTGCCCGAGGCCAGACTCGAACTGGCACGCTTTGTGGGCGGGGGATTTTAAATCCCCTGTGTCTACCGATTTCACCACTCGGGCATGTGCGCAATAATAGAGGACGAAATAAAGCTTGGCAAGCAAATTTCTAAATGATCGCTTTCTTTTCAAGCAATTCCATCACTTCTTATCTACAAACTAGGTCTATCTACCTGTTCTCTTAATGAAGAGTTGTAGATATTTAATAGAGAGAATTAAGAGTGATTGATATTACTATGAGTTATCTTTCAGATAACTATCGATGTCCAGATACTTGATGGTTTTGCAATATTGATGCTCATATTTCAGCAGTCGCGTATATAACCCGGCATAGTGATTTAATTGCTGTTTTAGTTCGGCATGCCGAGGATCATGGCTTGAATAAAAACGTAATTTTAGTCGGATCAGACAGGTCTGTTTATAAGCCCAGAAGCAGATTTTACGTAATTGTTGCAGCTGGTAATGTTCAGCATTCTGGCTATTTGTTCGGAATAAATTCTCCCGATAAAAGCGTACAAAGCCAAAGCTCACACCAAAGAAGAAGAGAGCCCACATCAGCAAACTGCTTTTCATAAACAGTAAATTTAAGGCTAGCAAAAGAATCACAATAGCCATTTTGATCGGAGTGTGACGCAATGACTGGTACAATGAATAAGAAGAATGTTGAATCTGTTGCAAAATCAAGGTAAGACTCAACATCAGGAACAACAGAATGCCTAAAATGGCATAACTCTGTGCCTGAAATTCGCTGATTTGCATAAAAGCATGCTCTAGCAGATCTCGTGACATCAAACTGAGGGGAATAAAAATCATGGCGGCCAAAGTCCATGGAATAAAAGACTTGGCTTTATCCCAGATTCCTCGAATTTTGATCTGGCTATAGAACAGGTAATTTCCTTTAAATGCAGCCGGATACTGTCGTTTAAGCTGCTGTAACAACAGCGTCACTTGTCTAGTGGGCATCATCCTAAGATTAATTTAATATTTAGATGAAGCACTATAGTCGATTTGGCGCAAAATCGCAGAAGAAATGCAGTTTCAGAACGTAGCGCTGTTTTAATCATGAAGATTTTGATTTTTTAGCGTCGAATTATGCGAAAATAGTCCATTCAAGATTTATTTTTTAAGGACAGTTTATGACTGATCAATCTCCTCAGGCGTTAAGCGACATCGAAATTTTAGACATCCTGCAAAGTATGAAAAAGGATGAGCTAAATACTGAGGCGCAAGCAGCAATTCGTCAGGGTGGTAAAGCTGGTCGTCAGGAAGCACATAAAGCAGCCTTGGTAGCATTGAATCAGTCATTTGAAGACAAATTTGTTGAGGCGGTATCTTTGGCTTTGGGTTTAAATTCGGCACAGATCAAAAAAATCCGTTATAAAAAAGACCGGATCCGTATTTTAAAAGCACACGGTATCGATTATATGGCGATTGATGGTGCTGAAACTGCACAGGTACTGTCACAAATTGCACAAGCAATTGTGCGTGAAGATGCCATTGTTACTCATGACCTGCACAATATTTTTCCGTTCTGGAAAGAAGGCTGGCCTATGGTGCAATTCGATAATGCTTATAAAATTTTAGAAGATGATATCCAGATTCACTATCAAGCTGTTCTAGAGGCTTTATTAGCGAAAGTCTAAATTATAAATAGTTTTAAAAAGCACCTTCGGGTGCTTTTTAATCGCGATAGATCAGTGAAATGAGCCAGCTGATGGGCAAAATAAATAAACGCCACCAAGTGATCAAGGGCCAATAAAAATACTCTCCAAATCTCAAGGTCGAGTCGAAACCTTGTCGGCGACGTTCATGCGGATAGGGAATAATGAAAACGGTTAAAACCATCAGAATGATGGCTGCCAGTAAAAGCAGGGGATTCTGCAGTTTGGCAAAAAAGAAATAAAATAAATATAGGGCGGAATAAAAAAACAGACATGCCAATAATGCAGAAATATTCATCACTCACCTTATGATTTTTTATTAGAATAATTTTGACTATTTCTTAGAAAGAAGAACCAGACTAATCTGATTCTTCTTGAATAACTGAATTGGTTTCGATTAAGCGGGTCACCAGTAACTGGTCAATTTTAAAATGATCGACATCCACCACTTCAAACTTATAAGCCCCAAATATCACTGCATCTGCAGGACGTGGAATCTTGCGTAATTTATACATCATGAAGCCAGCGATGGTTTCATAGTTTTCATCATCAGGCATTTCATCAATTTCAAGCGCATGCTTGATGTCTTCAATCGGGGTGCTGCCTTCAATCAGCCAGGAATTGTTGTCACGTTTAATAATTTGCTGATCGGCTTCAATTGGCGTCACCCAGTCACCCATCACGGTAATCATAATATCGGAAAGGGTAATCACTCCAACGACCAGCGCATATTCATTAATGACGACGGCAAACTTTTCCTTGGTAGAGCGGAAACGGTCCAGAACTTCCGATAAGGTCAAAGTATCCGGAATGGTCAGGACATTACGGATGGTATTTTCATTGAGCTGCAGCAGTGACTGGTTATTCAGAATACGCACCAGAATGTCTTTGGCGTCCACATAGCCAATCACACTGTCAATGTCATTGCTGCATACCAAAAATTTGGAATAGGGATATTCCGCCAGCTTTTGCCGAATACTTTCTTCAGGTTCATTCAAGGTGAAAAACACCACATTTTCACGTGTGGTCATACTCGAAGGCACGTTACGTTCTTCCAGCTCGAATACGTTTTCAATGAAATGGTGTTCCTGCTTCTGGAGTACACCGGCCTGTGCACCGGCATCCATCACTGCAGAAATATCATCAAAAGTAATATTGTCATCACGGATGGTATTCACTTTAAACAGACGGAACAGCATGTTGGCAATCGCGTTAATGAACCAAGCCAAAGGTTTACAGACTTTAATGAAAATCTGAATTGGCTCGATGACTGAGACTGCGATCTTTTCTGGTGCAATCATGGCCAGACGTTTCGGCATCAGGTCCGCAAATAAAATAAATAATGAAGTGACGACAGTAAAGGAAAGCGCAAAGCTGATATTTTCAGCCCAAGGTCCTTGGTAAAAGCGGGAAACAAAATTATAAATATAAGGACGAAAAGCGCCTTCACCTAAAATACCACCGAGAATGGCGACTGCATTTAAACCAATTTGAGAGGCTGCAAAGAAGTCAGCAGAATTTTCTTGTAGATCTAAAACTTTTTGAGCGCGATGTTCACCCGATTCAGCCAGAATTTTCAGTTTGACTTTACGGGCACCTGCGAGGGCGATTTCTGTTAAAGATAAAAAACCGGCCCCCGCGATGAGTATTAAGATAATCACGATATTTTGTAAGAGGCTCACAAATCCACCTGTGGATAAATAATATCTTAGGATATTTTTAGCATAAAAAAAGACTTGAGGTGTAACAATGACAGCTCAAGTCCTCAAAGTATAATCTTCAAAAATAAGAATTTAGAAGATTGTAAGGTTAATAGTTTGAAAATTGAGAATTATTGCTCAGGAATTCACGATTTTCCTCTTCAATCATTTGCCGTGCAACATATAAAATCAGCTGACGTAACCAGCGATGTGCCGGATGATGATGCAATAATGGGCACCACGCCATTTTCAATTCAAATTCCGGAATATAAAACGGCGGATCTTTTAAAATCAGATTGTGATTTTTGGCTTGCAAGCGCGCAATACGTGAAGGCAGTGTTGCAATCAGATCTACATTGGATGCTAATAAGCCTGGCATTTGATAATGACGGGTAAATACCGAAATCTTACGTTTCTGGCCAATACGTTCCAAAGCCTGATCAATCCAGCCTAAACCGGCCTGTTTTTCAGGATTCACCCCGAAACCAACACCCATACCGGTTTTAGAAACCCAGATATGCTGTGCATCCAGGTAACTTTTAAGGTTTAAGTTGCTTGCGGCAGGATGCTTGTTATTTAAAAGACAAGAAAAGCTGTCACGCCAGACCAATACCTGATGAAAACTTTGCGGAATCTCATTAAAGCGGTTGATTGCCAGATCGACCTTGCCCTGCTCCATATCCCGATAAGACACGTCACTTGGCGTCAGGAAGTCGAGAACAACATTTGGAGCTTCTGAACGCAAGGCTTTGACTAAGCGTGGTACTAAAGTGGCTTCGGCATAATCCGAGGTCATGATCCGGAAGACACGATTTGAGGTATATGGACGGAACTCGGTACGCGGTTCCAGAATCATGGACAAGTCAGCCAAGGCATCCCGAATGCGGGGCTGCAATTCCAAAGCACGTTCAGTGGGTGTCATGCCTTCAGAAGAACGAATCAGGAGGGGATCATTAAATAAATTGCGTAATCGGCGTAAAATATTACTCATGGCAGGCTGGGTAACACCCAATTGTTCTGCTGCACGGGTGACATTTTTTTCGCGAAGAAGTACATCAAGATAAATTAATAGATTGAGATCAACTCGCTCCAGATTCATAAAAGAAATACCGAGAATAAATACAAGAAATTATGCTCATTATGCCATAACTGACGGGCTTTGTGTAAAGCACCGATGAAAAAAAAGCCATGATAAAACAACCATAGTCCATGGAATTTGTTTAGGTTGAGCTGGATTATCAAGGGGGTTTGCTAAGGGGAATAGGAGGGATTTCTGAAAGCTGATCTAGTAACTTGCTCTCTAGAGACCAACCCTTAATACACTAGTTTTATAGGTAGATATTATGAGTTTGATATATGAATATTTGCGTGAAAAATAAACCAATAAATTCATGTCTTAAGACTAAGAAATAATCAGAAATCTTTATTTTTGTGAAATAAAATAGTATCTGACCCCGTCCCAGACTTAAGTCTAATGAATTATTTTTAACCTTAATGTCTAAATTTTACTCATTAATATTTTTCAATAAATTTATATAAAACAGTGTTTTAATTTGTTGTGTTGAAACTTTACTAAGACTTTGATCTACTCATTTTTTAAATAAATACTGAAGATTCTTGCAGACTATTGGATTAATTTTCATAAGCCAACTAATCTTTAGTTATCCCAACGGATCGTCGAAAATCTGAACAAGTCATTGAGGGTGTGATTTGAGCGGTTCGTTGCAGAAAAATCCTAATATTATTACAGGAATATATCATGACTACATACCAAACAGCGATTGATGCAATCCGCGAATTAAAAGCGAAATTCGGTAACACTTGGGCAGACATCAGTCCTGAAGATGCTGCGCGTATGCAACTTCAAAACCGTTTCAAAACTGGTTTGGACATTGCGAAATATACAGCGGCAATTATGCGTCGTGATATGGCTGCTTATGATGCCGACTCTAGCAAATACACTCAATCACTAGGTTGCTGGCACGGTTTTATCGCGCAACAAAAAATGATTGCGAACAAAAAATACTTCGGTACAACTGAACGTCGCTACATCTACCTTTCTGGCTGGATGGTTGCTGCACTTCGTTCAGAGTTCGGTCCACTTCCTGACCAATCTATGCACGAAAAAACATCTGTTCCTGCATTGATCGAAGAAATCTACACATTCTTACGTCAAGCGGATGCGAAAGAACTGAATGATCTTTTCCGTGCGCTTAAAAAAGCTCAAGAAGCGGGCGATACTGCTAAAGCAGCTGAAATCACTTCACAAATCGACAACTTCCAAACTCACGTTGTGCCAATCATTGCGGACATCGACGCTGGTTTCGGTAACGAAGAAGCAACTTACTTGCTTGCCAAGAAAATGATCGAAGCGGGTGCTTGTGCACTACAAATCGAAAACCAGGTTTCTGATGCAAAACAATGTGGTCACCAGGCTGGTAAAGTAACTGTTCCACACGAAGATTTCATCGCGAAAATCCACGCTCTTCGCTATGCATTCCTTGAAATGGGTCTTGACGACGGTATCATCGTTGCACGTACTGACTCTGAAGGCGCTGACTTGACTCAAAAAATCCCAGTGGTTAAAGAGCCAGGCGACATCGCTTCTCAATACATCAGCTACTTAGACACTCAAGAAATTGACATCTCTGAAGCACAAGAAGACGAAATCCTGATCAAACGTGATGGCAAACTTCACCGTCCTAAACGTCTTGCTTCTGGCTTGTACCAGTTCCGTGAAGGCACTCAGATCGACCGCGTTGTACTTGACTGTATCACTAGCTTACAAAACGGTGCTGACCTTCTTTGGATCGAAACTGCGACTCCAAACGTGGCTGAAATCGCTCACATGGTTAACCGTGTACGTGAAGTTGTGCCAAATGCGAAACTTGTTTACAACAACTCTCCATCATTCAACTGGACACTGAACTTCCGTCAACAAGCGTATGACCGTTGGGTTGCTGAAGGTAAAGACGTATCTGCATACGACCGTGCTAAATTGATGAGCGCTGAGTACGACGATTCTGAATTGGCTGCTGAAGCTGACGAAAAAGTTCGTACATTCCAGGCTGATGCTGCTCGTGAAGCGGGTGTGTTCCATCACTTGATCACACTTCCGACTTACCACACAGCTGCGCTTTCTACGCATGAGCTTGCTCAAGGTTACTTCGGTACTGAAGGTATGTTGGCTTATGTTGCTGGCGTACAACGTAAAGAAATCCGCGGCGGTATCGCATGTGTTAAACACCAAGCAATGGCTGGTTCTGACATCGGTGATGACCACAAAGAAATCTTCGCTGGTGACAATGCATTGAAAGCTGGTGATGATTCTAAAAACACAATGAACCAGTTCAGCGCTTAATCCGCTTAATTGATTCACCAAAAAACCCTGCAGACGCAGGGTTTTTTGTTTGAAAAAATGCTATTAATTTAGGGATGCGCAACCTCAGGAACGTGTACAGCCAGGATTATCCATAATTTCTCCATGATTGGTTTTTATCGCAGTTTTATGTGTTTAATTCTTGCAATCTGCTGCTATGTCACTGAATATTCAAATATAGACTGCTTGTATTTTGCACGACCTCTATCCCCAATTAATTAAAAGTGACTCGGACTTATGCTGTCTAAATTTTTTATCCACCGCCCGATCTTTGCTGCAGTACTGGCGATTATGGTCATGGCAATTGGCATGTTCGCGGTAATGAACTTGCCAGTGGAACGTTATCCGGATATTGCACCGCCACGGATAACAGTGGCAGCAACCTATAGCGGTGCTTCTGCGGAAACTGTAGAAGAAAGCGTGACCCAGGTGCTGGAACAGCAGATTAAAGGTATCGATCATTTGCTGTATTTCAGTTCGAGTAGTGATTCTTCAGGGCGCAGCCGGGTCAGTATTAGCTTTGAAAATGGCACCAACCCAGATACTGCACAGGTTCAGGTACAAAATGCGATTAATGGCGTTCTGAACCGCTTGCCAGAAGATGTACAACGCCAAGGTGTTAATGTCTTTAAGTCGCTTGGTGATACGCATATGGTGATCAGCCTGTACGATGAATCCGGACGCAGCAACAATATTGAACTTTCTGATTATCTGATGACCCATCTGGAACAGGATATTTCCCGGATCGAGGGAATTGGTGAGGTGGATGTCTTCGGGTCGCAATATGCGATGCGGATCTGGCTGGACCCAAGGAAATTAAAACAATATAACCTGATGCCAAGTGATGTGCGTGCCGCAATCGAATCCCAGAATACCCAGGTCGCTGCAGGTGCAATCGGAGATTTGCCTGCAGTGGAGGAGCAATACCTGAATGCCAAAGTCACTTCGGGTTCGCGACTGAAAACCGTGGACGAATTCCAGAATATTATTGTCAAATCGGATCGTGCCGGCAGCTTTATTTATTTAAAAGATATTGCCCGGGTGGAACTGGGTGCTGAAAATTATCAGTCTTATAGTACCAATAATGGTTATCCATCAGCAGGTCTGGGTATTTCACTGGCCTCAGGGGCGAATGCTATTGAAACCTCTAATCTGATTAAAGCTGAAATTGCCCGGATTTCTCAGCAATTGCCTGATGGCTACAAAATTGCCTACCCACGGGACAATACACCTTTCGTACAGGAATCAATTAAAGAGGTTGTAAAAACCCTGTTTGAAGCAGTGATTCTGGTGATCATTGTGATGTTTATTTTCTTGCAGAACTGGCGTGCGACTTTAATCCCAACTGTGACGGTTCCAGTGGTGATATTGGGGACGATGGCAGTCCTCTATACGCTTGGGATGAGTATCAATACGCTCACATTGTTCGCTCTGGTATTGGCAATTGGCCTGCTGGTCGATGATGCAATTGTGGTAGTAGAAAATGTCGAACGTCTGATGCATGAACAGAATCTGTCTGCGCAGGAGGCAGCTTTAGAGTCCATGCAGGAAATTAGTGGGGCACTGATCGGGATTACTTTGGTGCTGACCGCAGTATTTATTCCCATGGCTTTCTTTGGCGGTTCTACCGGGGTGATTTACCGTCAGTTCTCTATTACCCTGGTTGCAGCCATGTCTCTGTCCCTGATGGTGGCGCTTGTTCTGACTCCCGCACTGTGTGCCCTCATTCTCAAGCCAAATCCTCAACCAGCCAAATGGGCTGCATGGTTTAACCGGAAACTGGATCATCTGAAACAGCGCTATCTTAAACTGGCTCAGATGACGATCCGGCATCAGGCGGTGTGTCTGGTGATATTTGCCGGATTGATCTGTGTATTCGGTCTGTTCTACCGGGCCTTGCCGACCAGTTTCTTGCCGGCTGAAGACCAGGGGATTTTAAGTCTGCAGATTAAATTGCAGGAGGGCGCACCGCTGAAAAATACCATTCAGATCGGAGAGCAAGTCCGCCAATATTTTCTCGATCAGGAACAAGCCAATGTCAATCTGGTGATGATCCGTTATGGGCGAAATTTCTCTGGAACTGGTCAGAATCTGGCGACCGGTTTTGTGGCATTGAAACATTGGGATGAGCGTTCAGGTCAGGACAATACCGCACAAGCGATTCGTGAACGGGCCCTGAAGCATTTTCAAGGCAATCGCAATGCACAAATTAACGTGTCCATGCCACCTTCAGTCAATGGTCTGGGACAAACGGATGGTCTGGATTTCTGGATTCGTGATATTAATGGCAATGGCCGACAATATCTGGAACAGCAGTTTAAAGCACTGGAAGCTCAGACCGGCAATTACACCGGTTTTGAAAACCTGGGCAAACGTTCTAATCCGGACAAAGCAGAGTTGCGCGTCAATATCGACCAAAAACAGGCCATGGCCAATGGTCTGACCCAATCGGCAATTAACAGTACTTTATCCAGTGCCTGGGGCGGCAGTTATATCAATGACTTTATTGATCGTGGCCGGATTAAACGGGTAATTATGCAGGGGGATGCAGAATTCCGTTCCAAGCCGGAAGATCTGGCGCAGTGGCATGTACGCAATGACCAGAATCAGATGGTACCTTTTAGCAACTTCTCGCAAGTGGACTGGAGTGGTGGCCCTGAAGTGGTGAACCGGTTTATGGGCTATACCGCGCTGCAAATGGAAGCAGACCGGGCCAAAGATAGCAGTTCAGGTCAGGCTATGCAGGATGTGGAAGCACTGATTGCCGAACTGGAGGGAGTCGATGTGGTCTGGAGCGGTCTTTCCTTTGAGGAGAAACAGTCGAGTAATCAGGCCATTTGGCTTTATCTGATTTCAATTGGTTTTATTTTTCTTTGTCTGGCGGCATTGTACGAAAGCTGGAGTATTCCTACTGCAGTCATGTCTGCGATTCCATTGGGTATTGGTGGTAATATCATTTTCAGTTATCTGGCTGGTTTCCCAAATGATATCTATTTCCAGATTGCCTTGCTGACTACTATTGGCCTGTCCTGTAAAAATGCCATTCTGATTGTAGAATTTGCTTCGCTGGCACAGCAACAAGGCAAATCTGTAGTGGAAGCGGCTCTTGAAGGTGCATCTTTGCGTTTGCGCCCAATTCTGATGACTTCTTTGGCATTTGGCGCTGGGATTTTACCTTTGGTCTTTGCTACTGGTGCCGGCGCGGTGAGCCGTCAGGAAATCGGGGTAAGTGTACTGGGCGGGGTGATTTTTGGAACTGTGCTGGTTCTAATTTTTATTCCCTTTATGTATGTTCTGATTCGTCGACTGATCATTAAAAAATCGCGTGCTTAATATACACAAAGACTGCAAAGCTAAAAAATCCCCGTATTGACGGGGATTTTTTATGGCCAATCATTTATCCGATGGCTGGTTAATTTTGCAGCATGGTTTAAAAATTGCTATAGAAATCATCTATTGATAACAGAATGCATCTGATGGGGATTTCTAGTTTATGTTGTCGCGCTTTTTTATTTACCGTCCCAAATTTGCAGCAGTTATTGCGATTTTCATGATGAGCCTGGGAATATTTGCCCTGCAAAAAATTCCCGTTGAACATATGCCGAATATGGATGCGCCAGCACTAGGAGTTTATGCAGGCTATCGTGGAGCATCGGCAGAAACTGTTGAGCAATCGGTCACCCAGATTCTGGAACAGGCAGTCAAAGGGATTGAAGGCCTGGAAACCTTTCATTCCAGCAGTTCGGTAGGACGTGCTCAACTTGATTTGCAATTTGAACAAGGGGTCGATCTGGATCAAGCCCAGTTACAGGTGCAAAACGCCGTCAATGGTGTACTGGGTCGCTTGCCGGAAGAAACCCAGCAAGGCGGGGTCAATGTCTATAAGTCAGGTTATGATCAGTTTGCACTGTTAAGTTTATATGATGAGAGTGGTCAAAGTACTGTGACCGAACTTTCAGATTATTTGATGGTACATGTAGAACCTCGTCTGTCACGTATTGAGGGTATGGGGGAGATCGAGCTGTATGGTGCTGGCTATGCCATGCGGATCTGGCTCAATCCCCACAAGTTAAATCAATTCAACCTGATGCCCAGCGATATCCGTAATGCCATAGAAACCCAGAATGCACCATTGGCTTCAGGTGCGATAGGCGGTTTGCCAACCCTCGAGGGTCAATATCTCAATGCCAAGGTAAGTGGTGGTTCACGTTTAAGTAGTGTTCAGGAATTTGAAAAGATCATTGTGAAAACGACTGATTCCGGTTCATTGCTGTATTTAAAAGATGTTGCGCGAGTAGAACTTGGTGCAGAAAGTTATAACCACATTAACTATACCAATGGTCAGTTATCTTCAGCTTTATCCATTACTTTGGCCCCTCGTAGTAATGCCCTTGCTGTCTCGGAGCAGATTCAGGCGGTATTAAAAAATGCGCAAGCCAATTTGCCGCCACACTATCAGTTGCGTATGACCATGGATAAAACGCCCTTTATTACCGGTTCCATTGAACAGGTGGCCAAAACACTGGTTGAAGCCATTTTTCTGGTGATTATCGTGATGTTTATCTTCCTGCAGAACTGGCGTGCCACCATTATTCCTGCTGTCACCATTCCGATTGTAGTTCTGGCTACGTTTGCCGTGTTGTATGTTTTGGGGATGACCCTGAACAGTTTTACCTTATTCGCCCTGATTCTGGCGATTGGCCTATTGGTGGATGATGCCATTGTCGTGGTTGAAAATATTGAACGGCTGATGCATGAAGAAAATCTGGATGCCAAAGCTGCGGCCTTAAAGTCGATGCAGGAAATGAGCGGGGCACTGGTCGGCATTACATTGGTGTTGACCGCAGTATTCATTCCCATGGCATTCTTTGGCAGTATCACCGGCGTGATTTATCGGCAATTTTCTATCACTTTGGTGGTGGCCATGTTGCTGTCATTATTCGTTGCCTTGATTATTACCCCGACATTTGCAGCACAACTGCTTAAACGCAAAACTCATCAAGCACGCTGGGCGCGAAGTTTTAATCGTGGTATGGATCGGCTCAATGCAGGCTACCAGAAAGTGTCTGCAGGAAGTATGCGATTTAAATTCGGCATGTTGGCATTGTTCGGTATCTGTATCTTGGGGTTTGGATGGGTCTATAAAAATTTACCCGAAGGTTTAATGCCTACTGAAGACATGGGCTTTGTGATGGGGAAGATCGTAATGCCCGGTAATGCGCCACGCTCCGAGATTGAGAAAGTGGGACGTGAAGTACAAGACTATTTAATGCAGCATGAATCGGAACGTATCAAGAGTATCGGCGTCTGGTATAGCGGAAATAACGTCGGTGTGGGGCCTTATCGTGGGCAGCTCTTTGTGGTATTGAAGGACTGGGCAGCACGTAAAAATCCCGAAGATTCGGTTTTTGCCATGGTAGATCGCGCCCAGAAACACTTTGCCAATCATGCCAATGCCCAGATTTTCTTTATGGCACCGTCCATGTCGAGTAATGGGCGAGTCGTAGATTTCTGGTTACAAGATTTGGATTATAAAGGAGCCGGGTTTTTACAGGAGGCATTTGGCCAGATTGAGTCACGCGCCCAAGGACAAGCATCCATTGAATTTTTACAGTTGGACCAGCCCAAAGAGAGTGCTGAGCTAAATATGCAACTCGATATTGAGCGCGTATTGAAGCATGCTATTCCTCAGCAAAATGTCAACACTACTTTGGCTGCAGCGTGGGGTGGTACCTATATCAATGACTTTATTGATCGTGGGCAGATTAAGCGTGTCATTATGCAGGGAGAGGCTGAATACCGTTCCAAACCTGAAGACCTGGCCCATTGGCATGTCAGAAATAACCAAGGTGAAATGTTGTCTTTTAACCAGTTTAGCAGCCTTAACTGGCAGGGTGGTCCAAACAGTATTAACCGTTATATGGGCTATAACGCCGTTCCGGTCTATGCCGGTATTCCAAAAGACAAATTCTCCAGTCAGACCATGCAGGATGTTGAAACATTGGTCGATGAACAGGAAGGTGTGAACCTGGCCTGGAGCGGAGCCGCACTGGAAGAAAAGCGTAGCAGTGGTCAGGCCATTTTCCTTTACATTATTTCTATCGCATTTATTTTCCTGTGCTTAACGGCGTTATATGAAAGTTGGACTATTCCTGCGGCAGTCATCAGTGCCATTCCATTAGGGGTAGGTGGCAGTATCTTATTTTGCTGGGCTTTTGGTTTCGCCAATGACATCTTTTTCCACATTGCTTTACTCACGACCATCGGCCTGTCCTGTAAAAATGCCATTTTGATTGTGGAGTTTGCTGCACAGGCAGAGCAGGCAGGTAAAACCACCATGGCTGCAGCTTTGGAGGGCGCAAGTTTACGCTTACGTCCTATTTTGATGACCTCTATAGCCTTTGCTGCTGGTGTACTTCCTCTGATTTTTGCGACAGGGGTGAGTGCGATTAGCCGTCAGGAAATTGGTGCCAGTGTTTTTGGAGGGGTTATCTTTGCGACCATTCTGGTACTGTTCTTTATTCCATTTATGTTTGTCTTGATTCGAACTCTGTTTCGTGTCAAAGCAACAAATAAAGTTATACAAATCAATCAAGAAAATCAGGAATACTCACTCTAGGGCGGGTAGCTTTCATACCTGCAGCAAATAATGGGATGGGAATGCAGCATCAAGAAAAAATACAGCAGTTACATGAGAGTCTGCTTACTGGGAACAATAATATTCACCAACTTCTACAGCAGTTAAACATTGCCGATCAGGCCAGAATTTTGTCGGAACTTGGACCTGCGGAACGCTATCTGCAATTTCAGCAGCTAGAGCGGCAGGCCGAGGTACTGGAGTTCTTGCCACTGGCCATGCAAATCCAGTTGGCTTACCAGTTTCCTCCAGATCAGCTGGCCAGTCTGATGGATGCCATGCATTCAGATGATTTTATTGATTTATATAAGCAGATGCCTTATGAAATACAGCAGCAATTACTGGGCAAGCTGTCTACCCAGTCGCTGCAGGTGCTGCGAGAGCTGCATGCCTATCCGGAGGAAACGGCTGGTGCCTTAATGAGTTCGGACTTTATCACACTGGCGCCGGAACTTAATATGCGTCAGGCGATCGAAGTACTACGTGATATTGCCGGAAATCATGACACCTTATATCTGATCTATATTGTAGATGCACAGCAGCATCTACTGGGTGTAATTTCCTTGCGGCAGATTATCCAGGCAGCGCCGGATGCCACGATTGCCGAAGTCATGACTACGGACGTGGTTGTATGCCACAGTCGATGAAGACCAGGAACAGGTCGCCCGTACCTTGGCCTATTATGATTTTATTGCCTTACCGGTAGTCGATGCTACACAGAAGCTGGTCGGCATTATTACCTATGATGATGCCATGGATATTGCGGAGGCTGAAAGTACCGAGGATATTTTAAAATCTGGTGCCGTCACACCTTTGAATGAACTCAGTCTGAAAACTGCACCGATCTTTAGCCTGTATCAGAAACGGGTATTCTGGCTGGTGATACTGGTTTTCGGGAGTCTATTGTCTGGAATCGGGATTGCGTATTTTGAAGAGATTATCGCCTCCCATATTGTGCTGGTATTTTTCCTCCCTCTACTGGTCGGCAGTGGCGGAAATGCAGGTTCGCAGTCAGCTACCTTGATGGTGCGTGCCCTGGCCACAGGCGATGTACAGTTTAAGGACTGGTTTAGTCTGCTTGGACGTGAATCCCTGGTTGCCTTATGTCTGGGAGGCACCATGGCGATTGCCGTATCCATCTTGGGGTATATAAGAGGTGACTGGATGGTCGCTGTGGTGCTGGCCTTAAGTATGCTCGGTATTGTGCTGATGGGTTGTCTGATCGGCATGAGCTTGCCATTTATACTCAATAAATTAAAGCTGGATCCGGCCAGTGCATCAGCGCCACTGGTTACTTCAATCTGTGATGCCACTGGTGTGATCATCTATTTATTTATTGCATCTAAATTACTATTTTAATCTGCAACTGGATACACCTTAAATTAAAAAATACTTTATGCTCAATTACATTGGTTTCATTTCTGGAAAATTACATGCCTGATCCTCAACAAAAAACAAAATTAAGCCAGCAAGAAGTGATACGTCTGGAGCGTGATCTGGCCAAGTTTGCCAATATGATGGATTCAGTGGTGCGTATTCCGTTTACCAAGCAAGGCGTGGGGGCAGATGCGGCTTTAAGTACGATTCCGGTTGCTGGAGATATTGCCGGTTTTGTGTTGACCTGTTATGCCATTCATAAGGCCAAACAGATCGGGGTGCCGAGCGCCAAACTCAATCCGGTCATGAAGCTGGCAGTAATGGATGCAGTGGTTGGATTTATTCCTGTGGCTGGTACCGTCTTTGATATTTTTATCCGGCCGAGTCGCAAGGCGCTGGATGTCGTGCATCTGCATATACGTGAGGAATATCAGATTAGCAGCGACCGGCATGTGGTACATCCATTTCTGCATGAAAGTCTGGAACGTAAACAGCAGCAATCTGCTTTCTGGCGGAATCGTGTCGTGGCCTGGATCTGGATTCATATCCCGGATATTTTGGGCACCATATTCCTGATCCTGTTTGTTTTCGCGATCGGATGGGGCATTATGGCGCTGTATCAATGGATCAGCTGATTAAATTGAGCTAAAGAATACGCGAATGAATCCAATAAAAAAGCCTGCAATTACTGCAGGCTTTTTTGAATTAATATGGGTATTACTTGTGCATGTTTTAGATTAAGCACAATCAAGCTGTTGTAATGCAGCGACACGCTGTTCGATGCTTGGATGCGTCTGGAACAATGCAGCAAGGCTAAAACCTTCCTCTTTACCCGCAGAAATCGCAAATGCTTTCATTTCTTTCGGCATGGCATCTGGCATTTCAGATTCTGCCTGTAAGCGTAGTAATGCTGAAATCATGGCCTGTTTACCAGCCAGACGTGCACCTGCTTCATCGGCACGGTATTCACGGTGGCGCGAGAACCACATCACAATAGACGACGCAAGAATACCGAACACGATATCTAGCACAATAGTAATCACGAAATAGGCAATACCCGGAGCTTCACCATCTTCACGACCAAAGACATTGCGATCAATAAAATCACCTGCGACACGTGCGAAGAACATTACAAAGGCGTTCACCACACCCTGGATCAGGGCAAGAGTCACCATATCGCCATTGGCAACGTGACCGATTTCATGCGCCAATACAGCACGAAGTTCGTCTTTGTTCATACGCTCAAGCAAGCCGGTTGATACCGCAACTAGAGCATCGTTTTTATTCCAGCCAGTGGCAAAGGCATTGGACTGGTAAGAAGGGAAAATACCCACTTCCGGCATTTTAATGCCTGCACGCTGAGAAAGCTGTGCAACTTCATGGAGTAACCAGGCTTCAGCTTGGTTACGAGGAGCATTCGGGTCAATCAGTTCAGTACCCGTGGTTTTTTTCGCCATCCATTTAGACATGAACAGGGAAATGATTGAGCCGACCATACCGAACACAAAACAGATGACCAACAGGTTGCCTAGATTCAAGCCACCTGCGCCATGGTAACTACCGACACCGAAGAGTGACAAGATAATGCCAGCTACAACCAGTACCGCGAGGTTGGTTAGCAAGAACAAACCAATCCGCATCATTGAGAAATCCTCTTATTACAGAAAAATAATCTGATTATTAAATGTAAATCATTGAAATCAATATGAGGCGAAATTGAGAAGAATTCAAGGAAAAAATAGCATTTGGCTACAAAAAATACAGGGTATTTTTTGTTCGAATTAAAACATAGGTGTTTAAAAATAAAGCTGTTTAGAGATTATTCACTCAAATAGATCTTTGCTGATGCCGTTGCATTTGCAGTGGCATAAGAGCCTGCGGGTGCATCCGTGAAACTGCCATCGGCCTGTGCGATGATCTGACGCTGATACTTGGCAGCCTGAATATTGGAAGCGGTGGTGGAGCCCGTGGAGTAATTGTCGGAGCTGGCAATAATACGCCCCTGACTCGACGCAGGGCTAGGTGAAATACTATTGGTGCTCAGGCCTTCGGTATACAGATTCTGATAGCGACTGGTCACACGGCGCACATAGTCCTGGGTTTCACGAAAGGGCGGAATACCACCGTATTTGCTGACATTGCCTTCACCGGCATTATAACCAGCCAGTGCCAGACTGGTATTGCCATTAAAACGTTTCAATAACCAGGCCAGATATTTGGCGCCCGCCATAATATTCTGCTGGGGATCATAGGCATTGCTGACATTAAAACGACGGGCAGTGGCCGGCATGAGTTGCATTAGGCCCTGTGCACCGACTGGTGAACGCGCATGTACATTGAAACCAGATTCAGTATGCATCACGGCTTTAATCAAGCCTTCAGAAACGCCATAAGTTTGGGATGCCTGACGGATAATCGAGTCATAAGCATTTTTATTTCTACTATAGCTAGGCAACACCGAAGCTTCACTAGAGCCCCAGTTGCTATAACTGTGAATATTGCTGTCTGGATAATAAGTCTTCTTTTCTACCTGTAAGTGATTATAGCGACTTTTCTTGTTAGTCAATAAAGTACTGCCATTACTGTCACGTAACTGATAAATCGTTTGACCGGCATAAACAAAATGACAACAACTTGCCAATAGCAAGCCGCTGATCCCATAACGCCCCAAAACATGTACATTTATTTTCATTGTTTATATTAAGTAAACACAATAGAGAAAAATTTAATCAAGAGTTTAACAAAAAATTACGGAATGAAAAGACTTGTGCGCTGCATTTATAAACGAGTTTGTAAATGCAAGTCATTTTTTACATTTTAGCAGTAGAAAAAAAAATATGATTTAATTTAAAACCTTAGGCTTGACAGGTATAAGTTATTGATTTTTATATATAATTAAATTGATCAAAAAATGATCAATTTAAAGAAAAGCCTTATCTTTTGAGCCGGACAAGTTGTCAAGCCTGTTTCAATCCACAAAGTTATCCACAGCTTTTGTGGACAACTGTGGAAAAGTCCAAAAGATAAGCATTTTGCCTAAAAATTGAACGCAATCGTTCAATATATCAATCTAAATAAAACATGAAAATGAAATTAATAAGACATTTTCATGAAAATAAATTCTTTTGATGCGATACGGGGCCGAATCGGCTAAAATTGCGCGGTATTTTTATTTATGGGTTAATCTCGTCTATGTACTCGCCAGTTGAGTCCGAACAAGGATTTAATTTCAAACCTGAATTGCCAACAAGCTCAGTCTACTACCGTTTGTTAAAGAAGCTTCGCCGCCAGGTCGGACATGCCATTCGTGACTTCAAGATGATTGAAGAAGGCGATAAGGTCATGGTGTGTATTTCTGGTGGTAAAGACAGTTATACCCTGCTAGATATCCTGCTGCAGTTCAAGCGTATCGCACCGATCAACTTCGATGTGGTGGCCGTCAATCTGGACCAGAAACAGCCAGGTTTTCCGGAAGATGTATTGCCGCGTTATTTAGAAGAAAATAACATTCCTTATTACATTCTGGAAAAAGACACGTACAGCATCACTAAAAAGCTGACACCTGAAGGCAAAACCTATTGCGCCGTCTGTTCGCGTTTGCGTCGTGGTTCTTTATACGGTTTTGCACAGGAAATTGGTGCGACCAAAGTTGCTTTAGGCCATCATCGTGATGATATCCTGGCGACTTTCTTCCTGAACCTGTTCCATGGCGGCAGCTTGAAGGCGATGCCACCGAAACTGCTGTCTTCAGACAAAAAGAATATTCTGATTCGTCCACTGGCGTATGTGGAAGAAAAAGATATCATCAAATATGCAGAAATGCGCCAATTTCCAATTATTCCATGTAATTTATGTGGCTCTCAGGATAATCTGCAGCGCGCAATTATCAATGACATGTTACGTGATTGGGATAAAGCACATCCAAAACGTCTACATAGTATTTTTGGCGCCTTGCAAAATGTCTCGCCATCGCAGCTGGTCGATCGTGAATTATTTGATTTTGAAGTGCTGGACAGCCAGCGTGAATTCGACTTCAAAGGCAGTGATTCGACTGAAGAAGCCGTAGAAGGGGAGAATCGCCGGATCAATATGGTCAATCTGGGCTTTGCTGCAGAATAGTTTGAGAATTTGCAGACATTGGCCTACAGGTTGATGTCTGTGCTGTAAATATAAATAAAACAGAACTACAAAAATTGAACGGGGCGTACAAAATTCGTTAGCCTTTGCGCTAATGATCATGATATAACAAAGCACAAGCATAATAGCTTCAACATGATGTCGTCTGGATAGCCGACACAAATGAACAAATAATTTGAGGAAAGATCATGCCTGCTTTTTTAACTGATGATTGGTTTTCAACTGTAGAAACTCTAACAGCGCAAGCTGGCGATTTGAATCTGCCACCGGCTTTGGCGAACCTTGCGATTAATTTGGTTGTAGCAGACACTACAGGTAATACTGAACTCTCTTTAGATGGTGGGGCAATCAAAAAAGGTTTGTCTTCAAACGCCAAAACCACGTTGAATATGGATGGCGAAACCTTACGTAAAGTTTTCCTGGAATTTGACATGGCTGCTGCAATGCAGGCGTTCATGACTGGCAAAATCAAAGTACAGGGTGATATGTCACAATTGATGGCACTTCAAACTGCCAAGCCAAGTCAGGAACAGAAAGACCTGTTCAAGAAAGTGCTTGAAAATACTACGGCTTAATTCTTGCTGGGATTTGCTCGAATAAAGACGAAAAAAGCTTACCCTAAGGTAAGCTTTTTTTATGGCATTGTGATCAATGTGCAGGGTTAACCTAGATATTCACCAATTGCGGTGTGGTCTTGATATGTTCCAGATAAGCACGAATACGAGTTACATATTGTACTGCTTGACGGTAACGACCATTATTGGCTTTATTCTGATCCAGATAGGCATATAGGTTGACCCAGTTATCCGGGTTCTTGCCTTGTGACTGGATACGTTTTTGCAACTGATTCACTGCACCTGGGCCCATATTATAAGCTACTAGTGCAAACCAGTTCCGATCTGGAAATGGAATATGATCATAGCGACTAAGCATTTGATCATAATACTTGGCACCACCCTGAATACTTTGAGCCGGATCAGTACGGTTACTCACGCCCATGGCTTTGGCTGTACTGTTGGTCAGCATCATCAAGCCGCGAACACCTGTTGGAGAAACCGAATTTGGTTTCAGATAAGATTCCTGATAACCAATGGCGGCCAGTAAATGCCAATCCAGATCATATTGCTGTGCGGTCTGTTTAAAGCTAGCTTTATACATCGGCAGTCGGCTGCTCAAGTCACGTTGAATGGTTGTCCAGGATTCCTCTTTCACCACATTCTGATTATAAAATGAAGCAAGCTGCTTGATGGCACCGCTTTGTTTGCCTTTACAGATAAACGCACTGGCAGTCTGGCTTAAAGGATCGGTGGCAGATTTAAATACCAGATTTAAATTGGTATTCAGGCCATTATTTATCAAAATTGACTGATCTCCACACGTGGCTGAAAATGAGGTCAATTTCTTATTTTCAATTGCACTTAAATCGGTCGTGGTCATGGCCAAGTTGGCTTTGCCCTGCGCAACCCACTGTAGGGCGGTCTGATTGTCAGGAACAATCTTAAAATCGAGCTTTACATTCAGGCTGTTGGCATAGTTGCGAACCAGATCATAACCAAAGCCATGCAGATGTTGCCCATCTTGAAATACAGTAGTCGGATTTGCAATCGCAACTACGGTTAACTTATTGCTGTTTACCACATGATCAAACTGGAGAGTGGTCTTACTTGCATTGATACTGTGTAGTGGAATAAATGCAGTGCTCAGTACAAGTACTTTCAAAGGGAGAGAGGAAATTACAGATCTTAGGCAAAGCCTCGACCCAGTGGATGAACTACTGTGCATGTTGTCTCCGCTACAAAGTAATTTATGCCCTAAAAATCACAGCTAAAACAGCCAGAGATTTTAACAGTTTGATAAATTCAATAAGGGTTGGGCAGTCATGACGTCATTCAAAATGACAAGAGATTTAAAGATAATTATGTAGAAAAACTACATAGTTTAAAAAGTAAGCATTTCCGGAAATTGTTGGCATATTAATGATCTGAAAAACGATTGTCAAATTTTGTACACAAATTATTTTTAAAAATAATTTTAAATTATTGAAATATAATGATTATTTTTTTTGAAATTTGGCATTGTTTTAAAATGGTAAATAAAATAAGCTGTTTGTGAGTTAAAACAGTGAAAATATGATCAGCAAGATGTATGAAATCTAACTTAATTACTCGTGGCGGACACGATAAATTGGTGGCAGAACTTAAGAATCTCTGGCATGAAGAACGTCCGGAAATTACCAAAAAAGTGAATTGGGCAGCCAGTCTCGGTGACCGTTCTGAAAATGCGGATTACCAGTACAACAAGCAACTTTTACGCAAAATTGACCGCCGGGTTCGCTATTTGGGAAAACGTCTGGAAGAGCTGAGAATTGTCGATTTTTCTCCAGAGCAGGAAGGCAAGGTCTATTTTGGTGCTTGGGTGGACATTGAAAATGAAGAAGGTGAACAAAAGACTTTGCGTATTGTAGGAGTAGATGAAATTTACGATCATCATCCGCAGCATATTTCGATTGATTCGCCGATGGCACGCGCCTTACTGGGCAAGCAGATTGATGATGAGGCCGAGGTGCTGACACCCTCTGGAAAGAAGCTCTGGTTCATTAATTCAATTCGCTATGAAAAGCCAGAAAATTCAGAAGATTAATTGAATTGATTTTATTTTGTGCAGTTGATTCGGTAAAAGCATAAAAATATTTGCCAAGCATGATTTTTGTTTATATTATGTCGGCCATGGAAGCGTGGCAGAGCGGTTTAATGCACCGGTCTTGAAAACCGACGAGGGTGTGAGTCCTCCGTGAGTTCGAATCTCACCGCTTCCGCCAAATTTTAAAAACCCAGTCAATTTGACTGGGTTTTTTTATGTCTCAATATTTTTCGATTGTTGATCGGACTGGATGCCGAATGTGGTTATTTCTCTCATCATTCTCTACTGAGTTAAATTCAACTCAAGATCATTTCAAGATTCAAATCTTTGAATGGAAATACTCAGGTTGGCTTTGATTTCGGATGATTTTTAGCTGAATAAACTGCTTTTTATAGAAGTTTCGCTAAATTTTATTGCCAAAAATCTGATTTATTTATATGATGGCGGCCATGGAAGCGTGGCAGAGCGGTTTAATGCACCGGTCTTGAAAACCGACGAGGGTGTGAGTCCTCCGTGAGTTCGAATCTCACCGCTTCCGCCAAATTTTAAAACCCCAGTCGAAAGATTGGGGTTTTTCTTTTTAAGCTGCAAATACTGAATCTTAAATTCCTCAGTTCTGAAATCAAGCTACCAAATCTTGAAAATTGACACATCAGCCAAATATAGAGTCAGAAGCATCAACGCGCTATCATACGCTCAAGCATCATATGGATCTCATTATGAAAATTGTCGCAGATGAAAATCTGGCATTTACCGATTACTTTTTTTCCGAGTTTGGTGATATTCAACATCGTGCAGGACGAACCTTAAGCGCTGATGATGTCAAAGATGCTGATAGCTTGCTGGTACGTTCAGTGACTCAGGTCAATGAAGCACTGCTAAAGAATAGTTCGATCAAATTTGTAGGAAGTGCCACCATCGGCACAGATCATTTGGATATTGCTGCATTAGAACAGCATGGGATTCAATGGAGTAATGCAGCCGGCTGTAATGCGCAAGCAGTGGCTGAATATGTGATTACCGCGTTATTGCAGGTGCGTCCTGAATTAATCGATGCCAATGCGACATTTACCTTGGGTATTGTCGGTTTGGGTAATGTTGGAATCCGACTGGCCTACATGGCGAAGCTCTTGGGCTGGCGCGTGATTGGCTATGATCCTTTGGTGCAAAGAGAGCAGGTTGATCAAGTTGAATTTCATGAATTATTGCAGCAGGCGGATGCAATTTCGATTCATGTCCCTTTAACCATAACAGGCGCATATCCAACCTATCATTTATTTAATGCTGCTTCGCTGGCGCACATGCGGCCTGATGCAATCCTGATTAATTCAGCACGTGGGCCAGTCATTGAAGAAGCCGCGCTGATCCAGGATATACAGGCGACACATCGCACCGTGGTTTTGGATGTTTTTGAGCATGAGCCGCTGATTTCAGCAGAACTTCTGGATCTGGTGACTTTGGTCACTCCGCATATTGCCGGCTATAGTCTGGAAGGCAAGGCACGTGGTACCCAGATGATCTACGAAGCTTTTTGTCACACTTTCGGTTTTGCGGCCAATAAACAGTTTGAATCCCAGCTGCCTGTCTGTGAGCAGTTTTTTCAGGGGCAGGATTTAAAAATGGCATTGCAACAGCATTTATCCCAAATTTATGACATTGCTCGTGATGATGCCAATCTACGTGCCTGTCTCAAAGAAGGTAAAGTCGATCAGCAGGCATTTGATCATTTACGTAAAACCTACCCACTACGTCGTGAGTGGGCAGCACATGGTGGGCCGAAGGCATGATGATGACATATCAACCCACTTGTGACCTTCAAGCCATGCATGCGCGTGCGAATTTATATCGTCAAATCCGTCAGTTTTTTGCTGAGCGCGATGTATTAGAAGTCGAAACACCGATTTTATCTCAAGCCGGTGTGACCGATGTGCATTTGACTTCGGTACAGGCCCAGCGTCATGTGCTGGGTAAAGCGCATACACATTATTTGCAGACCTCACCTGAATTTGCCATGAAGCGCTTATTGGCAAGTGGTTCTGGACCCATTTACCAGATCTGTAAAGTTTTCCGTGATGATGAGCATGGGCGTAAGCACAATAGCGAATTCACCATGCTGGAATGGTATCGTCCGGGGTTCAGTTTAAAAGATCTGATGTTTGAAGTATCTGATCTGTTGAATGTGACCTTGAAAGCACGTTTTGGCGAAATCCGTCCGACCATTCTGAGTTATAAGAATGCATTTATGGATCGTCTGGATCTCAATCCGCTTCAGGCAACTATACAAGAACTGAAAGACTGCTGCCGCCGCGTCGGTCTCAATCTGGATTTAGGCGAGGATCGTCTCGCTTATATCGACCTGTTATTTTCACATATGGTTGAACCTAGTCTGGGGTTTGATACCGCAGTATTCCTGACCGATTTTCCCCCTGAAATGGCTTCTTTGGCCAAAACCCGAATCGATGAAGATGGTGAACTGGTCGCCGCACGTTTTGAACTGTATATCGAAGGTTTAGAATTGGCCAATGCTTATGATGAGCTGATTGATGCCGAGATATTGCGTTCGCGCTTTGAGGCAGATAATGCTGAACGAGCCAAACTTGGCTTGCATGTCATGCCCATCGATGAATATTTACTGGCGGCTTTACCGAAGATGCCGGAATGTTCAGGAATTGCTTTGGGAATTGACCGTTTGTTGATGATTGCAACTAATCAAATGAAACTGGAGCAAGTAATCAGCTTTCCGGCAGATATTTCCTGATGGTACTGATTCAATATTTCTTAATTTTTTTGTGATAAAGAGAAACTAAGCCATTAAAAAAGCACCCGAAGGTGCTTTTTTATTATTCAATCGCTACGGTTTGTTGCGCTTTGAGCTGACCAAGTGCCTGAATCCGTCGTTCAATCAGCATTTCGCCAATATCCGGACCCTGAATATCGGCAGGAAGGTCTTGTGCCTTGATGGCACGTACGGTCTGCATAGCATCAAGAATATACTGTGCTTGTGGATAAGCACGATCTTCCAGACCCAGGCGGCCACGTGAATCACATTCACAAGCCTGTACAAAAGCTTCAACACGTTCAGGGCGACGTAATACATCCAGGCGTTGTAATAATCGCCATAAAGTTCCCGGTTTAAGATTGAAGGCCTGATGACATTTCAGATGTTCTTTGCACACCGCCAAAGCCAGTTGCTTGGTATAAGTCGGCACTTTTAAACGCTCACACAGTTCATTCACTGGTTTAATGCCACGTTCTTCATGCATGATATGTCGCGGTAATTCTTCAAGCGGCGTTAAAGCCTTGCCTAAATCATGCACTAAAACGGCAAAACGTACATCCAGGCTGTAGTTTTGACGGCAAGCTTGCTGTAAGGACATCATGGTGTGAATGCCACAGTCAATTTCCGGATGATATTCAGGACGTTGCGGAATGCCATATAAGGCATCAATCTCAGGGAATAGCACCTTTAAAGCCCCACATTGACGTAATACTTCAAAATACACATCAGCATGACGTTCCGATAATGCACGCGAAGTTTCTTTCCAGACACGTTCAGGTATGAGCGCATTTAATTCGCCAGATTCAGTCAAGCGCTGCATCAATGCCATGGTTTCATCGGCAATCACGAAACCCGTACTGGTATAGCGTGCAGCAAACCGGGCAATCCGCAGTACCCGTAATGGATCTTCAACAAAAGCATCGGAAACATGACGTAGAATCCGATTTTCCAGATCTTGCTGACCGCCATAAGGATCATAAATCTGACCAGCTTCATCCATGGCCATGGCATTAATGGTCAGATCACGCCGGATCAGATCTTGCTCCAGGGTAACGCTCACATCGGTATGAAACTCAAAACCATGGTAACCATGCCCAGACTTACGTTCAGTACGCGCCAGTGCATATTCTTCTTTTGTTTGGGGATGTAAAAAAACAGGAAAGTCTTTGCCTACTGGCTGATAGCCTAGCTCAAGCATTTGTGCGGGAGTTGCACCCACGACGACATAATCTTTTTCGTGATAGGGGTGTCCGAGCAAATGATCTCGAACGGCGCCGCCTACTAAATAAACTTGCATGAAAAAACCTCTATTCTTAGAAGCATCATGCTACAGAATAGAGGTTTTCTCAAGTTAAGAAACGAGGCGAATGCGTCGTTATCTTGTCATTGGCTTAAAGTGCATCTTGTTCCGCTTGCTGGATTTCTGCCACAGTGAGCGCAGTCATATTGATCACACGGCGCGTAGTTGCAGTCGGTGTCAAGATGTGTACAGGTTTTGCCGCACCCAGAAGAATTGGTCCAATGGTCACATTGTTGCCTGAAGTTGCTTTTAACAGGTTAAACGAGATATTGGCAGCATCTAGATTCGGCATGATCAGCAGGTTTGCAGAGCCCTTGAAACGTGAATTCGGGAATGCAAACTGACGAATGTTTTCATCCAGTGCTGCATCGCCATGCATTTCACCTTCAACTTCCAGCTCAGGCGCGATTTCAGACAGAATGTCATACACTTTACGCATTTTTTGCGCGCTGGCATCATGCTGGTCTGAACCAAAGCTTGAATGAGAAAGCAGGGCAATACGTGGTGTCATACCAAAACGGCGCACTTCTTCAGCCGCCAGAATGGTCATTTCAGCCAGCTGTTCAGCCGTTGGATTAGTATTGACATAGGTATCGGCGATGAACAGGTTGCGGTCTTCGAGCATCAAGGCATTCAAGGTAAAGAAAGTGTTATGACCATCTTTCTTGCCAATGATGTTGCTGACGAAGTCCAGATGAATATCGTAGCTAGAATACGTACCACACAGCATACCGTCTGCCATGCCATGTTTTACCAACATCGCAGCGATCAGAGTAGAGCGGCGACGTGCTTCACGCTGTGCATATTCAGGCGTTACACCCTTGCGCTGCATGATATTGTAGTAATCATCCGCAAACATTTCATAGTTCGGGTTCTTTTCCTGATCAATGATAGTGATATTTACACCATCTTCAAGACGTAAACCCAGTTTCTTGATATTGGCTTCGATGACTGCCGGACGGCCTACCAGAATCGGTTTTGCCAGGCCTTCATCCACAGCAATTTGTGCAGCACGTAATACACGCAGGTCTTCACCTTCAGCATAGGCAATGCGTTTAGGATCAGATTTCGCCTGTTCAAAAATCGGTTTCATGACGAATGCCGAGTTGTAGACAAACTCAGACAGACGTTGACGATACGCCGAGAAATCCTGAATTGGACGAGTCGCAACACCAGAATCCATTGCAGCTTGTGCCACAGCAGGTGCAATCTCCAGAATCAGACGTTGATCCAGTGGACCAGGAATCAGGTATTCGCGGCCAAATGAAGCTGATTTTTCACCATAGGTTGCCGCATCGGCTTCAATATGCGCCATACGTGCAATTGCATGGACACAGGCAATTTTCATGTCTTCATTAATAGTGGTTGCACCCACATCCAGTGCACCACGGAAGATATACGGGAAGCATAGCGCGTTATTCACCTGGTTCGGATAGTCAGAACGGCCAGTCGCCATGATGACATCATCACGAACTTCATGCGCATGTTCAGGCAGAATTTCTGGATCCGGGTTCGCCAATGCAAAGATGATCGGATCTTTTGCCATGACCTTGACCATTTCTTTGGTCAGAATGCCGGCAGCAGAAAGACCGAGGAACATGTCTGCGCCTGCAATCACGTCACCTAGCTGAGTAGCTTCAATGTCTTGCACATAAGCTTTTTTGGATTCATCCAGACCTTCACGATGCGTAGTCAGCAGACCGCGTGAATCGGCAACAATGATGTTCTCTTTATTAGCACCCAGAGCACAAAGCAGATTTAAGCAAGAGAGTGCTGCAGCACCGGCACCTGAAGCTACAATCTTGATCTCTTCAATTTTTTTGCCATTAATTTCCAGGGCGTTAAGTAAAGCAGAACCGACAATGATCGAAGTACCGTGCTGGTCATCATGGAATACAGGAATATTCATGCGTTCACGCAGTTTCTGCTCAATATAGAAGCACTCTGGCGCCTTGATATCTTCCAGGTTAATCCCGCCAAAAGTCGGTTCTAATGCCGCGACAATATCTACAATTTTGTCTGGATCATTTTCAGCAATTTCAATATCGAATACATCCACACCAGCAAATTTTTTGAATAATACGCCTTTACCTTCCATCACCGGTTTAGAAGCCAAAGGGCCAATATTACCCAAGCCCAGCACAGCAGTACCGTTGGTTACTACAGCAACCAGGTTACCCCGTGCTGTATACAATGCAGCAGTTGAAGGGTCGCGTTCAATCTCAAGGCAAGGTGCAGCTACGCCAGGCGAGTAAGCAAGGGCCAAGTCACGTTGGTTGACCAATTGTTTGCTTGGTGTAACGCTGATTTTCCCCGGGGTAGGAAATTCGTGATAGTAAAGGGCCTGTTGCTTTAAAGATTGTTCGTCCATCAGTCTCTCGATCGTTGTAAAGATTACCCAGTCAGTGGGCAAAGAATTTATTTATGTTCCTGAATATACCATTTGTTAACCAGTTCGGACAGACAAAGACGGCCGTTTTTCCAACAAACTTATTGTGGTCAAATATAGACTTAGACTTGATATGTATAAGATTGAGCTGTCTTGTCTTGCACTAAATAAGCGGTTGCTTCTCGTTCAGGCAGGGCTTTGGAAAATAAGAAGCCTTGGGCTATATCACAGTCTAAATCCCGTAAATATTCTAATTGTTCTTCAGTCTCGATCCCTTCTGCAACCACGGTCATACCCATGGCTTTGCCCATGGCCACCATAGCACTGACAATTGCTTCATGTTTGTTTTTTCCAATCTTAGAAACAAAACTGCGATCAATTTTTAAGGTATCGATTGGAAAATCAGCAAGATAGGAAAGGGATGAATAGCCTGTACCAAAATCATCCAGCGCAATATGAATATGTCGCTGTTTAATCTCGTTCAGCAGGTTTTTGACTGCTTCTGAATTTTCAATTAACGAAGATTCCGTAATTTCCAGTTCCAGACTGTTACCTGAAATCTGGTGGTCTGCAATGGCCTGATCCAGATCATCCAGCAACTGACCGCGACGCAACTGCTGGGCCACGACATTGACTGATACACAAATATGATTAAAGCCCAGATCATTCCATTGGCGAATCTGTTTAGCAGTCTGCTGAATGACCAGACGGCCAATATCTGAAATCAGGCTGGTTTGTTCGGCTAAAGGAATAAATAAATCGGGTGCAATAATTCCTTTTTCTGGATGGGCCCAGCGAATCAGCGCTTCAAAGCCATAAATGCTGTGATCACTGAAATTGATTTTTGGCTGATAATAGACAATCAGTTCATTATTCTGGATTGCTTTACGCAGATCCCGTTCCAGGAAGATTCCATTTTTCTGCAAGGCATCATTTTCACTTGAATAAAAATGAATGGTATTGCCGCCTAGGTTCTTGGCTTCTTTTAATGCCTGTTCAGCACAGTTATTTAAATAATCCAGCTGGCGGCCATGATCTGGATAAAATGCCACGCCCATAGACAGGGTAATTACATGATCCTGACCGTAAATATTAAACGCTTGGCTAAAGGCTTGGGCAATGCGTTCACAATGGTGCTGAACAGAAGGACGAATATGTGAAATTTCATAGAGAATGGCAAAATCATCACCATTCAGATGGGCAACAAACAATGCTTCTGCATTGGTCATGCGCAGGCGCTGTGCCACCTGACGTAAAAGTTCATCACCGCCATTATTGGACAGGTATTCATTCAACGGCCGGAAACGGTCGATATTAAGTCGAATCACAGCCATCTGCTTAAGAGAGTCTTTTTGTGAAACCAGATATTGGTGCAGCTGATAGTTATAATAGAAACGGTTGGGCAAATCGGTCAAGGTATCGTAATTTTCCAGATAGGACAGGCGCTGTTCCTGTAATTTGCGTTCAGTCAGATCCGATACGATGCCAATGTAATGGGTAATCCGGCCTTCATCATCGGTAACGGCATTGATGTGCAGCCATAAGGTTGACTCCTTGCCAGACAGAAATTTTGCGTTGACCTCTCCATCATAAGAGCCAATTTTCTGGATCTGCTTGACGATGCTGGCCTGAAAAGCGCGTTGCTGGGATTTATTTTTCGCTACAATATCAAATAGGGATTTACCAATAATCTGATGTCGCTCAAAACCGCTCAGGTATTCGTAGTGAGGATTCACATCGATATAATCTAAATCAGGATTCAAAATGAAAATCCCTTCTGCGGCCTGTTCCAGTACACTGGCTACCAGCTTTAAACGCTCTTGAGACAGCCGTTCCTGTTGAATATCACGACGGATACCAACCATTCTTAAGGGCTTATTATTGTTAGGGTCGCGGCTGATTACCCGACCAATGTCATGTACCCAGCTCCAGCCACCTTCACTGAGCCTGATCCGGTAGGTAGCATCGTAGCGTTCAGTCTGACCGCGTAGGTGCTGTTTCATATTGCGTTTAAAATGGTCCAGGTCGTCCGGGTGGATCAGATGCTGTAATTGCAGATGATGATCTTTGGAATCACGCAGAATCTTTTCATCTTTATGATTGGTGAGGGTGATGTTGCGTGCTTGAATATTCCAGTCCCAAGGGCGGATACCGGCAATTTTATGTGCCAGTTCCAGATCTTGCTGCTTATTCTTCAGATCCTGATTGATCTGCTCGATATCATAGGTGCGTTCCCGTACTTTCTGTTCCAGCAACTGATTGCTGAGCTGTAATTGAAGTTCAATATCTTTAGATTTATTAACTTCAGTTTTGAGTTGCTGACAAAGTTCATCCGTCCAATGAATCTGCTGTTCTGCATTTTTTACCAGAATATCATTTTCTACATACAGACGTGAGGTACGGCTATGAATACGGTAGCTGCTTGTTGCACATAGCAAAATCACAATCATGGAAAAATTTAAAGCCAGTGCAAAGAAAGGATTGGAATCACCTGTCGGATAAATTTGCGACAGTAAAAAGGGCAGTAAAGACGGAAAAAATGCCAGACAGAAATAGCTCAGTTTCTGGGTTAAATAGGTTAAACCGAAAGCTTGGGTAACAATCAGCAACAAGGCGGACAAGGTCAGTGCTTCAATATCGTTAAAGGCTGGGTTGGCTTGAGGCAAATAATAGTAAATGGTAAAAATACCTGCCGCGATACAGATCCCCACAGCCAGACTTTGAAACTGTAACCAGCGATGCGCATTCTTCTGGTTATAGTGCTCAGGTTTAAAGTACAGCGTACTCGCCAGCCAGCACATGCTGACAAGGAGCTCTGTCAGAATAAACCAGATATTAAAATAGGTATTAGAAGGTCTGTATTGAATGTGATAAATACAAAAAATATAAAGACAGATCACCATTATGCTGAGCAAAAAATAGCGACTATGACGCAGCGTGTTCGCAATCTGAGCATCATGTAGGTGCTGCTGAATATAATCGTCTGGATTATCAACCATGTGAGTCAATGCCTGTATTCATCCTATACGGTTTTCGTCCTTGTGCATTGTTATTATAAAAACCCCCAGGAAATGTGTGAAAATCAATTAATAAGTAGTTGTTATTCTTTAGTCGAGATTAGTTGTCTTAAAAATAAAAATCAACAAAATTAAAGACAAAATTTTACCTACCCGATGAACTAAAGTACATAATTTAAAATAGACAGGGCTACAACAGGGGCAGTTTCAGTACGCAGTACACGCTCGCCTATACACCAGTTACGAAAACCTTTGTGGTTGGCGGCATTAATTTCCGCTTCACTCAGACCTCCTTCGGGACCAATCAATAAGGCAAGATCCAGGGTCGCCTCTGCCAGTACATCTGTTTCATCTTTATTAGGTGCTAAAACCAGTTTGGTGTCTGGCAATTCATTTTCCAGCCATCTTTCAAGGGAAATGGGTGCTAAAATCTTGGGTACAATATTTAGACCACACTGTTCACAAGCGGCAATAGCAACACCTTGCCAATGTTCCAGTTTTTTCTGGTCGCGATCATACTTTAAACGCATTTCGCAACGTTCCGAGGTCAACAGCTGAATCTCGGATACGCCCAGTTCGACAGCTTTCTGAATTGCATAATCCATACGGTCGCCTTTGCTCATGACCTGACCGAGCAAAGCCTGAAACTTGGGTGTGCGATTAGCGGGATTGAATGCATTGACCGAGACCGTAGCTGATTTTTTAGCAACTTCAGTAAGGGTCACGTCATATTCGCCACCCTGCCCATTAAACAATGTTGCAGTTTCGCCCACTTGAGCACGTAATACCTTCACCCAATGATGAAAAACGGTTTCTGTTAACTCGACCGCAGTATCAACATTTAAGTCTGCTTCAATAAAAAAACGTGGCATGGGGTGATTACTCTCAGGTAGAACAAAACAGGACTGCATTGCTGTTTTCCCTCTTTGAATTTCTTCCAGAGAAAGAAAGAGTGGGGAAGCTCAATGCAGCCTAGAAACTTATGCGAGACCTAAGTCTTTCACAAGCTTGCGTGTAGGATCAGTAGTATTCATGGTGTAAAAGTGCAGGCTTGGCGCCCCACCTGCAAGCAGGCGCTCACAGAATTTCACCACAACTTCGTGGCCAAAGGCTTTAATACTGGCCGTGTCATCACCATAGGTAGCCAGTTGTTTGCGAATCCAGCGTGGAATTTCAGCACCAGTACCATCAGCAAAACGAATCAGATTACTGGCATTGGTAATTGGCATGATGCCAGGGGCAACCGGAATATCGATTCCTGCTTTCTGGATACGATCTACAAAATAGAAATAAGCATCTGGATTGAAGAAGAACTGGGTTAATGCCGCATTGGCGCCCGCATTGACTTTATCAACAAAGTGCTGAATGTCTTTGTCAAAGCTTTCAGCCTGTGGATGCATTTCCGGATAAGCTGCCACTTCAATCTTGAAATGATCACCTGAATGTTCACGGATAAAGCGGACCAGATCCTGTGCATAAGGTAATTCACCCAAACCGACCTGACCAGAAGGTAAGTCACCACGCAGGGCAACAATACGGTCAATACCTTGAGATTTGTACAGGTCTAGAAGTTCTGCAATACGTGCCTTATCATCGCCAATACAAGACAGGTGAGGGGCAACAGGTGCACCTTTGCCATTAAAGTCATTGATGGTAGACAGGGTGCGTTCACGGGTTGAACCGCCAGCACCATAGGTCACAGAAAAGAATTCTGGATTTAAGAGTTGTAACTCTTGATGTACAAGCTTGAGTTTTTCCGCGCCTACATCTGTTTTGGTTGGGAAGAATTCAAATGAAATTGGAATCTGTTTAGACATGTTCAAATCCTTTTTTTATAAATACTTGTAATTTTGGATTGCCCTCATCCTAACCTTCTCCCAAAGGGAGAAGGGACTTCCATTATGATAGTTAAGGTCTTTAAGGCTTACCCTCTAACTATTTTCACAATAGAAGTTTCCCTCTCCTTTTAGGAGAGGGCTAGGGAGAGGTAAAACAAAAATTAGTATTTATAAGCATCCGACTTGAATGGGCCTTCAACAGGTACACCTAGGTAGTCTGCCTGTTCTGGAGTCAGTTGAGTCAAGACACCACCGAAACCAGCAACCATCGCAGCAGCAACCTCTTCATCTAATTTCTTAGGAAGAAGTTCTACACGAATTTGTGCAGCTTTTTCAGATTCTGGAAGGTCAGCAAATTTCTCAGCGAACAAATGCATTTGGCCCAATACCTGGTTGGCAAATGAACCATCCATAATGCGTGATGGGTGACCAGTCGCATTACCAAGGTTCACCAGACGGCCTTCAGAAAGAAGGATCAGGTAATCATTTTCATTTTCTGAACGATACACTTGGTGTACTTGAGGTTTAACTTCAACCCACTTGTAGCCACGTAGGTAAGCTGTATCAATTTCAGTATCGAAGTGACCGATGTTACATACAACAGCGCCTGCTTTTAATGAATCAAGCATTGCTGAATCACAAACGTGGTAGTTACCCGTAGTCGTTACGATCAGGTCAGTGTTTTGAAGAAGATCAATATTGATGTCTTCTTTCTTGCCAGTTTGCACGCCATTTTTGTATGGAGATACAACTTCATAACCGTCCATACATGCTTGCATTGCACAGATTGGGTCAACTTCAGTTACGCGTACAATCATGCCTTCTTGACGAAGGGATTGAGCAGAACCTTTACCTACGTCACCGTAACCGATTACCAGCGCACGACGGCCAGATAAAAGCATATCTGTACCACGTTTGATTGCATCATTTAGTGAATGGCGGCAACCGTATTTGTTGTCGTTTTTAGACTTGGTTACTGAATCGTTTACGTTGATTGCAGGAACTTTTAAAGTGCCATCACGAAGCATTTCGTACAGACGTTGAACACCTGTCGTTGTTTCTTCAGTTACACCGTGAATTTTTGCAATCACTTCTGGGTATTTTTCGTGAACAAGTAGCGTTAAGTCACCGCCATCGTCAAGAATCATGTTGGCATCCCAAGGTTTGCCATTTACATTGATTTGTTGTTCAAGACACCACATGTATTCTTCTTCAGTTTCGCCTTTCCAGGCAAATACAGGAATGCCCGCAGCAGCGATAGCAGCAGCAGCATGGTCTTGAGTAGAGAAAATGTTACATGAAGTCCAGCGAACTTCAGCGCCTAATTCAACCAGTGTTTCAATAAGAACAGCAGTTTGAATGGT
Organism: Acinetobacter sp. 228; assembly: GCF_048147885.1. Taxonomy (NCBI): domain Bacteria; kingdom Pseudomonadati; phylum Pseudomonadota; class Gammaproteobacteria; order Moraxellales; family Moraxellaceae; genus Acinetobacter; species Acinetobacter sp. 228. Next base: position 63,364 of record NZ_JAYWYV010000005.1, read on the forward strand.
CATATGGATACAGCCGAGAATTTTCGCGCCTGCCAGTGGTTTTGCTGCTGAGTAGCGTTTACGCAGACCCATTAGGGCTGGCATTTCAGCTTCAGCAAGTTTGATTTCTTTACGGCCGTAATCAGCAAGTGAAATATCAGCAACTTTGTAATCTGTAAATGAAGCAGTAACCGCGTTCATCAGGATCTCCTAGGAAAAAATAGATTGGATCGTTCTGTTCGCGGATGCCGTTGTTGATCAGAACGAATGTCTGACCGATGGTCGAGCCTAGCGATTTTACATTTAGTGCCTGTAAAACGTCGCAGCATCCCTCGACTAGCGCAGTATTGTACTTGGAATCTAAACATGAGCCAAGTTGAAAAAGATAATATTATTTATTTTCTGTATTTTGAGCTTTTAATTGATCAAAAGCCTATCAATATAAATACGGTAAATTAAATGTTTTCTTTTAAGATTCTTCTGCATCATGTAGGAGGGAGTATGAGAGTTAAATAAAAAGCCTATCATTTGACGGGCTTTTCGTTTTATTTAGCTTCTTGCTCAGCAGCATCCGCTTTTTGGGTCCAGAACTCAGCTAGTTCTTCATCACCATCTACACCTAAACCATTGGCATAAATAAAAGCAAGATCGCGCATGGCCTGAACTTCACCCCATTCCGCAGCCTGTTTCACTAAAGAAATTGATTTCTCTACATCTTTTTCAATCACATCACCGCGACGGTAGAAACCCGCCAGCTCTAAAGTCGCAGCAGGGTGCTTCTCGATATTGGCCTTGCTTAACCAGTAATAGGCTAACTCAAAGTGAGCTTTGGATTCTTCCGGATCTTCTTCTGCTAGTTCTTTGGCATAAACGGTATAACCTTCACCTAACCAGTACATTGCATCCACCAGCCCGCCGTTGGCAGCTTTCAACGCCCATTCTTCAGCAAGAATGATGTCATCATCATGCTCGCTTTGCATATACAGTTCAGCCAGTTCAAATTGCGCTTCAGCATTGCCGGCTAAGGCAAGATTAGTCAAGGCAGCAGGGGGAGAAACACGCTGGGTCATATCAACATCTCAAAAATATTGTGCGTAGACTAAAAGGTTTAAAGCAAAAAAGCCAATCCGAAGGTCAGCTTTTTAAAGAGATTGGTCAATCCAATGATTAGATTAAGCAAATAATCCCTGAGATCGAGGCGATGAACACACAGAACATTACGATCACTTTAATTTTACTTGCCAGATAACTCAGGCTTAAGCCGACCACCAGTGCTGCAAAAGTCAGACTACCCAGCCAGTAACTGATCATATTGCTGACAGCTCCTGTTAACAGACACAGAATCAGGGAAATTATTAACAATATCCAACCGAGAATAGTCGCAAGTTGTGTTTTTGCAGGGTCAAGTTCTCTGTCAAAAATCTGTTTTTGATGTTTGGACATCGACGTGGCAAGCGCAAAGAAACCCAGTGAAGTTAAAGCCCAAATCATTAAGAAGAACATCATGCGTGATTCTCCTTGAGAGCAGCCTTGGCTTTTTTAGACGGCAAACCTTTATGGTTTTTTACTTTTTTAAATGAAAACCAGAACAGGATTGCAACAACCCACATCGCCAGATCAAAAGAAGCAATGACCCATTGACCATGCAAGATGCTATTCCAGATCGCCTGACCGCCGGTCATGAAATTCACGATTGGGAGCAAGGTAAATGCGGCAGTGGCGAGCAGTAATAGTTCCAGCCAGGCCTGACGATGACTGCGAATCATGGCATAAAGCAACGTCAGCAACCAGACAATAAAGAAGCTACGAATTTCCCAGTTCAAACGCATCTCCATGTCTGCCGGAATAAAGCGGTTGGCATAGAAATAGGCAGCACAGGCAATAGGTAAACCAATAATGGCAGCGATATTGGTGACTTCAACCACGCGATAGCCAAAGGATTTATAGCCTTGCTTCTGTTGCTGTGGTGCACGTTTAACACACCATAGAATCAAACCAGTCGCAATCATCAAGGTGCCGACCACACCTGACATGAACAATAACCAGCGTAAAGCCAGATCCACGCCACGTGCTTCATGCAATGTGGTGAATACATTATAAATACCATTTGCAACCGAAGGTGTTTTCAGTGTGGTTTGATCCGACTTTAATTCACCTGTTACGCCATTGAAAGCAAGGCTCGGATAAACATTGCGATAAGCTACGCTGACTCCGTTTAAAGCACGAAGTTCAATTTCAGCTTTTACGGTATTTGGCTGGATGATAGTTATCGTACCCACTGGATTATTTTTCCATTCTTTTTCGGCTATTGCCAAGATCGGAGTCAAATCGGTTAATGGTGCAGGAGGTGCAGCTTGCATTTCATCACGAGAGTGGCGACCTGTACCACGTGCAGACATTTCACCGCGCTCGTCACGATTTTCTCTCTCAGCTTGCGGTCGACGTTCTTTACTCTCACTACGGCCTTCACGGGATTCAGCTTGAATACTGGTGTTCTGAATCAAACTTTTACGTTGATCTTGAAGGAAAGCACCACGATTTTCATAAATCTGGTTTACGCCCCAAGGCATCAGGGTAAAGAGCAATAGTAATAAACCACTGAAGGTAATCATGATATGAAAGGGCAGGGCAAATACCGCAGTAGCATTATGTGCATCCAGCCAGGAACGCTGACCTTTGCCGGGACGAAAAGTAAAAAAATCCTTGAAAATTTTCTTATGGGTAATTACACCGCTGATGATTGCCACCAGCATGAGCAGGGTCGCAATGCCGACAATCCAGCGCCCCCAGATCCTTGGCAAACCATACAATTCAAAATGGAAGCGGTATAGGAAGGAGCCACCGCGTGTTTCACGCGCTTGCAAAACTTCGCCCGTGGCGCTGTCAATCGTCACGCGGGTACCGCCACGACGGGCACGCGGATCTTCGCCGGTACTACGAATAGTCAGGGTGGTGGTATTTTGGCGTGTGGTAGGAAGCTGGATCGCCCAGCTGCCAGCATTCCGATGGTGCTGTTGCAGATAAGCCAGTGCCACACGGGTTTGTTCGATTTGAGTCTTTGGTGGAACTGACTGATGAAATTCTGGTTTCATCCAGACGGTAATTTCGTTCTGGAAAAAACTTAAGGTTCCCGTTAAAAATATCGCATATAAAAGCCAGCCTAAAATCAGACTGGCCCAAGTATGCAACCATGCCATCGACTGGCGCGGCCCTTCGGGTTTTGCATCTATTCTCATTTTAATTTCCTAAAAGCTTATAGGCGATATAGAGCAAAACACCGGGAATCGCGATCCCGAGCGTAGCTTTGAGCGTTTTATTCACCATAAATACCCAAATAAATGCAGCGGTATTCAAGCTAAAGCCAATCAGGGTCGCGGACATGGCAGCACTGCTTCCACTGTCGATAAAAAGTTGGGCAATCACGATCGTTGCCAGTGTAGCCAGTAGATAACCGCCCACACCCGCCAGAATAAAGCGATATAAAATCATCCCACGGTAAGCCTGCATATTGGCTTTGACTTTATTTTTGCTTGATGGTTTCGGTGCAGTGACTGTTTCAGTCGCTATAGCTTGCATATTCGGACTATTCATCATCGAAAATTCTGTCTGTATACTTAAGAAAGTTATTTTATGAGAATGATAACAATTATTGTTTAGATTTTAAATATAGGTTGCTGAACTATTTATATGAAAAATAAGTAAAACTGGAAGTTGGGTTAAAAAGAGAGAAGGGAATAGAGTTAAAATAGATCAAAATATAAGGCTTAAAAATAAAAACAGCGGCTCGAGGGCCGCTGTCTACACTTCATTTATTCACGATTAGTCTTGCTGAATACCTGCAACCACCCAGTCCTGATTTGAACCTGCTGGTTTGGTGAAATGCCAGATTTCTGCGAACGGTTGCGGCAAGCTGTTTAAGTCTTCGCTTACCGTACCGGTAAAGCGTACGCTGACAATATACTGGCCATTGTCAGTCGATGAGTCGACGACCATCGCATTCAGATTTGAAAACTCGGCAACATCCTGATCCTGATTGCTCATGATGTCGTTATACATTGACTGATAAAGATCAGGAGTCAGATAACGCTGAATTTCAGAAATGTTGCTTGCTGTATTCATGGACTGAATATGGTTAAAACGCTGACGCGCTACACGCAAGAATGCAGCAGGTTCAGTACCATCCGGTAACTGGCTGCCACTTTGGGTATAAGCTGCACCAAAAGGCGCATTATTTACCGGAGCGGAACCAAGCGGAGCATTATTGCTTGACGTTTGACCACCCACGTTCTGGCCAAAAATATTGGTACTGTCACCACCGCGAGGTGCAGTCGGTGCCTGACCAAAAGGTGCTGTATTACCAGCACCGCTATTTGGTGCAAAAGGGTTAGAAGCTACTTTTTTTTTTGCGCTCATTTTACGGAAAATGAAGAAGGCAACAGCAGCAGCAAGAAGGATCCAGATCCAGCCCGGAATACCACCTTTTTCCTCTTCTGCTTGAGCAGCCTGAGCTTCAGATGCTGCTACACTTTGATCATCCGCCAAGGCATTGGCAGCAACTGCACCAATCGCAGCACCGGCTACACCCGCGGCCACCATACCGCCGACACCCGGACCAGATTTTTGCTGGGTTGCAGCACCGGCAACTGGCGCTTGTTGAGCAGGCGCAGTTTGACGAGGTTGTTGATAAGATTGAGTAGGTTGTGCAGAACGTTGCATGCCGTGACTTTTACCGCCACCGGCACGTTTTGCTTCAGCTGCAAAAGGCGCAACCAATAAAACTGCTGTCAAGAGACCTGTGATCAAACCGCGCTGTCGAACTTCCATTCATTTTTCCTATGAGAATAAAACCTGTTTGTACAGTCTATTTATATAGGCTTTGTGTGGAATTTCAATCAAAAATCTGTATTTTTTTGCTCTTTGTACCAAATAGGCCAGTTTACAGTTAGTTGAGTTCATCACTCAGCGCCATCGCCTCGCTTAAGGCTTCATGTAAACGCGCAACTGCAATAATTTGCACGCCTTCAATGGGTTTTTGCGGTGCATTGCCGCGAGGGACAATAATATATTTAAACCCATGTTTAATCGCTTCTTTTAGGCGTTCCTGGCCGTTCGGCACAGGACGAATCTCTCCAGACAGGCCGACTTCACCAAAAACCGCCAGCTGTTGCGGTAAGGCTTTGCCACGAATGCTGGAGGCGCAGGCGAGAAGTACCGCCAGATCCGAACCGGTTTCGGTGATTTTCAACCCACCGACGATATTGACATAAACATCCTGGCCGGAGGTTTGCACACCACCATGCCGATGCATGACTGCAAGGAGCATATTCAAGCGATTCTGATCCAGGCCAAGCGCTACACGTCGTGGTTGGCCATGTGCATCATCGACTAGGGCCTGAACTTCAACCAGGAGCGGGCGCGTACCTTCCCGGCTGATCATTACAATTGAGCCGGGAATCGCTTCATCATAACGGCTTAAAAAGATGGCTGAAGGATTGGAAACTTCGCGTAGACCTTTGTCGGTCATGCCGAACACACCGAGTTCATTAACCGCACCAAAACGGTTTTTGACCGCTCGGATCATCCTGTAACGTGAATCCGACTGGCCTTCAAAATACAGTACACAGTCGACCATATGTTCCAGTACACGTGGGCCGGCCAGTGCGCCTTCTTTGGTTACATGACCGACCAGAAACAAAGACGTGCCACTGTTTTTGGCAAAACGGGTCAATAGGGCCGCTGATTCACGAATCTGTGAGACACCACCCGGTGCAGATTGCAGGGTTTCGGTATACAAGGTTTGGATCGAGTCCAGGATTGCCACCGCAGGACGTTGCTGGGCCAGCACTTCACAAATACGTTCGACGCAGGTTTCTGCCATGACTTTGAGCTGGTCGGTCGGCAGATCCAGACGCTGGGCACGTAAAGCCACCTGAGACAAGGATTCCTCACCTGTCACATACAGGGCCGGATTTTTGGCAGATGCCATGTGCGTGGCTGTTTGTAGCAAGATGGTAGATTTACCAATCCCGGGATCACCGCCGATCAGGACCACCGAACCGGTCACCAGTCCGCCACCCAAGACCCGGTCAAATTCGCTGATACCCGTCGGAAGACGGGTTTCATGAGAGACTGAGACCTGATTTAAGGTAGTAATGCTAGACGCCTGGCCGGCGTATCCACCACCAATTTTTGGCTGGGCGCGATGCGTCACTGCCGGTGCAATGGTCACCTCAACCAGGCTGTTCCATTCCCCGCATTCAGAACACTGCCCCGACCATTTGGGATGATCGGCACCACATTGTTCACAACGATACACACTTTTTGCTTTAGCCATATTTGAAGATGAAGCGATTGAAATTGAGTGACAGCATAGCGGTGAATGCTATCGAAAACCAAGCCTTTCACCTGAAAAATCATGGTTTTTACGACAAGGTTTGTCGCTTTTATTTATGCTGATTTGAATACTGTGCGGTAACGCCGTCTATAATGCCCGTCTTGTTATGCTGGAATGGAACAGATCTTGTCACAATTGCTGAAACATATTGATGCGATCGCACGTGAAAAAAACCGTGATGTGTTATTTGTGCATTTTGATCATTATATACATCCAGATCGGAACGCAGACTCGGTTCGCCAAATGTTGATCGGCTGGCTAGAGCAACAGGGGATTGCCTATATGCCGTGTTTAGGTCTGGATCAAACCGTCCATAGTGAAATCTACCTGGGTGGGCTTTATCTGGATGTACCTTTTGATCTGCATCATAAAACCTATCAAAAACTGAGTGGATATCTGGAAGATGAACAGGGCAATATGAAAATTGAAGGCATTCAGTTCTTTGTTTTATCTTTAGGACTGGCACTGGAGCTTGAATCTGAGCGGGACAAGCTCGCCTGTAGTGGTTTACGTTGCTAAAATTTCATAATGAAAAATGGGAAAACTGAAGTATAAAAAAGCCACGATTTACGTGGCTTTTTTATATGTGAATTGAGTATTTACACAACTTATCTATTAATACAGCTCACCAGATTTACGTTTTGCAATGAAGTCTTTCGATTCTTTGACAATGACACCAGACAGTAATAATAATGCGATTAAGTTCGGCACCGCCATGAGGCCATTAAAGGTATCGGCGAATAGCCAGACCAGATCCAGGGTTGCAATGCAGCCGATAAACACTGAGGCAATATAAATAATGCGATAGGGCAAAACGAATTTTTCGCCAAGTAAATAGCTGGTACATTTTTCGCCATAGTAGCTCCAGCCCAAAATGGTGGAATAAGCGAAGAAAATGATCCCGAAAGTAACCACCCAGCCACCAATACCGGGTAGCAGCTTGTCGAATACACCGATGGTCAATACGGCACCGGTTTGGCCTCCGAATGAATTGCCTGCCATGATATAGCCCATGACCAGAACAATACCAGTGATTGAACAGACAATAATAGTGTCAATAAACGTACCGGTCATAGACACTAGACCTTGACGGGCCGGATGATCAGTTTTTGCTGCTGCGGCCGCAATTGGCGCAGAACCCATACCCGCTTCGTTGGAGAATACGCCACGTGCTACACCATAACGAATCGCCGCACCAATTGCACCGCCTACTGCAGCCTCTCCAGTAAAGGCATAGGTAAAGATGATTTTAAGCGCAGGAACGACCAGTTCGAGATTATTAAAAATAATAATTAATCCCCCTGCCACATAGCCTATAGCCATAATAGGAACAATCAGTGATGCTGCTCTGGAAATTGATTTAATCCCGCCCAAAATCACCAGTGCCGAAAAAGCGGTAATAATAATACCTGTCATCCAGGTTTCGATGCCCAAGCTGTTTTGCACTGCCAATGCTACGGTATTGGACTGTACGGAGCTACCAATACCAAAAGAGGCGATTGCCCCGAAAAAAGCAAAAATCAGCGCCAGCCATTTCCATTTCAGTCCGCGTTCGATGTAGTACATCGGGCCACCGGACATTTCACCTTTCTCATTTTTAATTCGGTATTTGACTGCCAGAACACCTTCACCGTATTTGGTCGCCATACCAAAAAGGGCCGTCATCCACATCCAGAACACAGCCCCTGGACCACCAAGAACACAGGCAGTGGCCACGCCGGCAATATTACCGGTACCAATCGTGGCAGAAAGTGCGGTCATGAGTGAAGCAAATTGGGAAATATCACCTGCGTGGTCTGGGTGCTTGCCAAAGACCTGTTTAAAAGCCAGTGGCAACATGCGGAACTGCCAGAACAATAAACGGAAGGTGAGGAATACCCCGGTACCGACAATCAGTACCAACATATAAGGGCCCCAGACCCAGCCGCTTAAAGTTTCCATTAAACTTTGTAAATTTTGCATAAAATTCTTCTTATGGATCCATGTTTGCGTCGTTCGAGATATTGATTAAAAAGCAATTGCTATGCCAGATGCCTTCATCCTGAGTGCATAAAATGGCTGAATAGTGTTCTATTTTTTACATAATTTTAGGGGTTTGACAAGAAATTACTGAAATCTTGCAGGTCGAAAATAAGGTAGAAATGGGTTTGGAGGGCGATATAAGAAAAATAAATTAACTTCTTCAATTAATCAGGAAATACAAATGATGTGATTTTTATTTTTGTATTCAGCATTTTTTACGTTAATTTGTCGCAAGTAAAATTCGAAGTTGTAATTAATAATGTCAGAAAACTATAACAATTCGTCGGCGGAGCACGATGAATTAAAGCGGAGTCTATCCAACCGGCACCTACAGCTAATTGCCATTGGGGGTGCCATCGGAACCGGCCTGTTTATGGGATCGGGTAAAACTATCAGTCTCGCAGGACCTTCGATTCTGGTGATCTATATGATCATCGGTTTTATGGTCTTTCTGGTGATGCGTGCACTGGGCGAGCTGTTACTTTCCAACTTGCAATATAAATCATTTATTGATTTTGCCACGGATCTGATTGGGCCTTGGGCGGGATACTTTGTTGGCTGGACCTACTGGTTGTGCTGGATCACCATCGGGATCGCAGATCTGTCCGCCATCATTTACTATCTGCAATTCTTTAATAATGGCTTGCCCTTTAGTCCTGAAGAGGGGGTAATGATCAGTATTGCCTCGATTGTGTTTATCATAGGCCTGAATCTGGTCACGGTAAAACTGTTTGGTGAAATGGAATTCTGGTTTGCCCTGGTCAAGATTATTGCCATTGTGGTGCTGATTGCCGTCGGCCTCTGGATGATCTTTACCGGATTCACTTCTGATGCTGGAACGGTCGCTTCATTTAGTCATATCTGGGATCATGGTGGGATATTCCCTACAGGTGCCATGGGCTTCCTTGCCGGTTTCCAGATTGCCATCTTTGCCTTTGTCGGGGTGGAGCTGGTGGGGACTACTGCGGCTGAAACCAAAGATCCAGAAAAGAACCTGCCAAAAGCGGTGAATTCTATTCCGATCCGTATCATTATTTTCTATGTTTTGGCATTGCTGATTGTGATGTCAGTGACACCCTGGAACCAGATTGACCCGAATGTTTCGCCCTTTGTAAACCTGTTCAGTCAGGCTGGCATTGCAGCGGCTGCGATTATCATGAATCTGGTGGTGTTGTCCTCGGTAATGTCATCAATGAACAGTGGCGTATTCTCGACCAGTCGTATGCTGTTTGGCCTGTCACGTGAAAAGCAGGCACCGGTGGCTTTTGGTCGCCTGAACCGTCGTGCGGTCCCTGCCAACGCCCTGTATTTCTCAGCGGTATGTTTGTTGCTGGGAGCAGCACTGCAGTATTTTGTTCCAAATACTGTCCGGGCATTTACCTTGGCCACGACTTTGTCCACGATTCTGTTTATCTGTGTCTGGATCATTATTATCTGGAGCTATATCGTGTATTACAAAACACGTCCGGAACTGCATGCCAAATCAACCTTTAAGTTGCCGGGCGGTCTGGTGACATGCTGGATGGTAATTATCTTCTTCCTCAGCATGATTGTGGTCTTGGCGCTGGAAGAAGATACCCGCCAGGCCCTAATGGTCAGCCCGATCTGGTTTATTTTGCTAGTCATTGGCTATTTTGGCTTCTATAAACAGAAACATAAATAAACCTTATCAATAAAAACGTCAGCGATCTGCTGGCGTTTTTTTTTGTCTAAAGATACTCTCTAGCGTTTAACGCTTGGGTCATGCTGAATGATCGCGTTATACTTCATCGAAACTATTACATTAGGTGGTCAGATGCGCCAAGTCATTTGCTACATCAGTATCTTAGCGACAGGTCTCGTTCTTGCAGGTTGTGGACAGTCAGGTGCTTTGCACTTGCCAAATGATCCGAATTACGACAAGCGGACCAAGTATCTGCTATACAAAAATACTGAAAATGAGTCCAAAGCGTCCGATGAAGAACGCGAGATACCCATGCCACAACAGTTTGCTGCACCTGCCGATTCAGACGTTAAAACCACACCATAACGCTTTCACAGAAAGGATACCTTCATGAGTTTCACCCGCATTAATGGGGTATTGCACGCTGAGCAATGTTCATTACAACAGCTCGCGGAGCAATTTGGCACACCACTCTATGTTTATTCCAAAGCCACTTTGGAAAAACATTTTTTAGATATGGACCGTGCTTTTAACTTTATCGATCATCAAATCTGTTTTGCGGTAAAGTCCAACTCTAATCTTGCGGTATTGAATGTATTGGCAAAGCAAGGTGCAGGTTTTGATATTGTGACCGGTGGTGAATTGGCCCGTGTGCTAAAAGCCGGTGGTGATGCATCGAAAATTGTATTTTCCGGTTTGGGTAAAACTGAAGCAGATATCAAAAAAGCTTTGGAAGTCGGGATCGCGTGTTTCAACGTAGAATCTTATGCCGAGCTGGATCGTATTCAAAAGGTGGCGGCTGAATTGAATGTCAAAGCACCGATTTCATTGCGCGTGAATCCGGATGTCGATGCCAAAACCCATCCTTATATTTCAACCGGTTTAAAAGAAAATAAATTCGGTATTCCATCGGATAGCGTGTTTGAAACCTATCAATATGCGGCATCATTGCCAAATCTGGATGTGGTCGGAATTGACTGCCATATCGGTTCACAGCTGACCGAAACCCAGCCATTTGTCGATGCACTGGATCGGGTTATTGTCATGATTGAGCAGTTAAAAGAGCTGGGCATCCACCTTAAGCACATCGATATTGGTGGCGGTCTGGGCGTGACGTATAAAGATGAAACCCCGCCGTCGGTTGAAGAATATGCCAACGCACTGCGTCCAGCTTTAGAAAAACTGGGCTTGAAGGTGTATATGGAGCCGGGACGCAGTATTTCTGCCAATGCGGGGGTGCTACTGACCAAAGTGGATCTACTCAAACCGACCAGTCACCGCAATTTCGCGATCATTGATGCAGCGATGAATGACCTGATTCGTCCAGCTTTGTATGAAGCATGGATGGACATTCAACCTGTTAGGCCGCGTACTGATGTCGAAAGCAAAGAATGGGATGTCGTGGGTGCCATCTGTGAAACTGGTGATTTCCTGGGTAAAGAGCGCAAGCTTGCGATCAAGGAAAATGATGTGCTGGCAGTGCTTGGTGCGGGTGCATACGGCTTTGTCATGAGTTCAAACTATAACAGCCGTGGCCGTGCTGCTGAGGTGATGGTCGACGCCGATCAGGCGCATCTGATTCGTGAACGTGAAACGATTGAATCCCTCTGGGAACGTGAGCGTTTATTGCCTTAAGGAGTAAATCAGGATGTTATTAGAATTTACCAAGATGCATGGCTTGGGCAATGACTTTATGGTAGTGGACCTGATCAGCCAGCGTGCTTATCTGGATACCCTGACGATTCAACGCCTGGCCAACCGTCACTTTGGGGTTGGTTTTGATCAGTTATTGATCGTTGAGCCGCCTGATATTCCGAGTGCAGACTTTAAATACCGGATTTTTAATGCTGATGGTTCGGAAGTGGAACAATGTGGCAACGGTGTGCGCTGTTTTGCCAAGTTTGTGCATGATCGGCAGTTGACCGCCAAAACCAAAATCAAGGTACAAACCAAGTCAGGTATTGTAGTACCAGAATTGGGCGCGAATGGCTGGGTGCGTGTGAATATGGGCTATCCAAAATTCCTGCCTCAGGAAATTCCATTTGTGGCTGATGCGCCGGAGAGCCTGTATGACATCGATCTTGCTGGCGGTGAAAAGCTGACGATTGATGTGGTGAATATGGGTAATCCGCATGCGGTGACGATTGTACCGGATGTGATTACTGCAGATGTCGCACGTATTGGTCCGCAGGTCGAGTCGCATGCGCGTTTCCCGGCACGGGTCAATGCCGGATTTATGCAGATTATTGATGAGAAACATGCACGTTTACGTGTATATGAACGTGGTGTAGGCGAGACCTTGGCCTGTGGTACAGGTGCCTGTGCAGCCGCAGTGTCTGGTATGCGCCGTGGTCTGCTGTCGAGCAAAGTCGAAATCGAACTTGCAGGTGGAAAGTTGCAGATTGAGTGGAAAGAAGGTGATGTGGTCTGGATGACTGGACCAACGGCTACCGTGTATGAAGGTCGTCTGGATTTACGTTATTTCCAGAGTTAAATTTCGTGCCGCTTGAGAAAAAAGCACTGTCTGATCGACGGTGCTTTTTTTATGCTAGGATGGGAAAAACCTTAGAATTTGAATGAGATGAATAAGCTTGTTTTCCTGCCGGGTGCCTCAGGAAGCCAGCACTTTTGGCAGCCATTAAAGGCAGCATTAACCGAATATACAGATCAGCAAGTCATTGCCTATCCAGGCTTTGATGGTGTAGCACCAAATTTAGCTATTCAAAACCTGCATGATCTGCAAGAATTCGTGAAAAAGCAAATTGAAGATGATTCCATTCTGATTGCCCAGTCTATGGGCGGGGTCTTGGCCATTGGGTTGGCACTTAAGCATCCACAGAAAGTCAAAGGGTTGGTATTGTTGGCGACATCTGGTGGTCTGGATTTAAAAACATTTCATTGTGCAGACTGGCGAACAGATTATCGTGAACTGTTTAAAACAGCACCGGACTGGTTTGAACAAGACCAAACTGAATTTAGCCGCCTTCAGCTCGCAAGTCTGGACGTTCCGATCTTGCTGATCTGGGGCGATCATGATCCTTTAAGCACTGTTCAGCTTGGACAATACTTGGCAGGAATTTTTAAAAATGCAAAATTGCATATTATTAAAGGTGGAGATCATTTCTTTGCTAGCACTCATGCAGATCAGGTTGCAATGCTGATTCAAGATTATCTGGAGCAACTCTAAATGGAGCAAGCAGTGATTGTCCCACCTCAACTCTTGCTTAACATGTGGCTGAAAGAACGTGAAATTCAAAACCAGTCCAAACATACCTTGCAAGCTTATGGGCGTGATGTCTCGGATTTTTTAGAGTTTTGCCAGCGTGAACAGCTCAATTTAAACGATGTGGAAGCCACCGATTTACGCCAGTTTCTGGCTGAGAAAGTCGAACAGCATCAACTGAGTCCCAGCAGCATGCAACGTATGCTTTCGGCCATTCGCCAGTTTATGAAATGGGCCGAGCAGGCTCAGCATATGGCTTTTAATCCTGCGGATGATTTTCAGTTAAAACGTCAATCGCGCCCTTTGCCGGGCATGGTGGATATTGAAACCGTCAACCAGATTATTGATCAGCCTGCGCCTGACAATGAAATACAGCAGCAAATGTGGCTCCGGGACAAAGCGATTTTGGAATTGCTTTATTCGAGTGGGTTGCGTCTGGCAGAACTGCAAAGCCTGAGAATTAAAGATATTGATTTCAACCGGCAGTTATTACGCATTACTGGTAAAGGCAATAAGACCCGGATTGTGCCTTTTGGCTCCAAGGCCAAAGACAGCGTGATGGCCTGGTTGCAAGTCTATCCCTTATGGAATGGTGATTTTGTGCCGGAGGCGAACGTATTTATTACCCAGAAAGGCAATCCGCTCGGTGCAAGACAGATTGAGAATCGGGTCAAATTTCAGGCGCAGCGTGCAGGCGTCAATGTGGATCTGCATCCGCATTTGTTAAGACATTGTTTCGCGAGTCACATGTTATCCAATAGCCGGGACTTACGCGCCGTGCAGGAAATGCTGGGTCACAGCAATTTAACCACTACGCAAATTTATACCCATGTCGATTTTGATCATCTGGCTCAAATTTATGATCAGGCTCATCCGCGTGCGCAACATAAAGAAGATTGATCATATGCCAGGTTTTAAGGAATAGAGATCATAAAAAATGTATTTTTGGCACAAAACTTTCATATATAAACCTTAAAATGGAATTCAACTGAACATTGGCGTTGGGATGGGCATTTCACTATTGTCTTATTCGTTAAATGCGCCATTTCAGGTATAACAATAAATACTATTTAATATTTAAAATGAAATATTACTGAGCAGAGTCTCAGTATTTGACCGATGGGAGGCAATATGGATACACTGGTAATTGCGGACATAGAACAAAAATATGCACAGTTAAGTGAGGCTCAAAAAGAAATGTTTGCCGGTTATGGTTTGCGGCAAATCAAGCATTTTGTGGACATTAGCTTACCCAATCTTGAAGCGACTTTGCCTGAAGGTGCCATTATTCAAGGCATTAATGCCGATGGTAAAGTTCAGGCATTTAACGCGAGCACCGGACAATACTATTTATGGATTTCTGACCTGCAATGGCAATTGTCGAATCGTGCGACACAGGCAGTCGACTTAAAAGAAGATGCAGTTGCGATTTGGCAAATTTTTGAGTTGGCAAACTATGAACTGGTGGATTTAAGCCATGTACATCGTGATTTTTTGGCACAAGAAACTCATTAAATGTTCCTACAGCTACCATAATATAAAAAATTAAGACTCGGGCTGTATTCTGGTTTTGCTCAAGAGGAGAGGGTTGTCTTTAAGCATATAAGCCCAGGCAACCTCACTTTTATCTTTTAATAAAACTTGCAGCTTAGTTAATTTCAGTCCAGCTTCGGATTAAAGATACTGTTCAGAATTAAAATTAAACCTATGCCAGCGTCGCTACTTGTAATTCATTCTTTTATAGATCTTCTAAAGGCAGCTGGAAACTCTGTTTGATAATCTGGCTGGGTAAATCCGTTTTGACACTGGTAATGCCATTTTTTTTGGTCAGATGAGTCGACTGGAATTTCCGGTAACTTTCCAGATCAGGCACCACGACTTTCAGCATCGCATCACTTTCCCCCAGAATAATGTAGCACTCCATCACTTGCGGCAGTTCTTTCATTGCTTCAATAAAGGTGTCGATGGTTTCGGCATCCTGACCGACCAGCCAGATGCGCGAAAATAGGATCAACTGAAACCCAATTTTTTGTTGATCAACGATAGTGGTGTAATTCTGAATGACACCTGCATCTTCCAGTAATTTTACCCGGCGCAAACAGGATGATGGTGAAAGTCCGATTTCCCGTGCCAGATCATTATTCTGAATACGGCCGTTGGCTTGTAAGTAACGAATGATATTTTTATCAATCCGATCAAGTTTTACCCGCACAGACTTGGTGGATATTTTCATAAATTAGAATAATATTCGAAAAATGAAATTTATTATAGAATAAAAAGAAAGCCAATTTTATAAAAAATCACAGATACTTATTGCATTTTCTGGAGTTTGAAAGGAAAAGGAAATGTCTGTATTTGCACTCTTTGCACTGACCGTGCTTCCCCTGGTTTTTACGCCTGGACCCGATATGTTGTTTATCCTGTCTCAAGTGATGGGTAAAGATGCAAAAGCAGGCATGATGGCAACCGTAGGAGTGTGTTGCGGTTATCTGGTGCATTCGATCCTGGTAGCGCTAGGTATTGCCGCCATCATTGTTTCTTTTCCTGTACTGTTTGAAACCATTCGCTGGCTCGGGATCGCGTATCTGTTGTATCTGGCTTTTGGTTTGCTTAAATCGGTATTCAGTAAAAATGCGCTAAATATTGAGAAAAAAACTTCGCCCAATCCGATTCAAAAAGGATTTTTTACTGCCCTGTTAAATCCAAAAGGCATGCTAATCTATTTTGCAATTTTACCGCAGTTTATTGATAAGTCGGCCAATACAGTGAGCCAGGGTTTGATTCTTTCTTTTATTTTTATCAGTCTTATTTTTGTGGTGTATTGTGGCTTAAGTATTCTATTCAGCAAAATCAGCCAGAAAACTCAAATAGATGAACGTAAACAAAAATGGGTGGATGGAACTTCGGGTGGTTTACTGGCACTTGCCGCAAGCTGGCTCATCATCAATTAATTGGATCCCGAAAAGCATACTGTTCGCAGTATGCTTTTTTATGATTGAGAAAATTTGAAAAGAAGTAATTACTTTTGTCAGAGTCGGATGAATGTACTGGTTTATTATTTATTCAATTTGTCTATATATTGGGTTTAATTCGCTCTCAATAAGATTTCTGTCTAAAGTGACAAAAGCTGACCTATCTATATTCCGGCTGTTTTGCTTCAAGCGCCTTTAAATCAATTTAAATTTAAAATCATCAATCAAAACTTCTGATGTGATTAATCAGATAAAAAAATAATATAAATCAATGGTTAAATTTTAAGTAAATATCGATAAATTTCATTGTAATAAAACGATAACAATTAATTGTGAACGCATCGTTCAGGGAAAATTACGCATTTTTACAGCTCTTTGTTGAATTGTGACTTGACCGAAATGCCGTACACATTGCAAGATAGGGCACCTAAAAAAATTTAAGTGAAGAGTTACACTAACTTTTCTCAACATTTACATTTGCTAAAACAGCCGAGGATTACATGAAGGCTCTTGTTGCTGTAAAACGTGTGGTTGATGCCAACGTTAAAGTTCGTGTTAAACCGGACAACAGTGGTGTTGACTTAACTAACGTTAAAATGTCAATTAATCCATTCTGTGAAATCGCAGTGGAAGAAGCGGTTCGTTTAAAAGAAAAAGGAACTGTTTCAGAAATCATTGTTGTTTCTATTGGTCCTAAAGAAGCTCAAGAACAAATCCGTTCTGCAATGGCGCTTGGTGCTGACCGCGGTATTCTGGTTGAAGCTGATGACAGCCAACTAGGTGCGCTGGAAGTCGCTAAAATTCTGAAAGGCGTTGTTGATGCTGAGCAACCACAATTGATCCTTCTAGGCAAGCAAGCGATTGATGACGACTCTAATCAGGTTGGTCAGATGCTG
Organism: Acinetobacter sp. 228; assembly: GCF_048147885.1. Taxonomy (NCBI): domain Bacteria; kingdom Pseudomonadati; phylum Pseudomonadota; class Gammaproteobacteria; order Moraxellales; family Moraxellaceae; genus Acinetobacter; species Acinetobacter sp. 228. The sequence goes on from NZ_JAYWYV010000005.1 coordinate 80,513, forward strand.
GGTGCTTTATTGGGTGCAGGTCAGGGTACATTCGCTTCTGAAGTGAAAGTAGACGGCGATAAAGTACAAGTAACACGTGAAATTGACGGTGGTTTACAAACTGTTGAGCTGACACTTCCAGCAATCATTACCACTGACTTGCGTTTGAATGAGCCACGTTATGCGGCACTTCCAAACATCATGAAAGCGCGTAAAAAACCGCTTGATACCAAGTCACCTGCAGATTTCGGTGTAACCACTACAACTAAACTGAAAACAGTGAAAGTTGAATCTCCTGCAGAGCGTAAAGCTGGCGTACAAGTGAAGTCTGTAGACGAACTTGTAGAAAAATTGAAAAACGAAGCGAAAGTGATCTAATACAGAAGGATAAAAATCATGAGTATTTTAGTTATCGCTGAGCACGACAACAAAGCATTAAACGCTGCTACTCTAAACGTTGTTGCTGCGGCGCAAAAAATCGGTGGTGATATCACTGTATTGGTGGCTGGTTCTGGCGCTCAGGCAGTTGCTGACCAGGCGGCTAAAGTTGCAGGCGTAAGCAAAGTATTGCTTGCTGATGATGCGGCTTATGCAAACCAGTTAGCGGAAAACGTAGCAAAACTGATTGCAGAATTGGGCAAAGATTATAGCCATATCCTTGCTGCTTCTACCACGACTGGTAAAAACATTTTGCCGCGTGCTGCTGCGCTTCTTGATGTAAGCATGATTACTGACATCATTGCGGTAGATGGTCCTAAGACTTTTAAACGCCCAATCTATGCCGGTAATGCGATTGCGACTGTAGAATCAGGCGAAAACATCGTATTGGCGACTGTTCGTGGTACGGCATTTGATGCTGTAGCTGCTGAAGGTGGTTCTGCTGCGGTTGAAGCTATTGCTTCTACTGGTGATGCCGGTATTTCTAAGTTTATTAACGAAGAAATCGTAAAATCTGAACGTCCTGAACTGACAGCTGCACGTATTGTCGTTTCTGGTGGTCGTGGTGTAGGTTCTGGCGAAAACTATCACAAAATCCTTGATCCGCTAGCTGATAAGCTTGGTGCTGCTCAAGGCGCGTCACGTGCTGCAGTAGATGCCGGCTTCGTACCAAACGATATGCAAGTGGGTCAAACTGGTAAAATCGTTGCACCTGACCTGTACATCGCTGTAGGTATTTCTGGTGCGATTCAGCATTTGGCTGGTATGAAAGAGTCTAAAGTGATCGTTGCGATCAACAAAGATGAAGAAGCACCAATTAACGCAGTTGCTGACTACTGGTTAGTAGGTGACTTGAATGCTGTTATTCCTGAATTGGTTTCTAAAATCTAATTTCTGAATTAGCTTCAAAAAAACGCTTTTGTGCGAATAGTGAAAGTAATCTTTTACTGTTTTGTGCAAGGGCGTTTTTTATTGATTTTTTAAAAATACTCGGCAGTCGAAACTAGAGTATGTCATTTGGATGAAAAGTGATAAAATCCCGGTTTGATTTTTCTCCTGTTTCTCATCATGTCCTTTTCTAAAACCGCACATATCCTGTTCATTAGTTTCCTGCTGATCGCGCTTTATCTGGGGATCTGTATTCATACCGCCTTGAATGCACCGATTCCGGTGACCCAGTATTTGTTTAGTGAATCAGGTGCTTTTGAAGTTATGAGCCCATGGCTCTGGTACTTGCTGGCAGTGCTATGTTTGCTGAATGTTGAAATCAAGCCTGATACCCGGGTGTTTGCAGCTTTAGCGGCAGTATTGCTGGGGTTACGGGAAATGGATTTTCACAAGCGCCTGTTCGACATCAGCTTCATCAAAACGAATTTCTATCGCAGTGCTGAAATTCCGCTCATGGATAAGCTGCTTGGATTTATTTTGTTGCTCGGAATTATTTTTGTCTTTCTGGTGCTGGCGAAAAAACTGGTGCAAACCGTACGAAGTATGAAAGATTCCTTAAATATTGCACATTTTTTTATCTTTCTTACCATTGTCTGTGGTGGACTGAGCAAGGTGCTGGATCGTACGACCTCAACCCTGAAAGAAGAGTTTGGAATCGAGTTGCTAAAACATAGTCAAGTCATGATTATGACGATCGAGGAAGGGGTGGAGATGTTGTTGCCAATTCTATTGATTGTTGCAGTTTTAAGCTACCGTAGAGTATTGAATCAGCCTCACTAAAAAACATATAAAAAAACGCTAAAGATACGCCAGTAAATTGGCGTATCTTTTTTTGTATTATTCTATTTTTGCACAATTTAAAGATTAAAAAGAAGTGGATCGGACTGACTGATTTTTGCTTTTTAAATAATAAGAAAATGATCACTAAAATGAAGATAATTAACAAGGTTAAGCCGAATATTTCGACACAAAAATACAAGTGTGTATGCTATAATTTAGGGCTGTATTTTAGTTTTTAACTCAGTCGTTTGAGTTAATGATTTTGCTAGTTTTACGACATATAAATACAAGCCAAAATTGGCTTGTAGAATAAGGAGTATGCATGAGCGTATCGGAAATTAGACCGATTGCCATTGAGGATGAACTTAAAAGCTCATATCTCGATTATGCGATGAGCGTGATTGTGTCACGTGCATTGCCCGATGTACGAGATGGTTTGAAACCTGTTCATCGTCGTGTGCTTTTCGCAATGCACGAATTAGGCAATGACTATAACAAAGCTTATAAAAAGTCTGCACGTGTAGTCGGTGACGTCATCGGTAAATATCACCCGCATGGTGACTCTGCCGTATATGAAACGATTGTACGAATGGCGCAAGATTTCAGCTTGCGTTACCAGTTGGTAGATGGCCAGGGTAACTTTGGCTCAGTCGATGGCGATAGCGCAGCAGCGATGCGTTATACCGAAGTGCGTATGCGTAAACTGACCCACGAACTGTTAGCGGATCTTGAAAAAGATACCGTCGAGTGGGAAGACAACTACGATGGCTCTGAGCGTATTCCTCAGGTCATGCCAACCCGTGTTCCGAACTTGTTGATTAACGGTGTGACCGGTATTGCAGTCGGTATGGCGACCAATATGGCGCCGCATAACATGACTGAAGTGGTGAATGCATGTCTGGCCTATGCCAATGATCCCCAGATCAGTATTGAAGGGTTGATGGAACATATTTCTGGTCCGGATTTTCCGACAGGCGGCATCATTTACGGTAAATCAGGTATCGTCGATGCTTACCGTACCGGTAAGGGCCGTTTGCATATCCGTGGGAAGTACCATTTCGAAGAAGACCCGAAGAATGGCCGCACCACGATTGTCTTCACTGAAATTCCGTATCAGGTCAATAAAGCAAAAACTATTGAGCGCATTGCTGAACTGGTCAAAGAGAAAAAGCTCGAAGGCATTTCAGAGCTTCGTGATGAGTCTGACAAAGACGGTATGCGTATCGCGATTGACCTGAAGCGCGGTGAAAACGCAGAAGTGATCGTGAACAACCTGTTCCAGAACACGCAACTTGAAAACTCTTTCAGCATCAACATGGTCTGTCTGGACAATGGCCAGCCGAAGCTGATGAACCTGAAAGACATCATTGCGGCATTTATCCGTCACCGTCAGGAAGTGGTCACCCGCCGTACCATGTTCGAATTACGCAAAGCGCGTGAACGTGGTCATATCTTGGAAGGTTTGACAGTTGCACTTGCCAATATCGATCAGATTATTGAAACCATCAAAACATCTGCAAACCCGGCTGAGGCGCGTGAGCGTTTACAAGCGGGCGAGTGGGCAGCAGGTGGTGTAGCAGCTTTACTTGAAAAAGCCGGTGCTGTTTCTGTACGTCCTGACGAAATTGAAGGCGAAGATCCTAGCCGTCCATTTGGTATTGATGGCGATGTATATCGCTTATCACCGACGCAAGTTAACGCGATTATGGAACTGCGTCTACATCGCTTGACTGGCCTTGAGCAAGATAAACTTCAAGCTGAATATTCTGAAATTCTTGCGCAGATTGCTGAATACACGGCTATCTTGAATGACTTTAACTTATTGATGAACGTGATTCGTGAAGAGCTAGCCTTGATTCTGCAGCAGTATGGCGATGCTCGTAAAACGTCAATTGTCGAGTCACGTATCGATTTCTCTCGTGAAGATCTGATTCCTGAAGAGCAAATGGTGCTGACGGTTTCAAAAACAGGTTATGCAAAAACTCAACCATTGTCTGACTACGCTGCACAGCGTCGTGGTGGCCGTGGCAAGTCTGCAACCAGCATGAAAGAAGATGATTACATCCAGCATATGGTGGTCACTTCGAATCATGCAACCGTGCTTTGCTTCACCAATGTCGGTAAGGTTTACCGTCTGAAAGTCTACGAAGTGCCACAAGCCTCACGTGGTGCCAAAGGCCGTCCAATGGTGAACTTGTTGCCACTAGACGAAAACGAGACGATTACAGCCATCTTGCCTGTGATTGATGCACCGAAGAAATTTAAAGAACGTCTGGCGGACTTCAAGGCATTTGTAAAAGCAAATGCAGCACAATTGCAAAGTAATGAAGTGATCAATAGTCATTTTGCTGCACTTGAAGCTGCATTGGCTGAATCTGAAGATGGCGCAGATGATATTTCTGATGCACTTCGTGCGCAGCTGAAAGAGTTAGGACAAGCACTTTCAACAACTGATCTTGATGATGACATCATCAATGAGTTTGTACAGCAGGTGGAAGCTGTACGTAAGAATTTCTATGTGTTTATGGCAACCGAATACGGTACGATTAAACGTGTAGAGCTTGAACAGTTCTCGAATGTTCGTTCAAACGGTTTACGTGCGATTGAACTTAATGGTGATGACACCCTGATTGGTGTGGCGATTACTGACGGCGAACAGCAAATCATGTTGTTCTCAAACGAAGGTAAAGCCATTCGCTTCGCAGAAACTGACGTGCGTTCAATGGGTCGTTCGGCCAAAGGTGTACGTGGTATGCGTGTGACCATTGGTGCAGCAGCGCAGCTTGAAGATCAGGACGATAATGACGTTGATTCTGATGATGAAGATGGTTCAGATTCAGCAATTGTCAGCCGTATTGTGTCACTGGTAGTTGTGCCTGAAACAGGTGAAGTACTGTGTGCTTCTGAACATGGTTACGGTAAACGTACCCCAGTAGATGACTTCCCAACCAAAAAACGTGGCGGTAAAGGTGTTATTGCACTAAAAACTTCTGAGCGTAATGGTCAGTTAGTCGGTGCAGTGGCAATTGATGCGACTAAAGAATTGATGCTGATCTCTAATGGCGGTACGCTGGTTCGTACACGTGCATCAGAGGTTGCGCAAACAGGTCGTAATGCACAAGGTGTTCGTCTGATCCGTTTAGGTAATGACGAATTGCTGGTGGGTGTAGTTTCTATTGAAGCTGTGGAAGAAGACGAGTTTGTTGAAGCGATTGAAGGTGAAGACGCTTTAGTGGCAGAAACAAATTTAGTGACTGAAGCTGAACAGCTTGAAAAAGACGGTGAAAATTCAGTAGAAGAATAATTTTCCTACTGATAAAAAGGGCGCTTCGGCGTCCTTTTTTATAAACCTTGACGAGATAGAGGTAAGCGATGAAAACCAAATTAATGTCATTAGCAGCAGTGCTTGCATTGACTGGCTGTAATTCAATGGAGAATATTCCAAATCCGAGTCCTGAGCAGGAAAAGGCGGCACAGCTGGCTTATGAGGATTTGCGTGACGGGAAGTATGATGAGTTTCTGGATCAACTCGAACCACAATTACAGGCTTATTTTAAGGACAATGAAAAGTTGATGAAACGCTTTTCACGTTCAATTCCTCAAGGTGAATACAAGTCTAAAACCTTAATGACCAAGCAGATTGAAGAAGCGACCAATCAGCCGAGCCAGTATAAGGTCAGCTATGAAATTGCTTATCCGAATAATCTGGTTCAGTATGATGTGAGTTTTGACAAGCCGAATGGCAGTGCCAAGATCCGTAATTTTAATATTCAAGTGTTTGGCGAATCCAATCCTTAAAATCTGAACAGGCCTTAATGGTGATGCCGGTCAGTTTTTAGGAAGCTGAATCAGGCGTTGATAGCCCAGCAAGAAACACAAGCTACCGAATACTCCAAGATAAATTAGTTTGGGTACCACTAGTGCGGTAGGAACCCCCATCTGGTTAAGCTGAATGAACATCTGCACAATTTGGGTAGAGGGCAGGATTTCGGCCAGGATTTGCATCCAGACTGGCATAGAAGAGTGGGGCCATGCGATACCCGAGAGTAAGAACAGAGGAATTGAAGTAAATACAATCACATGGCCTGCCCGTTCTGGCATATCCAGAAAGCTGGCGAGCAACCAGGTCATACCAATAATACAGTAGATAAATACTGGAACGGCAATGAGCATGCCTATAAAATTACCGCCACGCGGATAATCAAATAACCAGAACGTAAAACCGAATAAATAAAGACAGCCCAGACAACCGATCGTAAAGATTGCCAGACAGATCCCGATAAAAGCATTGCGGTTTAACTCTATTTTTCTTTCCCGGTACATCAAAATCAGCATGCTCAAACCTAATAAAATAGTTTGATGAATAATTAAGGGGGCAACTGCAGGAAATACATAACTGCCATAACCAGACAAAGTATTAAACAGGGGAATCTGATGTACGGAGAGTGCAGGAGAAAACTCCGATATATGTTCAAATTGTGCAATGTAGTCAGATAGGGTTTGCTCAACTGAAGCAGCCAGGCCCAGACCAATCTGTTTGGTCGCCAAAAAGTTTGCAGCATTTAAATAGAGACCAATTCCTCCAGATTCACCGTGGATCACAGCTTCAGATAAATTGCCCGGCAGCAGTAAAATTCCGTCTGCCTGTTCAGATTCGACCCATTGCTTGGCTTCCGCGAAATTGCCTGTAATTGCTTTGACATTGACATTTGGGCTTTCCTGCACTTTTTGGATGATCCGCGTGCTTAAATTGCTTTGCTCTTCGTCGACAATAATAATGGGCAAGGATTCTGCTGTCTGAGCCTTATATGCAGTAGGATAAAAAAAACTGTAAAACAGTACAGAAAGAATCAGGGTGGTAAGAATACTTTCGTGCGAAACAATATCTTTAAAGCTGTGCAGATAATAAGACCAGCAGGATTTCATTGGACTATTCCTTTAGCAACTCTTTTTAAAAAAAGATAGGCTAGCAGGGCAAAGATCACGACAAACATGAGCAGGATAAATAAGGGCTGTAGTGAAATATTAACGGGACTACCCATCACCCACTGTTCGGTCTGTAACCTGGCATAGGAAGTATAGGGAATAATGTGAGCCCAGAAATGGGTAAATAAGGGTGCATTATTTAAGGGAAGCGTTACCCCTGCAAAACTTAAAGATGAGCCACCATATACTGCAATAAAACCGAACGATTTGGTCAAATCTTTGGTTACAAGTACGATCACGCTACTCAAGAACGCATAGGCACTATAAAACAGCAACTGCGCCAATAAAATCAGACCAAGAGAGCCAGCTATAAACCAGCCGCGGATCTGAATCAGCCAGAACATCCATATCCAGGTCCATATGCTAAAAATAGCTACATAAACCAGATTTTTCGATAGTAAAGCCATCCAGAGTGACTGATGGCTAATCCAGTCTTGTAAGGTTCGCCGTTTGAGTTCCTGACCCACTGAAAATGCCACGCAACAACAGAGCAGTAAATGTAGAACTGCCGGAATCACAAAAGGTTCTAAATAAAATTCATAGTCAAGATCTGGATTATATAGCGGAGATAATTTGATCTGGGGGATGGGGAAGTCGAGATAAGGCAGCCGGTTTTCCAGATAATGCTTTCCTAAAAAATCAGCTATGGCTTCAATAGTGCTGATCAGCATGGCAGATGAAATAGTATTACCAATACTAAAATAACTCTGATTATAAACAATACTGATGCCCGCATCCTGAGCACGAACCAGACGTTGCTCGGCACCCTGCGGAATATGAATATAGCCCCAAATTTTATTTTTATTTAGCAGAAGTTCAGCTTCTTCAGTTTGTCCAGTGACAAGATCTACTTTAAGTGTCTGATTAAGTGAAATATAGGTATTAATATTCTGACTGAGTGCACTTCGGTCCTGATCAATAATCGCAATAGGTAAATGCTCAGGTTTACCCTGAAGAAACATACTACTGAATATAATAATGACGAAGGCAGGCGCAAGCGTGACCAGACAGAGATCCCATTTTTCCCGGAGCAGATAATGCAGTTCGCGCCCTATCCCCCTCCACATCAGGAACCCTCTTTTAATTTAAACAAGACGCTCATGCCAACTTTAAGTCCGGGTATGGCAGGTACAGGAACAAGATGGACTTTAAAGCTTCTGATATCGTACCCACCAGTCTGACGTGTCGTTTTAATGGTCGCAAATTCACCTTCAGCACTGATATTCTGGATTCGGAATTCAGATTTCTTATCCAAGGCTGGAATATAACCTTCAATTGTGGTCATGTGCTGGAATGGCGCATACTGGTCTTCGCGAATATTCAGACTCACACGCATATCATCTTTAATCAGGCTCACCACAGGGACCGCAGTTGCTACCAGTTCTGACACTTCGCCATAGGTTTTAGAGACCGTGCCATCGATTGGAGCAAGCAGTTTTGTTTCTGCGACCAGTGAATTGGCTTCTTCCAGTGCAGCCTGGGCAATTTCAACCTGTGCATCCGCAGAGGTTTTCTGTTGCGGAGTGCTGCCCCGGTTAGCGCGTAGATACTGTTGATAGGCTGCTTCGGTCATTTGGGCAGCAGACTGACTGGCAGCATAAAGTTCATCACGACGTTGACGGGAAATGACGCCTTCTTTAAACAGATTCTCACCACGTTGAAAGGAGACTCTGGCTAAATTCTGTTGGGCTTTCAACGCTTGCCAGTTGGCATACAGGCTGGCGATATTCTCCTCTTGAGAACCCCGATCAACAGTCGACTGTAAGGCCAAGGCAGATTGTAGGGCAGCAGCAGCCTGCTGTTTTTTGGTTTCCACTTCCGGACTATATAAGCGGACAAGAATCTGACCTTTCTTGACATGCTGGCCTTCCTTTACATAGATTTCTTCAATCCGGCTAGGTACCTTGGTGGCGACCTGTATCGTTTCCGCTTCTACCTGTCCCTGTAATTCAAGTGTCGTCGGGTGATAGCTTTTCCATAGACCAAAGGCAATGATGGCCAGTAAAACAGGTATTGCCGCCAGTAACAGATATTTTATGGGTTTAGAAAGTCCAGAGGATGGTTCATGCTCTGCAGAAGTTGCAGCATTTTTTTCTTTTGGCGATTCGGATTCAAGCTGTGAGGTGGAGGGGCTACTTTTATTGTTTGAGGAGACTGAGCCATTCACAGGATCATCTGGTTTTTGATCTTCGTTCATGTCCGTCTCCTAGCGAATATAGTGGGTATTGGTATGTTGAATATAGTTAGAAAACTCGTTAATCGAGCCATAACTTTGTAAAAGGGTGGCGAGGGACATGACATATTTATAGGCATTCAAGGCAGTTTCTGCTTTTAATCCACTCAATATATTCTGTGCATCAATGACCTGTGTCGCCGTACCCATATCTTCTTTAAAGGATAATTGCTGGATACGTAGATTTTCCTGGGCTGCCTTCATATTTTGTGCCAAAAGCGTATCGCTCTGCTGCGCACTCACTGCTTCGCTATAGGATTTGTAAATCAGGTTTTCAATTTCTTGCTGAGTACGTGCAGTGAGCAGTTCAGCAGCATAACGTTTAAGTTCAGCAGCCTGAATGTTTTTGTTTTTATCAATCCCGGAAAACAGGTTATAACGGGCAGCCACACCTACAATCCAGTTTTCCTTACGATCCAGACTGTATTCTCCAAAAGCAAAGACACTCGGTTTTTTTGCCGCTTCCTGAATTTTTACATTGGTTTGTGCCAATTGAGTATCTAACTGCATTTTTTGAATTAATGGCGAGTTTTGGCTGAAAGTCTTCAGCAAATGATTTAAATCCTGAGATTCGGTCTTATTCACAAATAAAGGCGTGGTCAGTTCAGTCAGGTTGCTTTGCTGAAGCAGGTTATTCAGCTGAAATAGACTCGCATTTAGATTGGCCTGAGTATTTTGCTGGGCACGTTCGGCATCATTGCGTGCCACTTCAAACTGCATGCGCTGGCCTTTGCTGATAAAGCCCTGCTGTTGCATTTTTAAGGCATTCTGATAATGCTGCTGCATGGCATTCAGGTTGAATACAGCCGCTGCATGAAGCTGTTTTTGAAGTTGAACATTAAAATAACTCTGAATGAGTTCAAAACGCTGTATATCTTGCTGTTCTTTGTTGTTTAGCGCACTACGGTTCGCCTGAATGTTGGCAACTTCCTTGGTATTGGCAGTCAGGCCTCCTGTATAAATAGGCATGATGACTGACACTGTAGGGCGAATGACCTGATCTTCAAGGACTACATTGGAAGTGTCCGGAATCAGGCCGACGCCGCTATGAATAGCATTGTTGACTCCTTCCTGAAGAGGGCCGGTAATGTCAGGAGGAAGTACGTTCCCAAGATTATCTTCCCACTGGTTGATCTGCCCCGTGACACCTTGGGACAGTACATTTTCCAGATTGTTTTTAAACTGCTTCAGGGGAATATCTACTTCACTGTGGAAAGCATAGGCACGAACATTGAGATCGACACGAGGCAATCCCAAACCTTTGCTGGCTTCAGCTTCAAGTTGCGAGGCCTGTTCCAGACTTTGATAGGCCTGACTACTATAAGAAGACTGTAATAATTGTTTTTCGGCTTCTTGAAAACTCAAGGCTTGGGCATATAAATTCAGACTCGTACACAACAGTCCTGAAAATAATCCGCACCCCAAAAATAATCTGCTTATATCGTTTATCGTATTCATGAAAGCAAGTTGCCAATTTGAATAAAGTGAAATTTATTTACTGACATTATAAATCAGTGCCTTATAGCTCAGTCAGTGGTATGGTTGTAATATTGTTTATTTTACAGTTGTCTAGGAAAAGTGCAGGTTAGTAGGACCTGAATTAATGTGTTGCTAAACTTTTTAAAATTACCATGATTGATATAAAACGCTCATTACTACTATTTGGCCAGTTTTGCTGAGTTACAGGTTTAACATGCGCAATAGCCAATCTGAAACGATGAACGAAATGATCCATTTTTATCTCACTCATGATTTTCTAATTATTGTGGTTTTATCATAATAGTTTTATTTTTAAACTCAAACATTTAATTAAAATATGCATCATCAGCAGGATTATTCTTATAAATGGTCAACTTATCTTATGAATCTACATTGTTTTTTTGACTGTAATTACAGTTTTGTATTGAAATAATTTTGTGCAAGACCCTGCCAGATATGGTTAAATGCCATCATTTGATTGTGTTTCACTCTGAAAGGAAAAATCATGCGCGCGTACAACTTCTGTGCTGGTCCTGCTGCATTACCGACTGCCGTACTTGAAAAAGCTCAAGCTGAAATGCTCGACTGGCATGGCAAAGGTCTTTCGATCATGGAAATGAGCCACCGTAGTGCAGACTATGTTGCTGTTGCTGAAAAAGCGGAAGCAGACCTACGTAAACTCATGAATATTCCTGAGAACTACAAAGTATTGTTCTTGCAGGGTGGTGCATCACTACAATTCTCGGCAATTCCATTAAACTTGCTCGGCAAAAATAACAAGGCAGACTATATCGATACTGGTATCTGGTCTGAAAAAGCCTTGAAAGAAGCGCAACGTTATGGCGATATCAATGTTGTAAAAGCCGGTATTAAAATTGAGGGCAAACATGCTATCAGCGCACAAAGTGAATGGAACCTGTCTGCAGATGCTGCCTATGTGCACTATGCGGATAATGAAACCATTGGCGGTTTGCAATTCGCATCTATTCCCGAAACAGACAAGCCTCTAGTTTGCGACTATTCATCTAGCATTTTATCTGCACCACTGGACGTATCGAAATTTGGTGTGATTTATGCAGGTGCACAAAAGAATATCGGGCCTGCCGGCTTAACACTTGTGATCATTCGCGAAGATTTACTTGATCAGGCCAAACCTGAAATTCCAAGCATCCTAAGATATGCAGATCAGGCGAAAAACGGTTCAATGGTGAATACACCATCGACCTATGCATGGTACTTATCGGGGCTGGTATTCGAGTGGTTGCTGGACAATGGCGGTGTAGAGGCCATCCACAAAGTGAACCTTGAAAAAGCTAACTTACTTTATGGTTATATTGATCAAAGCGATTTCTACGCTAATCCAATCGCAAAAGCGAACCGTTCGATCATGAACGTGCCATTTACCTTGGCCAATGCAGAGCTAGAGAAACAGTTCCTGAAAGAAGCCGAAGCACAGCATTTATTGAATCTTGCCGGTCACCGTTCAGTAGGTGGTATGCGTGCCAGTATTTATAACGCTGTTCCACTTGAAGGCGTACAGGCACTGGTGAATTTTATGGATGACTTTGCCAAACGCAATGGTTGATTCATGAAACGGAAAAACCCAGCATATGCTGGGTTTTTTATGAATTGAATTACTTTAGAAAATAAAAGTATGCAGGATGAATCCGCAGATGATCATCCCCAACATGAAAAAAAGGCACGACATCATATCAATATTGTAGCGAGAGCTAAGATGATGCTCGGCCTGTTGTAATGTTTCTTCTTGCACGATTTTCATAGATATTTATTGTCCGATCTATTTATCGTTAATACTATTTGTTGTGAGTATTTTTATCATAAAAAATTGATTAAATAAAGTACATTCTTGATTAAAGGTCATAAAGTTTCAATTTTTTTAAAATGTCAGATTTGCACGACAATAAATTATATTGATGATAAATCAATTGCTTATTTTTACGGAATTTTAAAGGTTATTTAAAGATTTAAAATAAGTTATTTGAATTTAAAAATGTGGATAACCGTATTTTTAATCAGTTTAAATAACGGACAGATAAACGAGTAAATCTGTATAAAAAATAGTCAGAAATTAAAGTGACAAATAAAAATATAAATAGATTAAAAGAAGATACGCATCTAAATGAGTATCTCCCTTATAGAGTGAATTCAGGTTACTTTGCTATAGATACTGGCCTGGATCCATAAGTTGCCACGGATATACTGGCCAATTTCAAAATTCTTATACTCTGCGTTGCGTGTTGCAATGCGGATCAGGGCTGCAGGCTGGCCTTCATCATGAATCAGGGTGACATCATACAGGGTATAGTCCTGATCCATAAACTGCATGCTAGTTTTACCGACGATATTGCCCTGGAACCAGGCTTCATCTTCCTGTCCCAGGGTTTCGCCATAAAGATAGGCCACCATTTTAGAAAAATCTACAGTGACAGGTTCTTTATCTTCTTCTGATTGCGGCTGCCAGGCATCAATCTGTTCCTGCAAATTATCAGGGGCTATGCCATTATTGTCGGCCAGAATAGCATTCAAGGCACGGTGATGTTTGATCGAAGCCGGATCATCAACCACCAGATGCTCATGATCTGAGACTGCTTCAAGTTCATAGGCCCAGGCATTCAGGTTTACCACATAGAGCTGATCTTTTTCATAACAGAGATGATTAACGCTATACAGGTTATCGAAAGCATAAATAATGTTGTTAGCACCCAGATTCAAGCGTAATACAGCTTGAGTATTGGATTTACAACTAATAATCCGGTCAATCGTGGCTTTCACCTGATAAGGGCTATCAAAACAGGGGAATGCAGTTTTTACGGCTTGAGGTTTATTATTTTCAACGGCAATCACTTGACTTAATTGTACGGGTGCTTTGCTCGGTCCCTGGATCAGCCAGGTCTCGGTATCCATATCACATTCTTGTGTACAAAGGCCCATCGGCATGACCGGCGCATCAAGAGCTTTGCCTAACCACTGTGGTACATCTGTGCCAGGATTGTCGGTGAGCAAGGTCCAGTGTTCGACATGACTACCGAAATTTTGATCATCAATGGTGATGATCTCTGGGCTATTCTGATTTTTCATATGCACAATTGATCTTGGATGATATATCTGTAGTTAATCGAGGGTCATTGCAATTTTTCAAGTCAATTGAATGAATTTTAAAATAAAATAAGCATCTGATGAATTCAAGCTTTTCCCATATGAATTACAACAGTCTTACCAATCATATACTTATTTAAAATACACAAACCAGATCTCAGGAAAATGAAGTGATTTAATCATCAACCTGACCCTTCCAATTTGCTAGAATAACCATGATTAATACCTTAATGGGAAGCCCTGTGTTGCCATTCAAACTTTGGGTCGATGCCGATGCATTGCCCCGTATGCTGCGAGATGTGATTATTCGTGCTTCGGACCGTTATCAGCTGGAAGTCACTTTTGTGGCTAACCAACCAGTCGGAATCACACCTTCGGTCAGAATCAATTCAATTCAGGTGATGAGTGGGGCGGATGCGGCAGATAAAGAAATTATTCTGCGCATGAAAGAGCATGATATTGTCATGACCCAAGATATTCCCTTGGCTGCGGAAGTCATTGAAAAAGGTGGAATTGCGATTCATCCCCGTGGTGAAATTTATACTACGGCCAATGTCAAAGCGCGCTTACATCTGCGCGATTTTATGGACAGCCTACGCGGTGCAGGCGTGCAAACTGGCGGTCCGCCCCCGATTTCAGAGCGGGATAAACGCGAATTTTCCAGCGCACTTGATCAGACCATTCAAAAACAAAAACGTAAAACTTCCGCGCTTTAAACCTTATTCAGAGTGACTCGCATGCCCACACAAACCAATATGATTGCCACCTATCTTTTATTGGTTTTTATCTGGGCGACGACACCGCTGGCTATCGTCTGGAGTGTGACAGATTTGCATCCGCTCTGGGCTTTGGCACTGCGCTTTTTTCTGGCTTTGCCTTTTGCATTTGCCTTGTTGTGGCTATTTAAAACCCGTTTTCCCTTAGATAAATTATCCATGCACAGTTATCTGGCTGGTGCATGCAGTTTTATCGGATCACAGATTTTCACCTATCTGGCCACGGATTATCTGAGTTCAGGCATTATTGCCCTGATGTTCGGACTGGCGCCAATTATTACCGGTTTGATTGGACGTTTTGTGTTTCAGCTCAAGCTGTATGCTTCACAGTGGAGTGGTATGGCGATTGCCTTGCTGGGTCTGGGGATTATCTGTGTGGGTGGTAAAGACCAGCATGTTCAGCCGATCGGGATTGGCCTGATGTTGCTCAGTGTTTTTATTTACTGTATTTCGATGTTCTGGGTGAAAAAAGTCAATGCACCTCTTGAACCTATGGCGCAAGCTGCCGGTTCTATTGCGGTTTCAGCGGGCATGGCCTGTGCCATGTTGCCATTTATCTGGCAATTTGCACCGACCCAGATTCCGCAGGCTAAGTCGCTGATTGGACTTGGTTATGCTGTCATCATGGCTTCCTTAATTGCTATGTTCTGCTATTTTAAGCTGGTACAGAAAATCAAGGCGACGACTTTGTCATTGACCACCGTGTTGACGCCGATGCTGGCATTAGTTGTCGGCGTGATTTTAAATAGCGAGAAATTATCGGGTGGAGCGGCCTTTGGTATAGTCATCTTATTGGCTGGTTTGTTGCTATATTTTTCCAGAGAAATTAAAGCGAGCTATAATGCTCGCCTTACATCGTCTCATCGTACTGACTAAAGTAACTGACCTGATGATTTAAGCGAGGTGAGCTTTGACGCATTCGCCCAGCTTGACGCGGTCTTGCGGATGCATGGTAATAAAATAAGCACCGATCCGATATTTGCCATTTTCTTCTTCACGACTGTAAACCACCTGGGCAGTGACAGCAATATGGAAGAAATTTTCTGGATGGCTTAAAGTCACATGCAGATAGGTGCCTTCAGCGATAGGGCGGTCATTAAAAAAGCTAAAACCGGTTTCTGAAAAATTCACCTGTTCTGGCACAGGTAACATGCTTTGTACAATTGCGTCATACAAAGACCCGGTAATAAGGTTTAATTTTTGATTAAATAAGGATAAGATTCGAGCAATTTGTTGATCTTTTTCAGATAATTGTTCTAATTCGTAGTTAACCGCATGATCAAATTGATCTAGTTCTGCAAGTAGTAGAAAATAGCGGGGCAAGACGAAATTAGGATCGTAAGGATCATTCAAGGCAACATCATCGGAAATAATCTGATAATTAATTCGTAAGGCAGCATCGATTCGAGACATGACGCGTCTTTCCGCAAATCCGTTTGGATGCTGTACATTTTCCATAATTTATTACCTCGGACTAGATGGTTATGTTCAAACCAATCTCGCTGTATATAGGGTTGAAATATACTCGCGCACGGCGTAGTAACCACTTCATTTCTTTTATCGCATTGGTCTCAATGATCGGCCTCACACTCGGTGTGGCAGTTCTCATTACAGTCTTGTCTGTGATGAATGGTTTTGACCGAGAATTAAAGAATCGTGTCTTAGGAATGATTCCCCAAGCGACTGTTTCCTCAACACAAATTTTAACAAATTGGCCAGAACTTGCAAAGCAAATTGAAGGACATAAACATGTCCAGGGGGTTGCACCTTTTACCCAGTTACAAGGAATGCTGACTGCCCAAGGCCAGGTTGCCGGCATTATGGTCAGCGGGATTGAGCCCGAGTATGAGAAAAAAGTATCAATCATACAAAACCATATGGTTGAGGGCAGTATTGACAGCCTGAAAAAAGGTGAATTCGGTATTGTTTTGGGCAAGCAAATGACTGATGCCATGGGCGTCGGTTTAAACGACAATATTACCTTGGTTCTGCCAGAAGCGACTCCTTCACCAGCCGGTGTCGTCCCGCGTTTTAAACGTTTTAAAGTGGTGGGAATTTTCAGTATTGGGGCTGAAGTTGACTCGATGATGGGTTATATCGCTTTAAATGATGCGTCAACTTTACTACGTCTGCCGGATGGTGCGCAGGGGGTGCGTCTGAAACTGGATGATATTTTCCTGGCACCACAAGTGTCTCAGGAAATCGTGCGCGATTTACCGGCGAATTTTTATGCTTCGGACTGGACTTATACCCATGGTAATCTGTTCAGCGCGATTCAGATGGAAAAGGCCATGGTCAGCCTGCTTTTATTCCTGATTGTGCTGGTAGCGGCCTTTAATATTGTGTCTTCACTGGTGATGGTGGTGACGGATAAGAAATCGGACATTGCTATTTTACGGACTTTGGGTGCTTCACCTGCCACGATTACCAAAATCTTTATGGTACAAGGTACCGTGATTGGGGTGATTGGCACTTGCGCAGGGGCAATCCTCGGAATTATTGCAGCAACCAGTATCAGTAGCTTTATTGGCTGGCTCAACAATACTTTCGGTCTGAATATGTTTGATGCCTATTTTATTAACTATCTACCTTCTTATCTGCGCTGGCAGGATGTTCTGGTGATTGTTGGTTTATCACTGGCCTTAAGTTTTGTCGCAACGATTTACCCCGCTTTACGTGCAGCAAAAATTCAACCGGCAGAGGCTTTGCGTTATGAGTAATCTGATTTTAGATGCCCAGAATATTCACAAGTCCTTTACCGATGGTAAAGCCACGGTTGAGGTGATTCGTGGCTTGTCGCTACAGGTAAAAGCAGGCGAGTTTGTCTCGATTGTTGGTTCCAGTGGATCCGGGAAAAGTACCTTATTACATGTTCTGGGTGGATTGGATCGTCCGACGTCAGGTCGGGTCATGGTGAATGGTCGCCGTTTTGATACCTTGTCTGAAGCAGAACGCGGTTATGTACGAAATGAGCATTTGGGTTTTGTTTACCAGTTTCATCACCTGTTGCCAGAATTTACGGCACTGGAAAATGTGGCCATGCCACTGATGTTACGCGACAGCATAAAGTTTAAGGAAGCCAAACAGCAGGCTGAATATTTACTGGAACGTGTTGGTCTTTCGCATCGTCTCACCCACAAGCCAGGTGAATTATCTGGAGGTGAACGTCAGCGTGTAGCCTTGGCGCGCGCAGTAGTCGGTAAACCTAAACTGATGATGGCCGATGAGCCGACCGGTAATCTGGACCGTAAGACTGCAGCAAAAATTTTTGAACTGCTGACTGAATTACAACGTGAGTTTAATATGGCGATGCTGATTGTGACGCATGATGAACAGCTGGCCCATGCTGCAGACCGGATTTTGCACATGCAAGATGGTCTATGGGTTGCATCCTAAATAACGAGAATATTCGCATTTGATTGAAGCTCACTCCGGTGGGCTTTATTATTGGGCAAAATAATAATAAAGAATACGATTCAATGTTGCAGTGGCTATGTATCGGCTGGATTTTAGGCCTTGCCTGTATGGGGAAAAATTTCCTGTCTGTCCAACTGAGCGGGACGGCAGTTTTGATCGTTGCGCTGCTCTGGTATCTATGTTGCCATAAATTAAAGCTCATCTTGAATACACCGCTGCGAAGCCTGTTGATCACTGGATCCGGCCTGCTTTTGGGACTGTTGTTAGGCCATGCTTATGCCAATCTGCAACTGGCTGAACGTTTATCCAAGCGGGAGCATGAGGTCTCTGAAAAAGAAATCGTGGTGTATATCAAAGAGCTGAATAAACTGGGTGATCAAAATATCCAGCAAGCCCTGCATGTGCTTAATCCTGATGGTACTACAGTTAAGTGGATGGGTTTTCTGCCAGTTTCAGATACTGCTACTTCATCCAGTTTAATTTCTGCTGAGACCAAGCAGCGAACCCTTAAGTTAGGACATTATTATCTATTACAAGGCCAGATTCGTCCGCATCACAGTTATGCCACACCAGGTACTTTTGATGCAGAAAAGTGGGAATTACAGCAAAATGTCATGGCCGGGTTTAGGATTAAACATATCCAAGAGTTGCAACCGCAACAACTCTATGCACTAGGTCATGCTAAGTATCTACGTCAGCAGAAAAATTTGAATCAGCGATTTTTGCTATGGGTAGAACAGCAGCGACTGGCCTTAAGAGAGTTTGTGGCCAGACAACCCGTACAGCAGAAAGGCTTGTTACTGGCTCTATTAAGTGGTGATGAAAGTCTACTGGATCAAGCGACGGAACAGCAATTCCAGCGTTTTGGCATGAGTCATTTACTGGCGATTTCCGGACCGCATGTACTGATCTTTGCCTTTATCGTTTGTGGCACGTTGCAATATTTGATTTCAAGATACGCACCGCAGATTTACCTGAAATGGCCAAGGCAGTATTTTTTGAGTCTGCCTTTTTTATTATGTGTACTACTGTATTGTGCCTTCGTCGGTTTTGAAATTCCGGCGCTACGCACTCTACTGATTTGTGTGATTGTGACTTTTACACTGTTGCTCAGGCAAAGTGTGCAGCCATTAAAATTGCTGATTTTAAGTGCTGCCTTATTGTTGCTCTTTGATCCTTTTAGCATTTTGTCGGCCGCATTCTGGCTGTCTTATGGAGCCTGTTTTGTGTTGCTACGAATCTATCAAACCATTCAGCAGCAATCGAATCAAACAATACAAACAGCATTACAACGGCTGTATTTTGCAATGAAAGTTTTAGTAGAGTCGCAGTGGAAAATTTTTCTGGCCCTGTTTCCCTTAATGATGCTGTTTTTTAAGCAGGTGGCCTGGATTACGCCGCTGAGTAACTTGGTGGCCATCCCGTGGATTGGCCTGCTGATAGTTCCAGTAGATATTCTGGCAGCTTTACTGTTTTTCGTTTCTGAGCCATTGTCAAGTCTGTTGTTTCAGCTCAATGATATTTTTATTCATATGCTGCTAGCATTTCTGAATTTGCTTGATCGGTTGTTTGCACCGCAACTGATTCCAGTCGCGATGAATGTCTGGATGATTGCTCTATGCATTTTGGGTTTGTTAATTGTCTTTTTACCGCGGGGCTTAGTACCCAAAAGCTGGACAGCACTTGCCTGTATACCGCTATGCATTCCTCAGCTCAATCAGCATGCATTTCAGCTGTCTATTCTGGATGTTGGACAGGGACAGGCCATCTTCATTCGTGACGGACAACACAGCATGATGATCGACATGGGTGGTTATTATAATGAGGAAAAATTCAGTATTGGCCGGCAAGTGATTATGCCATTTTTATCTGTGCAAGGAGTGAGAGAGCTGGATCAACTGATTTTGACTCATCTGGATCAGGATCATAGCGGTGCTTATTTCAGCATTAAAGATCTATTGAATATCAAACAAGTATTATCTAATCAGATGCCTGAAACAGCCGGAACTTCTCATTTTCAGTTTTGCTATGAAGGACAGCAATGGCGATGGTCTGAAGAGATTAACTTTAGAATTCTGGCACCCCGGCAGCAGCAGTTAAACACATCAAACTTCAATAAAAATGACCGCTCTTGTGTGGTGTATCTGCAAGTCAAAAATGCCGGACCGTATCAAAACTTTTTATTGATGGGAGATGCGGGCTGGGAGACTGAATATCAGCTGCTTCAAGACTATCCCGAACTTCAGGTCGATGTGCTGGTACTCGGCCATCATGGCAGTCAGCACAGTTCAGCCTATCAATTTTTACAGGTTTTGCAGCCTAAACTGGCGATTGCATCGGCTGGGAAATTTAATCGCTATGGTCACCCAAGCCAACTGACTCAGCAACGGTTAAAAGCTCTTAATATTCCTTTATTGACCACGGCAGAACAGGGCAGCATGCACTTTCAGCAACAAAACTCAAAGCTGGTGCTTTCTACCGAACGACATGGATGGCAATGGCTATATCGTCAGCCTTTAACTGAATGATTCTATTACAGATGAAGCTTCATGAGCATCAGTATCTTGTGTTCTTAAGGCATTTACTTTGCTCAAGGCTTGTTCATGTTCAAGTTTATAAAGATTGCCTAAATCTTGATGTGCGTTAAAGCGTTTATAACTCCAGTGATAATGTTCAGGATGGCGACGAATTAAATTTTCAATACTATTAATAATAACTTGGGTACCCTGATTGGCATTACCACTATAAATTTTTTCATCAACCGTTTCGATAAAGATATCAAATCCATCATCAGTATTACGTAGAGCATATAAAAACAGGGCACGCGCTTTGGTCTTTTGGATCAGCTTAGCACTCAAATTACTCGTAGCCAAGGGTACACCGAAATAGGGAATATATTCACCGCCAATATTCGGAGTATGATCAGGCAGGATCACAGTGGTACCCCCCTGTTTTAAGGCTTTAAAAATCTGACGGACGCCTGATTCATCGGTTGGTACCAAATGTGCTTTTTCCCGGCTACGGGCGGCACGTACAAATTGATCCGCAGCCTGATTTTTCACAGGTTTGTACATGATGGTCATCGAAGTAAACTGGGCAACATAGGCATTCATAATTTCCCAGGTGCCAAAATGCGGCACAATTAATACCAGGCCTTTATTTTGTGCCAGTGCATCATGAAGTAAATCTTCACCAATCACGCGATGAATGCGTTTGATATTTTTTTGATTGCTTGAGCCCCAAATGGTAAAGAACTCGAAATATGACATTAATTCATTACGCACTGCAGCACGGTTAATCTGTTCACGTTCCTGATCGGGCAGGTCGGAGAGACTGATTTCAAGGTTCAGGCGAATAACTTCCGAAGTTTTAGTGACTTTAAAACTGTTCACAATAAAGGCCAGCATACGGGCCATCCATCGAGAAACCGGAAGCGGTTGGCGGCTAATATATTTGAGTAAACCGTAAGCTGAATTCCGTGAGCCCTGTTTCGTCATTGATTTAGTCTAAGTACAAAAAAAGAGAACAAAATTTATTATAGGCGAAAACGTTTTGTTTAGACAGAATTACCCGATTCAGTGTATATAATGGGTTCAATATAAATCAATTTATTGGATTATTTATGTCCGATTGGCCACCAAAACCTGAAAATCAAATACAAAATACGCAACAGCCAATTCAGCCGACTGGTCCTGAGTGGAAACTACTGGAAAAAGCAGTTTTAGCTTCGGTTGAAGAACAGCGTCGTGCACGTCGTTGGGGGATTTTCTTTAAATTTCTGACGTTTGCGTATCTACTTGTCGTTATTCTGGCATTAGGTAAAAGCTGTAGTTCTGTTTCTTCAGATGCCAGTGCTGGTGCAGGTTCTCATATCGCAGTCGTGGACATTGTGGGTACGATTGCAGCCGACAAACAGAGTGTGAACAGTAGCAATACCATTAAATCACTGAAAAAAGCCTTTGAAAATAAACAAAGTAAAGCGGTGGTGCTGAATATCAACTCACCTGGCGGCTCACCGGTACAGTCCGATGAAATCTGGCAGGAAATTCAGTATCTTAAAAAACAGCATCCCGGTAAAAAGCTTTATGCTGTGATCGGTGATACCGGTGCATCAGGTGCCTATTATATTGCCTCGGCTGCAGATGAAATTATTGTCAATCCTTCCAGTTTGGTGGGTTCTATCGGTGTCATCATGCCAAATTATGGTGTGAGCAATTTAATGAAAAAACTTGGTGTTGAAGACCGCACCATGACTTCAGGCGACAATAAAGCCTTGCTGTCGATGACCCAGCCGATTGATCCTGCACAAAAAGCACATGTACAGGGTGTTCTGGATGATGTACATCGTCACTTTATTAATGCCGTGAAAGAGGGCCGTGGCAATAAGTTGAAATCAAACGACCCTGCGATTTTCTCTGGCTTGTTCTGGACGGGCGATCAGGCAGTAAAACTTGGCATTGCTGACCGGATCGGAAGTTTAAATACCTTGAAGCGTGAACTTAAAACGGATAAAGCCTTGAATTACACGATTGAATATAGTCCATTCGACTCAGTACTGGGCCGTATGGGAGCATCGATTGGTAATGGAATTGCTACTTCGGTTGCACAGAAACTTCAGTCAGAAAACAGTACGACACTGCAATGAAACCATTGATTCATTTCGCGCACGCCAATGGCGTGCCATCAAAAGTCTATCAAAAACTATTTGATGGACTGCAAGAGAATTACGATATTATCTATGTGCCGTTATTAGGGCCTGATAAGCGTTATCCAATTGATAATCATTGGAAAAGCCTGACCCAGCAAGTGATCGATAGTATTGTACGCCAGTCTCAAGGCCGACCCGTGATCGGTTTGGGACATTCGTTGGGTTCCGTATTAACGTTTCAGGCTGCTTTACAGCGTCCGGAACTGTTTTCACAAATGATCATGCTGGACCCGCCGATGATTATGGGCAAAGAAGCCTTTGCCTTGCATATTGCAAAGACTTTTCGCTTAAAAGCATTGGATAAAATGTCTCCGGCCGGTCTGTCCAAACGCCGCCGTGATCATTGGGACTCACGTGAGCAGGCAGCGGAATTGTTGCGCCCTAAAGGCTTTTATCAGGATTTTGATGCGGATTGCTTCCAGGCTTATATTGATTATGCCTTGCGGGAAGATCCCATCCGGGGTGGCGTAGAGCTTACTATCCCTAAAAGGGATGAGGTCGCAGTCTTTAGAACCAATCCGTCACTCTGGTGGTTGCCTCAGGCCAAACCAAAAGTCCCGGTGCATCTGGTCGTTGCCGAGAAAGGTCCATTTCTGGCTCGCAAGTTCCCACAGCAAGTGCAAAAGAAATTTGGTATTCCTTTTACTGTGGTCGATGGGGGGCATATGTTCCCATTAGAACAACCCAATCAAGTAGCGGACTTGGTCAAACAGCTAATTCAGCAACAGTCTGCCTGAGTCATTGGGGTATTTTGGAAATAAAAAAACGCATCCGAGGATGCGTTTTTTTATATCTAATTTTTTTTTAGAACTTGCAGAATTGAACAGGCGCTTGCATTTTCTCATTCCGATACAGTACACCATCGTCAGTATGTTGGATCGTACCGCTACAAATCCATTCTACAACTTGTGGATAGATTACATGCTCGAGATTATGCACACGCATTGCCAAACTTTCTACCGTATCATGGTGAGAAACCTTGAGAACACCTTGAGCAAGCGCTTGGCCTGCATCAAGCTCAGCCGTGACATAATGCACTGTACAACCGTGCAGAACATCACCGGTATTGAGTACACGCTGATGCGTATGCATGCCTTTATAATGAGGCAATAGGGAAGGATGAATATTCAACATTTTCCCTTCCCAGGCTTTCACAAACTTTTCACTTAAAATTCGCATAAAGCCGGCAAGTACCACCAGATCTACATCCCAGTCCAAAAGCTGTTGATGCATCACATCATCAAAAGCCTCTCGGTTTGGATATTGCTTGTGTTCAATAACTGCAGTCTGAATGCCTGCGTGCTGTGCACGCGTTAAAGCAAAGGCTTCAGGCTTGTTGGAAATCACGCCCACAATTTGCCCCGAAAGATTGGCATCAATCAAGGCTTGCAGATTTGATCCGCTACCTGAAACAAGTACAGCAATTTTAATCATGCGAAATTACGCGAAGATCACACGAATTTTTTCGTCTGCACCTGCAATCGATTCAGCATTGTCTTGAATCTGACCCATTGCCCATGCTTTTTCGCCAAGCTTGTTGAGTAATTCAACGGTTTTGTCTGCATCAGCTGCATCAACCACCAGCACCATACCGACGCCACAGTTGAAAGTACGATACATTTCAAACTGTTCTACGCCGCCTTCGCGTTGTAGAAGCTTGAATAGCTCCGGCCATTCCCAAGAAGATTCATTTACCAGCGCTTGAGCACCGTTTGGAAGTACGCGCGGTAAGTTACCTGGTAAACCACCACCGGTGATGTGTGCCATCGCATGTACATCAACGTGTTTTAACAGTTCAAGAATTGGTTTTACATAAATGCGTGTCGGTTCCATTGCAACATCTGCAAGTGGGCGACCATCCACGATTTGATTTAGATCAACGTTTTTTACGTCCAAGATTTTACGAAGCAGTGAGTAGCCATTTGAGTGTGCACCTGAAGAGGCCACACCAATTAAAACGTCACCCGCTTTGACTTTAGAGCCATCAATAATTTTGCTTTGCTCAACAACACCGACACAGAAACCTGCAAGATCGTAATCTTCGCCTTCATACATGCCTGGCATTTCAGCAGTTTCACCGCCGACCAATGCACAGCCCGCAAGCTCGCAACCAGCGCCAATACCAGTAACTACATTGGCAGCAACCTCAACATTTAAATGACCAGTTGCGTAATAGTCGAGGAAGAACAGTGGTTCAGCACCACAAACAAGAAGGTCATTCACACACATTGCAACCAGGTCTTGACCAATCGTGTCATGACGGTTCAAATTCAGTGCCAGACGTAATTTTGTACCAACACCATCTGTGCCAGATACGAGAACAGGTTCTTCATAACCTTTAGGAATTTTACAAAGTGCACCAAAGCCACCTAGACCGCCCATGACTTCAGGACGTGAGGTACGCTTGGCGACAGATTTGATACGATCGACTAACGCGTCGCCCGCCTCAATGTCGACACCTGCATCTTTGTAGCTTAAACCAGTGTTTGGGGTAGAAGTTGAGTTGCTCATAATGAAGTCTCCGCATTCGCGGGTGCGATTATAACCTGAATATGAAAAACTCTTATGGTATTTGTGGCCTAAAATGCTATCTTTATTAAAATATTTTAATTTTTATAATGATTAATAGAGAAAAGGCGAAACTTTATGGTAGATCGCACATTGCGTCGCGTGTTTATCCTGGCTGGGATAGCTTTATTGCTATGGATTTTATATTTACTAAAACCCGTTGTAATTCCATTTGTTGCAGCATTTTTAATGGCGTATCTGTTCAGTCCTCTGGTAGATAAACTGCATGATATGGGTTTGCCGCGCTGGCTCTCTATTAGTATTGTTTTTATCGGGATCGGGGTTATCCTGATCCTGGCGACCTGGTATCTGATTCCGCTAATCTGGCAGCAGCTGGTGTATGCACGTGACAATATACCCGCGATAATTGGATGGATTAATTCAACCTTTTTGCCTTGGTTGTCTCATACTTTTAATGTCGTCGAAATGGAAATTGATACCAATCAGATTTCTGATGTAGTCATGGATTATGTACAAACCAATTATAGTGCAGACAGTATCCAGACATTCTTGCTACGTCTTGCGCAATCTGGCATCAACTTTCTCCAGATTGGCGGTACAATTGTCTTAATTCCGATCATTGCCTTCTATTTTCTGCTGGATTGGGATCGTATGCTGGAAAGCTTGCGTCGCCTGATTCCACGTCCTTATGAAGACAGCACCTTAAGAATCGTAGGTGAATGCCACAGTGTGCTGGGCGCCTTTGTTAAAGGACAGTTTCTGGTGATGATTCTATTGGGAATTGTTTATGCAGTGGGCTTACAACTGATTGGTCTTGAAGTCGGTTTGATTATCGGTATGGTGGCAGGCCTGGCCAGTATTATTCCTTATCTGGGCTTTGCTGTCGGTATTATTGCGGCTGTGATTGCAACTTTCCTGCAGTTTGGGATTGACTGGTGGCAACTGGTTCTGGTGGGTGTGGTCTTTATGGTCGGTCAGGCTGTAGAAGGTTATGTACTGCAGCCATTCCTGCTTGGCGATAAAATTGGCTTATCACCAGTAGCGGTTGTATTTGCGGTACTGGCGGGTGCTCAACTGGCGGGTTTCATGGGGATGCTGATTGCATTGCCGGTTGCAGCCGTCATTGTGGTTCTATTGCGACATGCACGTGAATATTACGAACACACACACTTTTATGGAAATCAGGCTGTCATTATGAATGATCCGGCAACGGGTTCGATCAGTGTAGAAACAGAAGACTTAGATGTTGATATTGAAATGAAAAGGCCAAGAGTAAAACCCCTGCAAGAGGAAGAGAAATCCAGTAAGATTCATGATCCTCATCGTAAAGACTGATAAGGTCCAAGAATTCCTATGCGTCAATTACAGTTAGATATAGAACCTCAGCTTGATGCCCGAATCAGTGATTTTTCAGGGCCGGGCTGGGGACATGTGATTGATGCTGTCCGTCAATTACATGCAGGGCTGATCAGCCGTTTTTATGTCTATGGAGGAGCCGGCACAGGTAAGAGTCATTTGTTGTCTGCCATTTGTGACTCTTATTTGGAAGTAGGTAAATCTGCGATTCAGGTATCCTTGCTTGAACTTCTAGATGCACCGACCGAGGCGATTACTTCGCTGGATCGTTTTGATCTGGTCGCACTTGATGATATTGAGGCAATTAGTGGGGTACCACATTGGCAACGCGCCGTCTTTCACCTGATTAATTATAATAATGAAGGGGGTGGCCAGTTGGTATTTTCCTCACGCTTTGCCCCTATCGAACTGAAGCTTGAATTACCTGACTTGCAATCCCGCCTCACTCAGGCGGTTAGTACCCGGGTTCCGAGCGGCAGTCTGTATGCTGATCGTTATGCCTTGATTTCATCAGTTTTAGATCGTCGTGGTATTCATCTAGATCCTCAAATTTTTGATTATTTACTGAATCATGGACCACATCAAACTTCGGTACTTTTACAGAGATTAGAGCAGATTATTCAATTGCTTAAAGGGGAAAAACTGAAGGTCAGCAATGCCAATTTGCGACAGATTTATGCCTTGATTGACGAATATCGGTAAACTATAAAAAATCTTGAGTAATTACTCAGTCTATGCCACAGTAAGGCAAAATAATTCGTTGTTGCAAGGATTCTGCAACTTTAGAAGAAAAAGAAAGAGATAAAAATTAAGGAGAAGGTTATGCTCAAGAAGAGCATAGGCATAGCTTTGCTATGTATAGCGGGGCAGGCATATAGTGCAGATATTATTGTAACTACTACAGAAGATATTGAAAAAGATGACAAGGAATGTTCACTTCGAGAAGCGATTGAATATGTTAATCGTGGCTTAGCCAAAGCCGGTTTTATGGGGTGCGGCGGGGAAAACTCATCCAGTACTATTATTTTAAAAGAAAAAAATACCTATGTGCTAAACAAGCATATTGCGATTAAAAAATCTCTTACAATCCGTGCGCTCGCAGAAGTTGATGGGGAATTCAGTACGGAAGAAAAAGCATTAGGCTTACATAATGCTCATATTCAAATGAAAGGGACTGATAACCTATTTAGGGTCAACAGTACAGACACACTGATTCAGTTAAACTTGAAAGAACTGGATCTTGAAGGTTGTGGGAAGGCCAGTTGTACTGAACAAGGCGGCTTGATTTATAATAAAGGACAGTTGATTTTAGAATATAGTCGTCTTTTTAATGCTGCTGCCAACTTGGGTGGCGCAATTTATAATGCTGGAAAGTTTGGCCAGAACCTAACCAGCCGTGTAGAAATTAAAAACAGCCTGATCGAAAATAATAAAGCGCAACGAGGCGCGATCCTGTATAGCGAACTACCGGCATTCCTTATTTCTCAAAGTGTACTTAAAAATAACCAGACACTAGATAATTCAGCGACCAATATTTTTAGTGCTGGACAATTTGCTAACACCAGTAAAGAGCAAAGTATTAGTGGAGAAGTATTAAGTAGCACCATACTCAAAAATAAAGGGATACTCATCAATGTCATGGATGGAATGGGGCTAAATAATCTCACCATGGTTGACAATGAAGATACTGCTTTGCGTATCCATGCCCCGAATGGTAGAGCCTATGTCGCTAACAGCATTATTTTAAGAAATGGCACACAGGATTGCCAAATAATAAATGGTGATAAGGCCTTGTTGCAAAACAATCTTCTAAGCTCATCCTGTGGTTTGGGGGATGCCGTGGCACCGAATCAGTTCTGGAATGATAGGCAACTTTTTGCGGAGTCTTCGGATAAAAGTGAAGGTATGTGTCAAACCCTGAATGAAAATAGTACAGCTATCCTTTGTCCATATAGCGTGCCTAAAGGACAGTTTCTCGGATATATGCGTCCCCGAATTTTATTGAACTATATTCTTGTGAACGAATCACCGATCGTAAATAGAGGCACAGTACTGAATCTGGCAAATCCTACCGTTGCATGTGAGGCTGCTGATCAACGCGGGATCAACCGTTTGATGGATAATTTATTTTGTGATCGTGGAGCTATTGAAATCACGATTCCAACCTCGGGCAGTCTGGTTGGACAAGACCTGTTAAAGGGAGAAATTGCCAAGTTTTCAATTGAACCTTATCTGGGAGATAGTGATTTAATTCCAAAACAGTACTGTAATGCGATTGTGGGGCAGAATCCTGATGATCAGTCTTGGCAAGACGGCTGTTTGAAAGTAGTGCAAACCAAAACAGCCTCAAAGGGTAAAACAGTCATCGATATTCATGGCAATGTTGTTTATACCCCGAATTCTACCTGGCATGGAGCAGATATTTTCGAACTACAAGTGGTGACCTCCTCGACACGGTTTAATAAAACAAAACCTTATCTGACCATTATTACTCAAGTTGTTCAGGCGCCGAAAAATGAAATGGAAGACAAAGCAGTCAAAACGTCAGGCGGCTCATGGGGGGGGGGTGGACTGTTGATATTACTCGGCTTAATGGGTTTACGCCGTAAACTAAAAGATTAAGGAAAAATCATGAAAAATTATAAAAAAGGACTGCTTGCGGCCATGATTTTATCTGCCATGAGTTTGATGGCAGCCGAAGATAAAACAATATATGTCACTACTTTTGTCGATGAAGACGGCGAGAATAATGAAGCCTGTTCTTTACGAGAAGCAATTAAAACTGCAAAACTGGATAAATCTTATGGTGGCTGTAACGTAGGACGTACGCTTCGACTGGACGGTTCGGCCCCAGATGTAATTCAGCTTGAAGCAGGTGAGTACAAACTGGATCGAGAGCTTATCGTAGAGTCTGCCCTCAAAATTTATGGAAAAACACCATTTAGCTATACCCGTCGTAGTCCGATTACGAATTTATACCCAACTCGAGAAGCTTTAAAAACTACAATTTCAGGCCAGAAAAAAACCCGATTATTTAATAGTATGGCCAGTCAGTCTAGCTTGGAGATTCATCATCTGATTTTAAAAGATGGCTATGCAGCAATAAATGGATTGGATAAAGGCAATGGTGGTACTTTCTATGTAGCGGGACCTCTAAGCATTAATACCAGTGAAATAGTGAATTCCCGAGCAGCCGCAGAAGGGGGAGCTATTTATAGTGTGGCAATGAATACAGAAAAAAATATTACCATTCAGGATTCTTTGATTCACCAAAATCAGGCGAATTCATATGGTAGTGTTCTGGCGATGGACTGTCAGGCAAATTTAGGTGCGACTCAAACCAATGTGAAAATCAATTCTAGTAGTATTACTCGAAACGGTTCAAGTCTTACGAACAGTATTCTTGATTTTTGTGGCTATGCGACAGTAGAAATGGTGAACTCAACTATTGCGAAAAATACTGCGAGTGCCACTGGACATATTGTGCGTATGACGAATCAGGTTAATCGTCCGCTCAGTGCCTTTTCCAGTTTAACAGCCGCGAGTAATACCATTGTCGAAAATACAGCCAAATCTACGCTATTTTATGACAATGTAGGCTCTAAAGTTTTTGGGTTTAATGTCCTGGCATTCAATCAGGGCTTATCTTGCGAATATGGCTTGAATCAGGGGAATCCAACCAAAGAACAACAAGTCAAATTTTACACAACACAAAATGCAATTCAAAGCACTGGCCCTTCGCGTTGTGTACTACCTCCCTTAGAAGAAAATGCCACTTCAAATAATCTGGATGTCTCGAGTAGTACGTTCAGCAGTTTATTAACCGATTATCTTGAGCCTGCGATTGATAATCGCTATTTGGGGCTGTATTACCCGCGGGATAATAAGACGGCAACAGATTTGGTAGATATTGGTGAAAGTGGCTGTATCGAACAAGACCAGCGTGGTGTTGATCGTGTGATTGGTTCCACATTAACATTTGATCCAGATGCAAAAAATACCTGTGAGATCGGCTCAGTTGAAATCCGACGTTTGACGGCCGCAGATATTACCGATTTGAAAAATACAAATTTGGTGGGACTTAATGATTTTTATCAAACAAATATAGATGATATTAAGAAGATTATTGCGGATAAAAATACACCGGCAGATGAGTTGCCCGGTTTAAAGGAAGAATTAAAAGAGTACGAAGACCTGCTTAAATATACCAAGCAATATCAGAAATATCGTGCAATTTATATCAATCCATTTGTTTTGGCTATGCCGCAGGAAACCTTATCTGGCAATATCATTCAAACTAAAATATTTAACTCAAAAAATTACGATATTAGTGTGAGAGCTCTGGGTGTGGGTAAATTAACTGGTACTGGTAATTCGGCCAGTGTAGAGGGAAACCCCAATGATCCAAATCTTAAATGTGAATGGAAACCAGATTTGAACCGCATCATGATGTATCGTACTGATGCTAAGGACACCAGCTCGGTGGATATGGAGTTCTGTAGTTATACTATTAAAGACCGAGCAACGGGTGCGAGCAGTACAGGTCTTTTAAGAGCAGCTTTTACCAATATTGCACCTATTGCAAAGAATGATGAATACCGGATTAGCCCAGAGAATAATCTTACGGTGACTGTAAATCCGCTTGAAAATGATAGTGATGACGGGGACGGACCATTACCATCAGGAAAGTCGGCTTTTTATCATGATAAAGATGGCAAAGAGATTCCGATTCGTATTCTCAAGCTTCCTGCAGGAGTTTCACTTAAAGCTGAGCGACAAGGAGCTTGTCCGGATCCCTATCAGAACCAGACTTGTTATGGTGGAAAGCTGACATTTAGCGTGAGGAATAACTTAAGCCAGGCAAATTACAGCATGGAGTATGCAATTTTTGACGCAGATGCAAAAATCTCAGAAACAGCCACGATCTTGTTAGGTAATACAGTTAAAAATACCAATACTTCCTCAAGTGGTGGGGGAGCAAGCGGTATTTGGGCGCTACTGGGATTATTGGGACTGGCAGCTTATCGTCGTTTAAGAAAATAAAATACGATTGAAGTTATAAAAAAGCCTCTATTCTATATGGAGGCTTTTTTTATCTATATCGCTTAATGTGAGGGAGGTTGTTGAGTCACTTGCTGATATTTGAGAATGTATTCTTCCCGAATGGCGAGACGCTCTTCCGGTGTCGCTTTTTGCATACGTGTACCCAGTTCCTTACGCTCTTGGCTGCTCATCATTTGCCAAGTTTCACGCATTTTTTGTTTTTCTGCATCAGGAAGTTGGGTAAACCAGTCCATACGCTGCTGTAAGCTGACACGCTGTTGTTCTGGGATTTCTTTTAGGGATTGATAACGTTTAATGAGTGCCAGTTGTTCGGCATCAGAAAGATTATCCCAAGTATCGGTAACTTGGGAATTAGCATCTTTGGAAAATAGCCAAAAACGTTCAAATCCTGCAAAGCTAGTTTGTAGAAAGCCGAGTGCACAAAAAACAATTGTCAACTTTTTAGCTGCCATGTGGAACTTTGTCCTCACCTAAAACCATTAACATTTCTAAATCTTCAAGCATTTGCGGAGACAGTTTTGGTACTGAAACCATTTGAGTTTGCGGCTCGTTGTGGTCCGAAAGATTCGGTAACACCACCACCCCTGCAATTGCAGCTGCCAACG
The DNA here is from genome assembly GCF_048147885.1 of Acinetobacter sp. 228. Taxonomy (NCBI): domain Bacteria; kingdom Pseudomonadati; phylum Pseudomonadota; class Gammaproteobacteria; order Moraxellales; family Moraxellaceae; genus Acinetobacter; species Acinetobacter sp. 228. The sequence continues at coordinate 112,928 of NZ_JAYWYV010000005.1, forward strand.
CAAATCCGGACATTTTTAGAAAGGCAAAGCGTGAATGTTTTGCATCCTGAATTTCTTCAAGAACATGATGCATGACCACAGGTTTATCTTTATGTTGCTGTGCCAGCCCGTCAAGTTTGGAAGTTACTTGTTTTAAGAAATCATCTTGATTCATTCTGATGACCCTCCCAGATATGGATTTAAATGTGCTAAATAGGCACGTAAGCCTTGAATGGCACGGTGATAATGGGTTTTTACACTGCCTTCGGTGCAGTTCATAATTTGTGCGGTGGTATGGGTGTCGAATCCTTCCCAGGCTCTTAGCATAAATGCCTGTTGCTGACGCACTGGCAATTTTGCAATCGCTTCCTGGATTTCTTCAGCAGTCACTGCCTGATCGAGAAATTCCAGAGGTGTAGGTGTTGATTCATCGACAACATCATCAAATTCAATTTCGTCATCATCGAGGCTGACTTTTTTGAAAAATGAAAACATTTGACCACGTCGTGCTTCTTTGCGACGCCAGTCCTGTAACTTGTTGTTCAGGATCGTATAAAAAAGCGGATACCATTCTTCAGTCGTCTTTTCTGCATAGGATTTATGCAAGGAAATGAAGGCTTCCTGAACCAGATCCATGGCAATACCATGCTGACCTTGGGTTGCACTTTCCATCATCACCAAAGCCCGTCCCGTCACATCCTGCATGAAATTCTTCAGACGTGCTTCGGCCGTACTCTTTAGAATACTTACATCCTGTGACTGCAACTGTTTTGGTGCTAAATCCATAGAGATGGAAAATCCTGTCATTGGACACCCACCATTATTCCCAAGTTCATGATCACATAACGTTGGGAGTAACGGTTTGGTTGACAATTAAGTTTATTATTTTTGTAGTTTAATCTATTTTATACACGGGCAGGGTCGTATTAAAACACTGTAACCTAAATCCCTAATTAGATACGTTGACGAACCATTTCAAAGAAGCAGATCGAACCTGCAACAGCGACATTAAGCGATTCCTGGCCCCCTGGTTGCGGAATCGTCACAGCTTCAGCATGCTGCATGGCATAATCCGATACACCTTGACCTTCATTACCCAGGATCCACACACAAGGTTTACGTAAGTCTTTTGAATACAGGCTTTCAGCGCGATGTGAGCTGGTTACATAAACCGGGATCTGAAATTGCTCAAGAATTTGTTCGAGGGCAATATTTTCAAAAGTTTGCAGTGTGAAGTGCGCACCCATGCCGGCACGTAAGACTCTTGGAGACCAGAGAGACGCAGAGCCTTTGGTACAAACAATCTGTTCAATACCGGCTGCTGCTGCAGAACGAAGCAGAGTTCCAACATTTCCTGGATCCTGTACATTTTCCAGAATCAAGGTATCTGCCTTGAAATCAAGAGCGTAGTTTGCTGTGGGTAGAGTCACCACAGCCAAACAGGCCAATGATGTTCCTAAAGTACTTAAATCTTTGTACAAGGATTCGCCCAGAACAAAGACTGTACCTGTATATTTTGCAAGAATTTTCTCGAAATCAGGGTGGGAAAGTGCTTGTTCAGTGGTGAAAATCGAATCAATTTTACGGTTTTCATGCAGCCAGGCGAGAGACAGATGTGTACCTTCCAGGACAGTCTGGCCCTGTTTTTTACGATAGGTATTCTGTTCAATCAAACCACGTAAGTGTTTAATCTTCGGGTTGTCTTTAGAGTCAAGAAAAAAAGTTGCCATGGGAGATATAATCCACGGCAGCCGATTCAATATCAGCCGCCGCTATAAAAAATTAGTTGTGGTAGCTGGTCACAAGATCAACTTCGTTTTTAGAACCAATGATCACAGGAACACGCTGATGTAAATCAGTCGGTTCGATCTCAAGAATACGCACGCGACCTGTAGTTGATGCACCGCCAGCCTGTTCCATCAGCATACTCATTGGGTTAGCTTCATACATTAAACGCAGACGGCCTGCTTTAGCCGGATCTTTAAGATCATATGGATACATGAAGATACCGCTACGGCAAAGAATACGGTGAATATCGCCCACCATACAGGCAACCCAGCGCATATTGAAGTCTTTTTCACGAGGACCGGTTTTACCAGCTAACAATTCATCAATATAACGCTGTACTGGTGCTTCCCAATGACGTTGATTCGACGCATTGATCGCATATTCTTTGGTATCTGCAGCAACCTGAATACCTTCAGAAGTCAGCAGGAATTCTTTGGTTTCAGGATCAAAGGTAAAGAACACTACGCCTGCACCTACTGTTAATGCCAGCATGGTAGATGGACCATAAAGCACATAACCGGCAGCCACTTGGTTTACACCAGCCTGCATGAAATCTTCTGCCTGAGTCACAGCATTTTTCGCAGGAAGAATCGAGAAAATAGTGCCGACACACATATTGATGTCGATATTGCTAGAGCCGTCTAGTGGATCGAACAATACCAGAAACTGGCCATTTTCTTGTGCCGGGGTGAATTCATCCAGTTCTTCTGAGGCTAGACCGCCCACATCTGGATGTTGCTGCAGGGCATCAATCAGATAATCATTAGAAATGACATCCAGTTTCTTTTGCTCTTCGCCTTGAACGTTTTCATGCTGTGCACTTCCCAATACACCAGCCAAAGCACCTTTTTGCAATAACTGATCGATATCTTTGCAAGTATTTGCAATCGTTTCAATAACTTGTGAAAGTTCTGGGGTGAGGTTTCCGCTTTGTTGTTGTAGAAACTGGGATAAAGTGCGGTATGACATAGGGGGGAAACTCCAAGACTTAAAATCGGGAAAAAATGATCAAAACGATATGCGGCTATATTTTAGATGAGAACGTCTGAAAAGGACAATTAAACTGGGTTATTTGTTGTGATTTTGCCCTTGCAACTCCTGTGGAAAGTGCTATGTTGAATGCAATGGAACAGTAAAAATAGGAGCACAGAGATGACAACATTGAAGTTTGATGCGACTCCAACCCCAAGTGAAGCAATTAATCTCGATGAAATTTCTGAAGACAAGATGAAAGAAGCGTGGAAGGATTACGAATCTAAACCTGAATACAAGAAATTCAATAAACACGACATGATTGAGTCGATGCAAGCTCATGAGGAAGGTGAGGAGAAGGAATAGATTATTCCTTGCACTTTCAAAATTTGCTCATAAAAAAGCACTCAAATGAGTGCTTTTTTATGAGCAAATTATTGTTGAAGCAATTATTTATTTCAACAATGGTGGAACTGCTTCATAATTGATTTCTACACGGCGATTTTCTTTCCACGCGTTTTCATCGTGGCCCGGGTTAATCGGCATTTCTTTACCATAGCTGACAGCTTCCAGCTGACCTGCATTGACCCCTGAAGTGGTCAGGAAACTTTCAACTGCTTTAGCACGACGTTCGCCAAGTGCCATGTTGTATTCGCGTGTACCACGTTCATCCGTATGACCAGTTAAGGCTACCCGTGAATTGGCATTGGCCATCAGGAACTGGGCATGTGCCTGCAAAGTACGAATATCATCATTGCTCAATTCGCTACTGTCATAGTCAAAATGAACCACACGTTTTGCCAGATAGGCCTTATTTTCTGCAGTAACACCTTTGGCTGATGCGCCCGCCAGGTTTTGTGCATTTAATGCTGCATCTTCGCTCAGACCCTGAGTGTTAACCGTAGTCGTACCGGTCGTATCCAGATTACCCGTCTGAACTTCAGCAGCAGGTTTACGGCTGGCGCAACCTGTCATGACCACAGCGGCTGCAAGCAAAGGCAATGCAAATAATTTTACTTTGTTCATTCTTCATCTCCATGAAGTTGATTATGGGTTAAAGCGGTTTTAAGTATTCAACTATTATTTTGGTGCCCAAGCGGGTTCACGAACTTCACCAGTTTCGCTTGGCAGATTCATACGGAAACGACCATCTAACGACATAATGGATAATAATCCACGATTACCTTCGCGTGTGGCATAGACCACCATCTGACCATTTGGCGAGAAGCTTGGTGATTCATCCAGGCTGGTCGGAGTCAGGATGTTGGTCACACCTGAGCTAATATCCTGTACGGCCACTTTATAATTACTGCCACTTGGGCGATGAACCAGTGCAAGTTTCTTGCCATCTGCGCTTAGAGTCGCACGGGCATTGAAGGCACCGCGGAACGTCAAACGTTTGGTACTTTCACCATTAAAATCATAACGGTAGATCTGTGGAGAACCACCACGATCTGACGTAAAAATAAAGGATTTGCCATCTGGTGAATAACGCGCTTCGGTATCAATGGCACTGTCATTGGTCATGCGTTTTAACTGGCGTGTCTCCAGATTCATCTGGTAGATCTCCGGGTTGCCGTGCATGGAAGCAGTAAACAGCATGCTCTTGCCATCTGGCGAGAAACTCGGTGCGCCGTTTAAGCCACGGAAACTGGCCAGCTTTTCACGTTGACCGGTCGCCAGATCCTGTACATAAATGGCTGGACGTTTGGTTTCAAAAGATACATAGGCAATCTTTTTCGCATCCGGTGTCCAGGCTGGTGATAAAATCGGATCACGGGAAGTCAAAATTGTTTTTGGCTGTTCACCATCCGTATCGGCAATCTGTAGGGTATAACGTTGCTCAGGGGTTGCCGGGTTACGCAGCACATAAGCAATCCGACCGCTAAAATCTCCAGGAATACCGGTTAATGCCTGATAAATGGCATCACTGATCATATGCGCTGCCTGACGGGTGCGCGAAGCCGGCACAGTCAACAGTTCATTGAGCAGATACTGTCTTTTTTCCACATCATACAGTTGATACTGAATACTAAAAGAGCCATCGGGATTGGTCTTGGAAGAACCGGTCACTACATAGGGAACACCTGCGCTTGCCCATGCTTCTGCATTCGGAGTATTCATTGCGGCAGTAGCAGGCAGATTTTTTGAAGCGCTGGTAAATCTGCCAGAACGATTCAGGTCATTTTCTACAATAGGGTAAATACTCTGGTCCTGGCTAAAAGGCACAATGGCAATTTTCGGCGCAGCTTCCGGCGCTTTGGTAATTTCCAGATGTAGCTGAGCCTGTGACTGGGTAGTAATGATTATGCCCAAGCTGGTTAGGACTGCAAGGCAGAGCAGGTGTTTGCGAGTTTTTTCCATCATTCGTTATTTACTCAAATCAACGGAGTTATTCTATAAGTGATCGGGCTACATCATCGCATGAATTGATACGAACAAAACCCAGAATTTCTCACTCAACTGTTATGACACTATGAAAAGTGAATATTGTTTAAGCTATTTCAATTGAAGTTTAACTTAAAAAATCAGCCATAACACCTGTTCTTGATGACGGCTGGTTTTTTTATTGAGCTGTAAAGGTTGAAGTAAAACTTCGTGCTTCACGGCGGGCATCCGGATCGGAAGGCATTGGATAAGGAGCAGCAGCACGTACTGCAGCTTCTACACTGGCTTTCATGTCCGGGTCACTCGAATTCACGATGACAGAAACCACAGAACCATTATCGCTTAGGGTGACACGAGCAGTCGCTTTCTGACCTGAAGAACCTACTGGCGTATCCCAGGCACGTTTGATTTTATTTTCAAAATCACGTTTTGCGGTGGATGCAATCCGTTTCGATTCCGCTTTTTTCTGTGCCGCTTCTTCAGCAGCCTGTTTGGCAGCGGATGCTTTGGCCTCTGCATCTGCCTTGGCTCGCGCATCGGCATCCGCTTTAGCTTTGGCTTCTGCATCTGCCTTACGTTTAGCGTCTGCGTCGGCTTTAGCTTTTGCAGCGGTATCCGATTTGGCCTTCGCATCAGTCTCTGCCTTACGTTTGGCATCCGCGTCAGCTTTGGCTTTAGCTGCTGCATCTGCTTTGGCTTTCGCATCAGCGTCCGCTTTACGTTTCGCCTCTGCATCATTTTTAGCCTTAGCTGCCGCGTCAGCTTTAACTTTTGCCGCTGCATCGGCTTTAGCTTTAGCGGCTGCGTCCGCTTTGGCTTTTGCATCAGCATCTGCTTTACGTTTCGCTGCTGCATCATTATTGGCTTTTGCTGCAGCATCGGCCTTACGTTTGGCCTCAGCCTCTGCTTTGGCTTTCGATGCAGCCTCTGCTTTTTTCTGTGCTTCCAGTTTGGCTTTTTGTGCAGCATCGGCTTTGCGCTGTGCATCCAGTTCAGCTTGGCGTGCAGCTTCGGCTTCCGCCTTGGATTTTTGCGCTGCCTCTGCTTTAGCTTTGGCTGCTGCCTGTTCAGCGGCTTGGGCACGTTTTGCTGCTTCAGCTGCTTGCTGCGCAGCCTTGGCTTGTGCTGCCTCTGCCGCTTTCAGTTCCTGCTTGGCTTTTTGTGTATCGACTTTTGGCGCAGGTGGAGTAACAGGTACAGCAGGGGCTGCAGTTGGAATGACAGGAGCGGGTTCTATACTAGGTTCTGCCGTTTGAGTGATTTCTTCTGCAACATTGTTATGTGCAGTCTCCTCAAATTCAGTTTCTTCACGAGTGACCGGCTTGAGCTCCTCTGGCTTGATCAGAACAGTTTTAATCTGTTTCGGTGGTTCAGGGGGTTTACTCATCCCTAGAAAAAGCAGGCCCACCAAAGCCACTGCATGGATGCCGAGCGTAAATCCAATCGCAATTGCTTTTTTTTGAAAGGGCGGTTTCTGATAATTTTTCATACTTTATTCTAGGGGTTTGGTCAGTAAACCGACCTGAGAAAGGCCAGCATCTTGCAGGCTCGACATCAAGGCCATGACCTCACCATAAGGACGGGTATTATGGCCATTGATCACGACATTCAGCACCTTGTTTTCATTTTGTGCCTGGGTTTGTGCATCAACAAGCGTACGGGTTAATTCTTCCAGTGTGACCGGACCAGTCGCCTGATTTTTATATTCTAGATAATATGAACCATCTTCTTTGAGTGTGACAATTGTCGGCGCATCCTTGGATTCGATCGGCAAACCGTTGGCCTGAGGCAAATCGACCTTGATGCCGCTGGTAATCATCGGGGCCGTGACCATAAAGATCACCAGAAGTACCAGCATGACATCGATATACGGCACCACATTCATGTCACTTTTCAGTGGCTTTTTAATACGCTGAAAGCGTCCTGAACCTTGAATCGCCATTAGTCTTTGTCCTGAGTTACGCCCACAGACTGACGTTGCAATAGCGCTACCATTTCTTCGGCAAACAGCGCACGGTCAGAGTAGACCGTTTCACCTTTGGCCGTAAAATGGTTGAAAGCCAATACCGCTGGAATAGCTGCGAACAGACCGATCGCTGTTGCAATTAGTGCTTCGGCAATACCGGGTGCGACTGTGGCTAGCGTTACCTGATCGACATCTGCCAGGCCAATAAAGGCATTCATAATGCCCCAGACTGTACCGAACAGACCGACATAAGGCGCGACCGAACCAATACTCGCCAATGCGCCCAGACCTTGTTCCAGATGACCTTGGTCACGGCTTAAACCGACACGCAGAATACGTTCTGTTCCTTCAATCGACTGGGCAGTTGGCGCATGGCGTTTTTTCAGTTTCAGGAATTCGCCCAGACCCTGATAGAAAATATCTTCAAGGCCGGTACGTTTAGAATTAAGTTGTGCATTGTTATACAGAGTATTCAGTTCAGCACCAGACCAGAAGATTTTCTGGAAATGTTCATCATCGGTCTGGGCTTTTTTATAACTCATGTAGAGCCTGGCAATCAGATACCAGCTATATATTGAGGCTAACAGCAGAGAAAGCATCACCAGTTGTACGACAGGGCTTGCTTGTAAAATAAGATCTGAAACTTGAAGAGATGATTCTAACTGAGTCGCCATAGTTGTTACGTGTGCCAATAAATTTTTTTAGTCTTGTTCCAATTCTTTTTGAATTAGTTCGCGGATTTCATCCGGGAGTCGACGTGGTCGCATCTCTGCACTGATACATGCCAACTCAACCTCACCTGATGCAAGCATGATTTCACCACGATAAATATTTTGTTGCAATACAAATGATGAAGCTTTACATGAAATAACACGTGCTGTAACAGTAATTAAGTCATCCATCAGGATCGGACGCATATATTTAACATTAATTTTATGCACCACAAAGTTGTAGTCTGTCTGATGCCAGTAATGGCTCACTCCAGCGGCACGTAACCATTCGGTACGGGTACGTTCCATATAGCGAATATGATTGGCGTGATAGACAATGCCACCCGCATCAGTATCTTCAATATAAACGCGGATATTGAATTCAAAGTGATTCGCCATAGTTTTGTTCCATGCAGATTTTCGAAATTTTTGCTTGTTTTTTTAGATGCAGGAGGAGGCTTAGAATTTGCCGGATTCCTGCCAAAAGTCAAGCAATTTAGCGGCTCAAAGTTTAGCATTGTGAGTTTTGAGACCAATGGCACAAGATGTCAAATCTGGATGAAAGTGGGTAAGTTAGGGTAGAGCGCAATTAACAGCTCATTTATGAAACAGCAGCAGATACTAAAATGCGCGAGTCTATTGAGCCGCGCATTTTTTGTAGCAGAGGATTAACTTTTATCTTTCTGTTTCCAGTTGGCCTGAACCTGCTCGGCCACTTTTGGATAGTCCAGAATAAAACGGATATGGCTTTCGACACCGGTTTTCAAGGTCACATCATCGACAATGAAATTCGGGTTGTGGTTCGGTGCGGCTTTTGCCTGATCCTGATCTGCTGGCGTGGCACCGACAAATACGAAGAGCGATGGCATAAGCTGGCCATAGTAAGCAAAGTCTTCACTGGCGCTGGCATTGTTATCTAAAACATGCAATTTATCTTCACCATGCACGCTCGCCAATGTCGGGCGCATTAATTCAGTCAAGGTTTTATCATTGGTGGTTACCGGTGCATAAGGTGCAATTTCGACTTTCACCTTGACGTCATTGGCAGCGGCATTGTGTTCCAGCATTTTTGGCAAGTCTTTTAAAATGCCCTGACGCACATCTTCACTATTGGAACGGATGGTACCGACCATATTGACCTGATCTGGAATGACGTTACCGGTGGTGCCACCCTGAATACTACCGATACTCACCACCCCCATCCCTTTGGTCAGGTCAGCTTTACGGCTGATCAGACTTTGTAAATTGGTCACCATCTGGGCAGAAGCGTAAATCGGGTCTTTACCTGCCCAAGGCATGGAACCATGTACCTGACTGCCATTGACCTGAATACGTAGATGATCGGCACTATTCAAAATCGCACCATCTTTGTAGAAGATATTGCCACTTGGCATGCCTGCCATTACATGCATCCCGAAAATCACTTCAGGTTTTGGACTGTTCAAGGCACCATCGGCAATCATTTTGCGGGAACCAATCTGATCGCCATGAGTAAAGTTATCAATATCTGCACCACCTTCTTCAGCCGGCTGGAATACAAACACCACTGTACCCGCAATTTTATCTTTATTGGCGGCCAGCACTTTGGCTGCACCCAATAACATGGCGGTATGCGCGTCATGGCCACAGGCATGCATCACATAAGATTCTTTGCCTTGATAAATCGCTTTTTGTTTACTGGCGAAAGGCACGGGTGCAGTTTCTTTAATTGGTAAGGCATCCATATCTGCACGTAAGGCCATCACAGGGCCGGGTTTTGCACCTTTTAATACACCGATTACACCGGTTTTGGCATAGCCTTTACGTACTTCAATACCGTAGGATTTTAATTCTTTTTGGACCAGTTCCGAGGTTTTGAATTCCATGTTGCCCAGTTCAGGATGCTGGTGGATATGCTGGCGTAATTTGATGGTGTGTGCTTCAGCAGCTTGTACAGAATCATCAATCCAGTCGGCCAGGCTGAACTGGCTACAGAAAAGAAGAGGGAGACAAAAGGAGATCTGCTTATACATGTTCATACTTCGGGAGAACCTTAAGAATTTTAAACGGTTAAAGTGATTCTTTAGGATGGCATACTGATCTAAATTCAAGCAAAACCCTCTAAGTATTTTTTGATACTTTAAAGGTATTCTGGATGTTAATAGCTGTTCTCAAAGAGCTTTATTTGCTCTTTTACATTGTAAAGATATGTATCCAAATTGATTTTTTATATTTATAAGGTATGAGACTAATAAAAATAACCACATGAAAAATGATTAGGAAAAAGAAAAAATGATTCCATTTATATCTATAGCCTGGATGAAGTGAAGATTTTTTAACGTCTTAAAATAATTTTGGCATTTAGATTGCATTCACTCTTCCGTAATATTTTTTATGACGGAAATTGAACACATGTTAAAACCTTTGGCTTTATCTCTGGCAGTGGCTTCAAGCTTAAGTTTTATTTCGACAAGCATATGGGCTGAAGACTTTAAAATACTAAAACAGCTGGAAAATAAACCGACATTACTCAAAAGTGGTGAATATAAAGGTCATTATTATGTGCCGAGTACCTTGAATACGATTACGTGGGGTTATCTGCCAAATAAAGATGCAAAACCTGTTTTAACTGTCCCTTCAGGTAGCACAGTTACTTTCGATACAGTTTCACATGAAGGGCTGCTAGAGGATCAGGGCCGTAATGCAGAGAAATATTTCACCTCAAAAGGTGTCAAGCCTGAGCATGTATTGGACGAAGCCAAGCTGATCACGAATTCCAAGTTAAAACATGATTTCCATAAAGATGGACCACACATTATTACCGGGCCTGTCTATGTAGAAGGGGCAATGCCGGGCGATATTCTAAAGGTAGAGATTCTAAAAGTTGAACCGCGTGTGCCTTATGGCGTGATTTCAAACCGTCATGGCAAAGGAACCTTACCCGAATTTCCGAAACGTCAGAAACATGAGCATGCATCTCCAGCCAATCCTGAGGCTTATGGCAACGTGTCCATTTTTACCCCAATTGAGAAAAATGCTGATGGCGTATGGGAAGGCGTTTTAAAAACTGAATCTGGCAAAGCGATACGTTTCCCGCTGAATCCGTTTATGGGCACGATGGGCGTTGCACCAAATACCAGTGAGCCTGTGCACTCTGTGCCGCCATCATTTTATGGCGGGAATATCGACATTAATGAATTAGGAGCAGGGGCTACGGCTTATTATCCTGTACAAGTGCCAGGTGCTTTATTCTATACAGGCGATAGTCACTTTGTACAAGGCGATGGCGAGGTGGCTTTAACTGCCTTGGAAGGATCGGCGCGTGCGACTTTAAAATTCACTTTACTTAAATCTGGCAAGGATAAAATTCCAGGTGCAGAGATTAAACAGCCGCTGGCTGAAAATGCTGAATTCTGGATTACGCCGGGTCTGGATGAAGACTTAGATGAAGCCATGCGTAAATCCACCCGTGAAGCGATCCGTTTTCTGGTCAATGAATATGGCATTTCTGAAGAAATTGCCTATGCCTACTTAAGTGCTGCGACTGACTTTGAAGTGTCACAAGTGGTCGATCGAACCAAAGGTATTCATGCCATGATTCGTAAAGCGGATTTTAAGGAGTTTAAAAAAGACGCGAAATAATTTTTGAATAAAACTTAGAAAAATAGGTTTGTGCTTTTGCCAACTGATTTAGACATGGTCAGTTGGCTTTTTCTTTTGTAAGCGGCTGAAACTGTTTAGTATGTAAGAAATAAATAATCAAATTAAAATATGTGGGGAAACGTGCAAGAACAACAAACTCAAGCTGTGGTTTTACAGCAGCCAAAAGATCAGAAAGTGTATTTAGATGTGCAACATTCAACAGATACCATAGCAATATTATCTTTCGCTTTATCTATAATTATCGCTTTAATTTTAGGCAGTTTAGCGACTTTGTTAGCTTATTGGTATGGACGGAAAAGTTTTAAATTGACAGAAATGTCTTTTAAAACTGTGGTTGAGCAAATTAAATCATCTGAAACAACTGCATTGGATTTAAACAGTAAGCTATTTAATCAACAATTAGTTCTACAGGATAGAGAGCAAAAAAACCTCCAAAAAGTACAATGGATTGATAGTTTTAGACTGCTAGCGCAGAGTTATATGTCAAAAAATATAGAGTTACTGTTTAAACTCGATAGATTTCAAGAGAAATATTTACATTTTCCCAAAAATGTAAAGATAGATGATAAAACCGAGGCAGGAAAATGTTTAGATCAAATTTCTTTGTTGATTGAAGAAAGTGTCATATTGACGAGTCATATTGCTTTATTTCTTGAATCCTATGCCCTCACAGATAATAAAATTATTCATTTTTCTGATTTTTTCAATCAAACAGCTCAAGATACCAAAAAGGAATATCTCAATATAAGCTCAAAAGAAGCTCTTACTAAATATAAAAAACAGGAATAGTTCGAGATACTGATGAAATAAGCAAGGAGCTTTATTCTGATTCTAATGAACATATTAATTCATTAGAAAATAAAGATAGGTTGGGTGTATTGGGAGTCTATAGTCGTATGATTGGTGAGGAATTTAAAATAATAATAAATGAAAAAGCAGCCTAAGCTGCTTTTATTACCACTTCTATTTCGATTCAGGTGGCGTCATCCCAAACTGCAAATACGCCATATTGGTAGCGATACGACCACGCGCAGTACGCATCACATAACCTTGCTGAATCAAGTAAGGCTCAATCACATCCTCCAACGTACCAGAATCTTCTGCCATGGCAGCAGCCAAGGCTTCAACACCGGCAGGACCACCATCAAAACGCTCAAGCAACATTGACAAGTAACGACGATCGAGTGTGTCTAAACCATTTTTATCGACTTTGAGCATATCTAAAGCACGTTGGGCCATATCCTGATTGATTTCCCCCGTTCCTTTGACCTGAGCGTAATCACGAACTCGACGTAACAATCGGTTAGCAATACGCGGTGTACCTCGTGAGCGACGGGCAATTTCCTTTGCGCCATCTCCAGTCATCGGTACATCCATCAAGTTGGCTGAACGTTTGACAATATGGGTTAAATCTTCAACCGAATAAAACTCTAAACGTTGCACGATTCCGAAACGGTCACGCAGCGGAGAGGTGAGTAGACCGGCACGTGTGGTGGCTGCTACCAAGGTAAATGGCGGTAAATCCAGTTTAATCGAACGGGCAGCCGGGCCTTCACCAATCATGATGTCGAGTTGATAATCTTCCATCGCCGGATACAGGATTTCTTCAATGACCGGTGAAAGACGGTGAATCTCGTCAATAAACAGGACATCGCCTTCTTCCAGATTCGTTAGCATGGCTGCTAAATCACCGGCACGTTCTAGTACCGGGCCAGAGGTTGACTTGAGATTGCCCCCCATTTCACGGGCAATAATATTGGCCAATGTCGTTTTACCCAGACCTGGCGGGCCAAAGATCAGCGTGTGATCGAGAGCTTCTTCACGGCCACGGGCTGCGCCAATGAAAATTTCCATTTGCTCACGGACCACCGGCTGACCGATATAGTCATCTAGGGAAGTCGGACGGATGGCACGATCAAAGTGATCTTCGGGTTTTTCAGAACCACTGATGAGACGGTCTTGCATCTTTTGAGTTAATCTCTATGGTTTATTTGAGGTGAATAAAGTCATAGCCTCAAAATGCTCTTGGAATTTCTATGCCATTAAGTCGGCATGCTCTTACTTTTGACTGGGCAAAAGTAACAAAACCCATTTGTTAAACTGATGCTACATCCTGATCGCACAGTTTAGCAGGCGACATCCATGTCGCTAGGCAGATTCTGATACTGGCATAAATTCTATATCCAGTATCTGTGCTATTACTTATTCATCGACTTTAATGCAGCGCGGATAATATCGCTGGCTTCAGTAAATTCACCTTTGGCAGCATTCACCAGTTTTTGTGCTTCAGCAGGTTTATAGCCCAACGACTGTAATGCTGCTTCCGCTTCAGCCACGGCTGAATTACTCATAAACTGAATTTGTGGTGCAGTTGAATTACTTGGTGCAGCACCTGAAGCCATGGCTTTAAAGCGGTCACGTAATTCAATCATCAGGCGTTCTGCAGTCTTTTTACCCACCCCCGGAACCTTGACCAGAGTATTGATATCTTCATGTTCAACGGTGTGGATCAGCATTTCCACACTTAAAGTGGAAAGGATACCAAGCGCCATTTTCGGACCAACGCCGTTCACCTTTAATAAGGTACGGAAAATGGTTTTTTCTTGCGCATTGATAAAGCCATAAAGTAACTGGGCATCTTCACGAACAGCCAGATGGGTCCACAGGGTAATTTTCTGGCCTTTTTGCAACTGACAGAAAGTGGTTAAAGGGGTGTCAATCTCATAACCTACGCCGTTCACATTTAATAAAACAGTCGGTGCTTCCAGCGCCAGCACTTCCCCAATCAGGCATCCAATCATTTTTTATATACTCAAATTTAATACAGGCATAGTAGTCAGCATTTTTGATAAAGGCAAAACTCTATCAGTTAAAAGCAGTGATTTTGCTGAGATTTTCATCAGGCGCTCGTTCGCATTAGAGTAACCCGGCTTTATTGCCATGCAGTTCCTGCGCCAGATTATAAGCCTGATGATCCGAGAACTTGGAGACAATATCTAGCACCTGCATAATGTTGTCATAATGATCAGCGCTAAACTGCGCACCCGAGCGTTTTAAAATAGCCATTAAACGCTGCTCTTTAAAGCTTAAAGTTTTGTGCGGCGTGGTCAGTGGAATAAAGGCATCCAGAATCGTTTGCAGACTTTGATGCGCGATAATTTCCAGACCGGCTTTTTGCGGATGTTCGAAGATCTTGTCTCGCGCCAGTTCTTTGGCCCGGTTAATGCCAATCTCAATGTCGGCACTACAATAACCCAGCAATGAGCCTTGCAATTGGCCCATCAGAATTTCCTGCTGATGTCGGGCAAAGGCTGTGGTGACTTCATCTACCAGACGTTTCATGACCCGACCACGTAAGGCGGCAATTTTTTGTTGCCAGGTGGTATTAGGCAGATTGATTTCTTCAGGTGTGCCATATTCTCCCAGCAAGTTCAGGAAAACTGGCTCGACTTCGGTGTAACTGAGCATATTCAGGCTAATACCATCTTCCAGATCAATCAGGGCATAGCAGATATCATCCGCAGCTTCTAGAAGATAGGTCAGCGGATGACGACAATAATGATATTCACCAAGCTGGATTAATCCTAGCTGTTCAGCAATTTCCTGCAAAATCTCTTTTTCAGACTGGTAACAACCAAATTTAGGACGTCGGCTGGCAGGGGTGTTGCCAGTCGGGTCAATCGCCTCAGAGAGCCACGGATATTTAAGATAGGCACCGAGCGTGGCATAGGTCAGGCGCATGCCGCCATCATAAGGATGGTAATCGATCTTGGTCAGCAGGCGCAGGCCTTGGGCATTGCCTTCAAACTGGCGTACATCGGCTTCCTGTTCAGGACTCAAATCTTTTAAAAAGTCGGTATGAGATGCATCGTCAAACCATTCCCGAATGGCGTATTCACCGGCATGCCCAAAAGGTGGATTACCGATATCATGTGCCAGACAGGCGGCCTGAATGATGGCACCGACATCAGCCGGAGAAATCCAGGCAGGTAAATTATCTTTGATTTTCTCTGCAGCCAGCATACCGAGTGAACGGCCAATACAGGAGACTTCTAGCGAATGGGTCAAACGGGTATGAATACCATCATGCTGGGTCAGTGGATGGACTTGGGTTTTGCGGTTTAATTGCCGGAAGCTTTGCGAAAAAATAATACGGTCATAATCTTTATGAAACGGGCTGCGTGCCAGTTCAGTGCTCTGCTTTTTACTACCAATCCGAACTGTCGAAAGCAGTTCTAACCAACGCATTTGAGTCATTTATCATTATTCAGTGATCCACTATTTGCATCATGCCAAAAAACTGGTTCGGGCACTAGGGCAGTGCGACATGAATTGTCATGCTGCATATGGTTATTTTAGCCAGCTGTAAAAGACTGAGAATTAAAAATTGAAACTATCAAATGAACAATAAAAAAGCAGGCTATTAAACCTGCTTTTTATACGGTAAAGAATCAGATTAGCTCTTTACCATTCTTCTTGGCCTGTTGTGTGTCTTTATAGACATTCAGGCAAATCGTGAACAGGACCAGGCTTGCCACTAATGGCCAAAAAAGTACATATAGGGTCAATAATTGACTTGTCATCTGAAATCTCCTTATTTACTTTTCTCAGATAGCTGGTGAAATTCAATCACCATCTTGTTGATTTGCTTAAAATCAAATTTTTCTTTGCTGTAGAGTAGCGTCAACACAGTACATACCAGCGCACTACTGCCATACGCTGTCAGTGAGCTTAACAAGGTGCCGTATTCACGCAAGAAGCCGATGGTCCATGGCATGAAGCCAATACTGGCCAATATGCCAACGACCAGACCCACTTTCTTGCCGAAGAAACCAAAGGTCATCAAACCCAGCACCACACCAATCCCCAGGGTCGCAACGAGTTCAAAGCCAAGTGCGATCAATCCCTGAATCGGAAGCCATTCAAAACGTACTATCAGAAAGCTGAAAAATGCCAGGCCCACTGACCAGTTAAAGGCCCGGGCATTCACCTTGTCCCAATACAGGCTGACAATCACCGGGAATACAATAGAGCCCCAAAGCGCACCCACAAAAATCAGCATCGACAAAATGTCAAATTTCAAGGTGGCAATCAAAATTCCAAGCATGGTGGCAACGATCATGGTCATACGGCCAATAAATAGCATTTTCTTTGGATCAGGGCGGTTTTTCGCAATCTGTTTGCCATAAATGTCCGTCATGACAATCGCAGACAGAGCAGACAGATCCGAGTCAGCGGTAGAAGACAGGGCTCCAATCACCATGATGAATAACAGCGCGACCATAAATGGCGAAAGATAAGTCGCTGCCATTTGTGGAATCAGGTTATTCAGGTTGCCATCAATGGGTTGAATACCTGCAAATAGTGCCAGTAATCCAAGCATGCCTAGACCAATGACAATTGCAGCATAACCAATGGTTGCAGTGATAAAACTCGGTTTGATCAGGTCTTCACGGACTGCAAACAGGCGCTGGGCAATGGTCTGATTACCAATCGCATAGGCCAATACGGCAACAAAAAATGGTGCGCCTTGTTCCAAAAAGGCTGTTTTAGAGAAAAAATCCAGCTGTTCCGGTTGCAGGTGATGAATTCCGCTTTGAAACAGGGATGGCCCACCTAAGGTAAAGAATAAGGTTGGAATAATGATCACAGCCGCGACAATCATTGCCACCAGTTGACCAAAATCGGTAAAGACTGAGGAACGGAACCCCGACCAGAGGGTATAGGACAGTACACCGATACCAGTAATCAGCACGCCATGGATAAAGCTTAAAGGAGATAAAATTTCAACCAGTGCCCCGGCAGCGGTAAAGTTCACCATCAGGCTGATCACGCTACCCACAATATTGGAACCTGCCAGAATCATCTGACTTTGATTGCCATGCCGGGCATGCATGATTTCTGCCAAAGTATGTGCATTAGGTGCCAGTTCACGAAAGCGCTTGCCAAAGGGATAGATAAATAAAATCATCAGCGCACCCCACAAACCATAGTGGAGGGCACCAGACACGCCGTATGTATATCCGGATGAAGCTGCTGCATAAAACGAGGCAGCCCAGATCCAGGTGGCGGTCATACTGGCAGCAGACATTCCAAATCCGATGGAGCCATTCGAAACCATGTAGCCATCGACATTTTCATTTTTCTGTTTAATGCGTAACGATAGTAGAAAGGTGATGCCATAGAAAAGCACCATCAATAGTACAGTTGCTGTACTAGTGAACTGAAACATACATACTCCTTAAGCGGGTCACCTTTTGTTTTTGAAAGTTAAATCATTGGTGACAGATTAAGGCTCTAAAATAGACAGAGCAGTGAAGCTATAGAACATCAAAAAGTGAGTGTCCGAATATAGAATTTATATTCATCTCTACAGCAGAAAGGAAAAACCATTGCCAGGCCCGGAATTTGGACGTTTTCTCAGCAATGGAGCAAGAGCCTAACATAAAATCATCAAATTTACTGATGAAGTATCTATTTTGTAAGATTTCTGGCTGATATAGAGATGTAAGCTCGTTACTCTTACCTTTGAATAAAAAAATATTTTTTTGTCATTTTTTTAGCAATTACAAATATTTATTTTAAAATTTTTGAGTTAAATAAAAACTGAGAATACGGATTAAATAAAAAAGGTAACAAAATTTTATTATTAATCATTTCTTCATTATTTTTTTAGATAGTCCTCATAATTACTGGTAAATTTTTTCATAAATACGAGTGGTGTTTTGCTATTTATATTGTGCTTTTTACGCATAATAGAACTAATGAATAAGTGATGAAATTTCAAAATATTGGATATGATGGGGTAATTTTATCGATATAATCTTTGGTCTTTTAGATCAGTAAATTTTACTTAATTATGATCTAAGAAGATAAACATCAAATATGAAAAAATAAAAGGATCAAATAAGGAATTTTATTTTTATTCTTTTAGAAGATGAGAATAGATGTTCGGTTTTTGTTCTGAAGATTATGTTAAATTAAAATACCACTCAGTATTAATTATTCGTTTATAGAGGGTGGTAATTTGCCTCTAGTGCCCTAATGGAGGAGATGGGCAGAGAACTGTTCCTTGTAGTGCAGAACGGCAGAAGACCTTTAACCAATTTTCTAATCTTGAGGGTGAAAGGTGAGAGTCAATCAAAATAATTAAAAACAGCGTGCAAAAATAGAACTTCATGAAAAACCTGGTTCTTAAGTATTTTATTCTGTTTTATACAGGAGTTTTGGCAAGTTATAGCCATACAATCTGAACAAGAATTTGTCATGATTGTTGTTGAAAAATAATACAATTTTTATATATAAAATTATTCTGAACTGGTTTTGATTTTTCTTTAAAAAAATGTGATAACCTGTGCGACTACATTCAATTTTCCTGACTGAAAATAAACAAAATTTTTTAAAAGTCCAGGGTATTTCAGCTATAGTTTTCTGATTTGGCATCTAGCCGATTTCCTTATTTCACAGTAGAATATGCGCTCTCTCAAGTCACATTGTGGCATGGTTGTTCAGACCATCCCGTGGAGCCAAAATCAGCATGTTTATCGTTGCCGGTGCACCCGCACATTCTTCTTTTAAGAAAACTCAACTATTATCGCGTTTGACGTCAATTAGTTCTGTTCAATCAATTGAAAGTCAATGGGTCTACCTCTTTGACCAAGCGCTCAGCGAGCAACAACAGCAATCAGCTTTACAGCTTCTCAACGATGGTCAATCTTTTGAATTGCACCAGGCTGCAAGTGATGAAATTCAGATTTTAGTCACACCGCGCGTCGGAACCATCTCTCCTTGGTCCTCTAAAGCGACGGATATTTTCAAAAACTGTAATACGCCGGTTCATCGTTTAGAACGCGGCGTTTTATTTACTTTGAAAGGCACAAAAGAGCTTTCCAAAGAGGCTCTACAGGTCCTGCACGACCGTATGACCGAAAGCGTATTCAACGCGATTGAAGATGCAGCGGTATTATTTGTGGAAACGGCGCCCAAACCATTGAACTCCATTGATATTCTGGGGGAAGGTAAAGAAGCGCTGGTTAAAGCCAATAATGAATTTGGTTTCGCATTATCAATGGACGAAATTGATTACCTGACTGAAGCTTTCATCAAGCTGGGTCGTAATCCGAATGACATTGAACTGATGATGTTTGCACAAGCCAACTCTGAGCATTGCCGTCATAAAATCTTCGGTTCAGAATGGACAATTGATGGTGAAGTTCAGCCATTGTCATTGTTCCAGATGATCAAAAATACGTATAAAGAATCACCAACAGACGTATTGTCAGCTTATAAAGACAACGCTTCAGTGATTGTGGGTTTTGATACGCAACGTTTCTATCCAACCCTGGAAAATAGTGGACAACACGTTTATAAGTACAAGAGTCAGGCTGCACATATCCTGATGAAGGTAGAGACGCATAATCACCCGACTGCGATTGCACCATTTGCCGGTGCTGCGACAGGTTCAGGCGGTGAAATCCGTGATGAAGGCGCAACTGGTCGGGGTGGTAAACCAAAAGCAGGTTTAACAGGTTTCACTGTTTCTAACCTGAATATTCCAGGCTTTGAACAGCCTTGGGAAGAAAACTACGGCAAACCATCTCGTATGGCATCTCCACTTCAAATTATGATTGAAGGCCCATTGGGTGGTGCAGCGTTTAACAACGAATTTGGTCGTCCTGCATTAAACGGTTACTTCCGTACCTTTGAACAAAACGTCAATGGCGATGTTAAAGGTTTCCATAAGCCAATCATGATTGCCGGTGGTTACGGGAATATCCGTCCGGATCACGTTGAAAAAGATCCGATTCAGCCGGGCGATTTATTGATCGTTCTTGGTGGTCCAGCCATGCTTATTGGTTTAGGCGGTGGTGCAGCGTCTTCTGTAGACAGCGGTAAATTGGGCGAGAACCTGGACTTTGCTTCGGTACAACGTGAAAATCCGGAAATGGAACGCCGTTGCCAAGAAGTGATTGATACCTGCTGGCGCATGGAAGATCACAACCCAATCGTGTCGGTGCATGATGTAGGCGCGGGTGGTATTTCCAATGCCATGCCTGAACTGGTGAATGACCACGAGCTTGGTGCAGTGCTGGATCTGCGTAAGATTCCATCGCTTGAGCCAGGTATGTCTCCAATGGAAATCTGGTCAAACGAAGCGCAAGAACGTTATGTTTTGGCGATTCGTCCATCTTCTTTAGAATTATTTGAATCGATCTGTGCGCGTGAACGTTGTCCGTTTGCAGTACTGGGTGAAGCGACTGAAGCACGTCATTTAACCGTTGAAGATCCATTGTTCGGCAACAAGCCGGTGGATATGCCAATGCAGGTGATGCTTGGTGGTACGCCACGTATGAGTCGTTCATATGAAACGATTGAACGCAAAGGCGATGACTTTGACGCGGCTAAAGTCACTGATCTGAAAGATGCAATCTACCGTGTTATCAAGAATCCAACTGTTGCTTCTAAATCGTTCCTGATCACCATTGGTGACCGTTCAATTACCGGTATGGTTGCGCGTGACCAGATGGTTGGTCGCTGGCAGGTTCCTGTCGCGGATGCTGCTGTGACTACAACAAGCTTGGTGGGTTACACCGGTGAAGCAATGGCAATGGGTGAACGTCCACCAGTAGCCTTGTTGAATCCTGCTGCGTCTGCACGTTTATCAGTTGCTGAATCGATCTCGAACATCATGTCTGCGAAGATTGAAAAAATCAGCGATATCAAACTGTCTGCAAACTGGATGGCGGCTGCCGGTCAACAAGGTGAAGACCAGGCATTATTCGAAGGCGTAAAAGCTATCGGTATGGAAATGTGTCCGGCTCTGGGTATTGCAATTCCGGTGGGTAAAGACTCATTGTCTATGCGTACCACCTGGAATGACGAAGGTGAAGACAAATCTGTGACTTCTCCAATGTCAGGCGTGATTACTGCATTTGCACCAGTAACTGATGTACGCAAGACATTGACGCCTGAACTGAAAGATATTGTATCTGTACTGGTTCGTATTGATCTGTCTAAAGGTCAGTTCCGTTTAGGCGGTTCGATTCTGGCGCAGGTATACAAAGCGATTGGTTCGGTTACGCCTGATGTGGATAGCTTCGATGACTTCAAAGCATTCTTCGCATTGGTTCAAGACTGGAACAACCGTGGCTTGATCAAGGCATACCATGACATCGGTGATGGTGGTTTGGTTGCGACTGTTGCAGAAATGATGTTCGCTTCACGTCTTGGTGTCGCACTAGAAGATCAATCAACTGAAAGCTTATTCGCTGAAGAAATCGGTGCAGTGCTGCAAATCTCGAAAGCAGATTGGGATGCATTACAAGCTGAAGTTGCAGCATCTACGCTTAAAGATGCAATTACAGTGGTGGGTACTGTAAATAACTCTGACCAGTTGTTTGTAAATGGTCTGGTACTTGAACGTAGCAATCTACAGGTGGCCTGGACTGAAGTATCACATCAAATCCAGCGCCTGCGTGACAATGTGGAAACGGCGGATCAGGAATTTGCTTTAATTACTGATAAAGCACACCAAGGTATTATTGCTCAACCGACATTCGACCTAAACGAACCTGTTGAAGCGCCTTTCATTAATTTGCGTCGTCCAAATATGGCAATTCTGCGTGAGCAGGGCGTGAATGGTCATGTAGAAATGGCCGCAGCTTTCGACAAAGTGGGCTTCAATACGGTTGACGTACATATGAGTGACTTGCTGGCAGGTCGTATCAGTCTGGATGATTTTGAAGGCTTGGTAACTTGTGGTGGTTTCTCGTATGGTGACGTGCTGGGTGCAGGCGGCGGCTGGGCAAAATCAGTCTTATTCAATGCCAAGTTACGTGACCAGTTTGAGAAATTCTTTAACCGTCAGGAAACTTTCTCATTAGGTATCTGTAATGGTTGCCAGATGTTGTCCCAATTGGCTCCACTGATTCCGGGTGCTGAACACTGGCCTCGTTTCTACCGTAATAAGTCAGAAGTATTTGAAGCACGTGCAGTCAACGTACGTGTAGAAAAATCGAATTCTGTCTTGTTGCAAGATATGCAGGGTTCGATTCTACCGATCGCTGTAGCGCATGGTGAAGGTCGTGCAGTTGCAACTGCGGAAAACTTTGCTGCACTGAATGCATCGAATCAGGTCGTTTTACGTTATGTCGATAGCCATGGCAATGCAACTGAACAGTATCCATTGAACCCGAACGGTTCACCAGAAGGTATTACTGGTGTAACGTCGCAGGATGGTCGTGCAACGATTATGATGCCACATCCGGAACGTAACTTCCGAGCGATTCAGCATTCTTGGAAACCGGAAGACTGGGATCAGGATGGTGCCTGGTTACGTATGTTCCGTAATGCACGTAAGTTTATTGGTTAATCCATTTTAAATTTCAAGAAAGGGTCGCAAAAGCGGCCCTTTTTATTGGAATATCCGCTTTCAGAGAAAGCTGAATGATTTATTAATTATTCTACTGAATATATATAGATAGGTTACAAATTAACCATAAGACTATCAAAAATCATAAATATAAAAAGGCATGAGAAGAGTAAGCTATTTGTTAAAACTCGAAAAATTAAAAACCCTGAGGGTCCACAAGATGAAAAGAATAAATCTGTTTTGTTTAACAGCGACTTGTGTATTTCTAGCTGCTTGTGCGATGACACCCGAGCAAAAAGCGGAGCGTGCACAAGAAAAAGCGAAAAAACGTTTAGCCTTACAAGTACAAATGGCTCAGCAATGTGATCCTGTAGCAGCTAAACTTATGTCTCAGCTACCTACCATTAGCCAGCTACCTCCAGCACAACGTACCCAATTTGACCAGCAATATGAGGCGCGTGTAAATAATCCAACTTTCCAGTCATGTTATAACATGGCGTTTAAGGCATATAACGAGCAGCAGCAACTGAATCTGGCAGAATTGGAATGGGATACTGATGCAGGCTGGTTTAATAATTCACCATTTAACTGTGAATTCCCGCGTCCAGAAGGACCATTTTGGCGGGCCTGTTAATACTTTACTTAGGTAAGATGATCTAGTAGAAATACTTATAGCTGGATAATATAAAGATTTTTATTTAGACTAGCTTCATGAATTGCCACCTTTGGGTGGCTTTTTGTTTTTTAAATATTTTGATTTTTTAATTTTATTTCTCCTGCTGATCTGGTTTGAATTTTGCTTTCATATGATAGATAAAGTGTTAAGGTATATTTTATGCACAACTTTATTGCACTATAAAAGAAAGATGGAATAGATCGGTTCAGTATCAATTCTCAAGTATGAGGTGATGACATGATAAAGACATTTAGAATAATGGATAGGGCGACAATGCGTCAGAAAGGTTGGTGGTTGTTTGGCTTTGTTGTTAGCCTACAAATATTGTTTGTACTCGGCAGTTGTTTGATGCAGGGTTCTTGATATTTAGATTTAGAAAAAGCCACCGAGAGGTGGCTTTTTACGTATGGTGTGTAGATAGAATTGTTACTTTGAAGGATGAGAAATATATTTCGTAAAGTAACCAAAATTCTTTGTCAGACTGATGGAACGTCCATGTCTTACAGTCTGACGGGCGATATCCATATCGTAATGTAGGTAATTAGATTTAATCTTTGAAAATAAGGTATATTTATAATTTGTTATAAGTGTTTGAACTAAAATAAATTTAGGTTGATTAAATTGAAGAAAAATATCGTTTGGGGACTTATTGTTGCCATTTTGGGTATGGGGAGTAGTTTATGGCTTCTTATCGATCTTGAGAAACTTTCAGGAGCTGAGTTTGTTACTTTATCTCTAGGATTTGCCGCAATAGGATTAATAATAGCTTTTGCTGCTGAGGTCCAGGAGTTCTCAATTGTAGGGAATGGAGTTAAGTTAAAAGAATTAAGAAAAGGTCGTACAGAGTTATTTCGCATTTTAATTCAAACAAGCACTGAATTGTCAGGAGGGTTAGCAGGTCCTTCAAAGGTAGAAAGTAGAGCTAAAAAGTTTATTCATATCTTTAAAGAAGTTGAAAAATTTGATTGTATAAAAGAATTAAAAGCTGATTTAGAAAAATCTTTACAAGTAATAGTGATTGCTCAGTATAATAAATTAAGCTTTATTCATAAAAAACAAAAAGAATTTAATAATGAGTTTACTGATTGTGAAAAAGCGACTTACTTATATATTGCCTTGAGTGATGATGTAATTAGAGATAGTTACACAAATAGAAGACCAGAGCCAGATTTTCAAACTGAGAAAGATGACATTATCAAAGCGATAGATGTATATGCTGAACTTTATGAGATAAAACTTAAGTTAGATGAGGCTTGAATATAAAAAAGACCATCTTTCGATGGTCTTTTTTATCAAATTAAACAGTTAATTGAACCAGCTTTAATACCGCTTTCAACGTATGTTCATAATCAAAAGCATCATTAGTATTGTCCTGATAACGCCAAGCTACATAACCATCTGGACGAACCAGGATTGCACCAGATTCATGAATTTCAGACTTTGCATTCCAGGTGCCATACACATCACGATAGTCACGTGAACCAATCTGAATCACATCCAGATATGGCAGTTTCAATGCTTCAGCCGCCTGTTTCCAGCCTTTGCCAGATAAACCCGTCAGGAGAGTAAAACGACCTTTACCAGTAATATCTAGCGTGGACTGCTTTTGACCTTTGGCATTGATCAGCCAGGTATGCGGCACTTTGGCATCCGGGCGCGTTGTTGCTTGCAAATAAAGCTGCTCATCTTTTTCAAAAGCTTCAGGCTCAGATTCTGCAATCACCGCATTTGAATTATAGCGCTGGTTCAGCTCTACACCTTGGGCATTAAATTCGAAGTTTTTAATTTCCAAAGCTTCAAACAGTTTTTTGCGGATTTCAGCACCTTGCTCAGTTTCAGCAAAAATACGTTCCAGCATTTGTTTTTGTGTAGTTACACCATTGTCAAAACCAAAGACTTCTTTCAGGTATTTATAATCAAAACGTGACTGGTTCGCTCGCGCCACAATCTGCTTACCCACCGGTGCACGTTCAGCCGTATAGGAATCCAGCAGGGCAGGCACAGCCCAGCCTTTCACAGCATATGCCAGTTTCCAGCCCAGATTAAAGGCATCCTGCATACAGGTATTTGAACCTAATCCGCTTGAAGGTGGATGACGGTGCACTGCATCACCTCCGCAGAATACACGGCCTTTAGAATATTCAGTTGCCCAGGTCTGGTTCACATACCAGTATGACAGTTTCTGAATCTCGACTTCTTCAACTTCAGTACCGACGAAGGCATTCAGGCGGGCACGTACCTGTTCCTCAGTCACTTGTGGTTCGCCTTTGGAAATGTCAAAGCCCCAACCCATAATCCATTCATTCCATGGCGTAATAGCACGTAACAATCCCATACCGAGGTCGCCAAAGCTGGCTTCAGGATTGACAATCCATTGCAGAATAGCAGGGCGGTGTTGCACGTATTGAGAAAGATCAGCTTTAAAGGTCACATACACTGTGCCGGCTCGTGCCATTATACCTTCAAGAGGTAAATCAAGCTGTTCCAGCACACGGGATTTTGCCCCATCCATTCCCACCAGATATTTCGCTCTCAAGCTAAATTCAGTGTTGGTAATCCGGTTGAGGAAAGTGGCTGTCACGCCAGCTTCGTCCTGCACATGCGACAGATATTCAGTATTAAAATTATAAATCGCACCACGCTCAGCAGCATTCTTAACCAGCAAGGCTTCCATTTTGGGCTGGATCAAATCAACTAAAGGACATGGGCTACCTTTTATATAATCGCCATGACGTTCATCGCCCGTACCCCAGGCACTTAAACGGGCAATTTCTTCACCGACCAGACTGGTGGTAATCAGGCTTTCACCCATCTGCTCCCAAGGTGTAGCGATCTCTTTGACCTGCTCTTCAATACCTAAATCACGTAATACCTCCATGGCACGTTGATTGGTAATATGTGCACGTGGGCTATTGGCCAACCAGCTAAAACTGGGTAAATAGCTGTACTTTGATGCCATAATTGGCCAGGGCCAGACCTAATGTTGAACCTGCAGGACCGGTACCAATCACCAAAACATCGGTGTCATATTGCTGTGCCATTACATACTCCATGAATGTCGCTATTACATGAACAATCTATCTATTAGCTGAGGAGTCTAGGCAAAATTCAGCGCAGGCTATAGAGCTATTCATATAAACTATCTGCCTATAGATATTTTCACTGCATATACAAATATGACGTGGTGTTTTGGATAGAGTAAGATATGGAACTTCGACATTTACGCTATTTTATCACTGTGGCGCAGCAACAAAGTTTTACCAAGGCTGCCGAAAAACTGTTTACCGCCCAGCCGTCCTTAAGCCAGCAAATTAAGGATCTGGAGCAGGAAGTAGGCGTCATGCTGTTTGATCGTTCATCCAGAAAAGTCAAACTCACCGATGAAGGGCAGGCTTTTCAGATCTATGCCGAAAAAGCACTGGAAAATGCCAAACTGGCAGTGGCAGCAGCACGCCAGGTCGCACAGCAGAAAAATAATCAGATTCATATTGGTTTTCTGAATGTGGCAGAAATCAAAGTCATGCCTCAGATATTGGCGCAGCTTAAAAAAAACATGCCGGACTTAAAAATCCATCTGCATAGCCTGACCTGTATGGAACAGATTCAGCGGCTAAAAAATGCTGAACTGGATTTGTGTATTACCCGCTTTCATCTGGACCATCCAGATTTTGAGAATATTCATTTATTAACCGAGCAAATTTATCTGATAGCCGCTCAGCACTTACATTCTACAGATCGAATCCTGAAATTACAGGAACTAAAAAACCATAATGTAATTATGTGCGAGCAGAATGCTTCACCCGTATTTTATGAAAAGCTGGATAAACTACTCTGCATTGATCAGCTTGAGCATGAACAGGTTTTATGGGTGACCAATGTGTTGCAACATATCAATCTGACCAATATGGGGATGGGCTTTAGTTTTGCACCTGAATATTTACTTCGTTTTATGAATGATCATGTAAAAGTGATCCAGACTGACCAGGTGCTACCAAAACTGGATTTATATGCAACATTTAACAAGAACTCTCAAAATCCTGCATTGAAGATGATTGCCCAAGCCCTTAACAATATGAGT
The DNA here is from genome assembly GCF_048147885.1 of Acinetobacter sp. 228. Taxonomy (NCBI): domain Bacteria; kingdom Pseudomonadati; phylum Pseudomonadota; class Gammaproteobacteria; order Moraxellales; family Moraxellaceae; genus Acinetobacter; species Acinetobacter sp. 228. Next base: position 140,498 of record NZ_JAYWYV010000005.1, read on the forward strand.
AATATCTGAATTTCAGGAAAAAATACATGTTAAAGCTGATTTATTACGTACCAGACGAAAACCTGGAAGATACCAAGAATGCGATATTTGCAGCAGGAGGCGGCGGCATTGGGGAATATACAAATTGTGCCTGGCAGGTTTTAGGAACCGGACAGTTTAAGCCGCAGAAAGGTGCAGATCCTCATATTGGTGAAGTCGGCCAACTGGAACAGGTAGAAGAATGGCGGGTAGAAATTCTGGTGCCGGATGAAAAGGCGGTCGAAGTGGCCAAAGCACTGAAAGACAGCCATCCTTACGAAGAGCCGGCCTTTGAATTTATTCAGCTTCTGGATATCAAAGTCTAAAGTTACATTATTACTGCTTTATCGGCGTGTTCGACTTGACGCGCCGTTAGTCCAGATTCAAAAAATGGCCAAACTGCTTTTGTTATTATCATTTCTGCCAGAATAATCCATAGAAAAAATACAATAAGGAAAATAATAATGTCATGGCTTAAACCGCTGAGCAGCGTCTGGAAAAATACGCTCAGTAAATCCATTCAATACGGTACAGAAATCCTGCATAGCCGTATTCCGTATTCGCCGGACAATCCCTATCTGGAAGGTATATTTGCACCCGAGCGGCAGGAACATTTTTCTATAAACTTGAAAGTTGAAGGGCAGATTCCTGCAGAACTGGATGGCGCACTGATGCGGATTGGTCCGAATCCTATTAACGTCAAAAACCCACGCAACTATCACTGGTTTACGGGCGATGGCATGTTGCATGCGCTCAGACTGAAGGGTGGTGAGGCACATTGGTATAAAAGCAGTTATATCGGTTCCGCCAGTGTGCAGGAAAAACTTCACCGGCCACAGATTCCCGGCAAAACCCGGAGTGTCGCAGATGCTGTCAACACCAATGTCATCAGCTTCGCCGGGAAAATCTGGGCACTGGTTGAAGCAGGAGCATACCCAGTTGAATTGAATGCTGCACTGGAATCAAGACGGCATCATTTATTTGAAGATGATCAGGATATGCCATTTACTGCCCATCCGCATATTGATCCTGAAACCGGCGATATTCATGCGGTTTGTTATGATGCTTTAAGTCAGAATAAAGTTTTTTATCTGCAGATAGATTCAAAAGGTAAATTGAAACATCAGGTCGAGATTCCAGTGAAACATGGTCCAATGATTCATGATTGTGCCATTACCAAATCTCAGGTGCTGATTCTGGACCTGAATGTAAATTTCTCGGTTCGCAGTGCTTTAAAAGGTTCAATGCTGCCATATCAATGGAATCCAAAACGGCAGGCGCGTATTGGCATATTGCCATTTGGTGGTAAGGCAATTGATATTCGCTGGTATAAGATTGATCCCTGTTTTATTTTCCATACCATAAACGCTTATGATCTGAATTCCGGTAATGTGGTGATGGATGCAGTCGTGCACTCCAAAGCATTGGTCAGTTCGATTCAGGGGCCGATTGAAGATCAGGATATTCGGCTGGAGCGGTTCATTTTTGAACACGGCACTGGAAAAGTGGCTCGGACGATATTATCCGGGACGAAACAGGAGTTTCCACGGATCAATGATGCTTATACGAGGCGGAAGCATCGGTATATTTATAGTATTTCCTTTGGCGAGTTTGATGATCCTTATCATGTCAGCAGTAATATGCTCTTGGGTCATGATCTGGAAACTGGCCATTCAGAAAGCTATTCCTTTGGTGAGAACTGGGTGACAGGCGAAGTGATATTTGTCGCGCGGGAAGGTGCTCAAGCTGAAAATGATGGCTGGCTCATGTCTTATATCCATGCTCTAGATGGAAGTCCATCCAGAGTGGTGATTCTGGATGCACAGCATATGATGGCAGGACCGATTGCAACCATTTATTTACCTGTACGTGTACCCGTCGGATTTCATTGTAACTGGATTGATTATCGGAAACTAAGAATTAACTATTCTTAGGTTTGAGCTTAAAAACTTGAAACTTTGTCTTGGTGATTAAAAGGCATTAACTTAGAAAGCTCGAATAAGATTCATATCTGATGGTAGGCGGATATTACTTTGAGGAATGAGAAATATATTCGCTAAGGCAATCAAAATCTGTTGTTAGGCAGAAGACTCGTCCCTGAATCTCAGCCTAACATTGACCTCTATACCGCTAATCATAGAGCAGATGAAAGATTTAAATTTGAGATACTGCTTACATCTTCTGAATAAACAGTTCACGATCAAAACGATACTGCGGGAAGAATACGCCATCTTTGGCACGTTCACCTGCACCAATCACCATGACCGGATACTGTTCGCCATTTAATTCAAGAATTTCACGAACCATCGGCTCATCAAAACCTTCCATCATACAGCTATCAAAACCGTAAGCACGTAAAGCCAAGACCAGATTTTCACAAGCCAGTGCCGTCGTTTTGGTTGCCCACAGTTTTGCATCAGCCGGACTGAAAGCAGAGACTGGCATTTGCTTGTCCAGTGTACGTGCAACTTTGAAAGCGACTTTCTTAAAGTTGCCGAAGGCATTCAGATAGCCCGTTTTATAGTTGTATGGAATATATTTATAGTATTTTCTAATCGCTGGTGGTGCTTCTGGGAATGGAAATTCATTCACATTACGCTTTGCCATTTCATCAATACGGTCGGTACGTGCCACGCAAACAATCAGCTCGGAAGCAGTTTTTGCTGCCAGTTGACCCATGCAGGCTTTAACCAGACGTTTTTTCCTGCCCGGATTTTGTACCACATAAAAAGTCCAGGGCTGCAGATTGGACGAGTTCGGTGCCAATAGTGCCAGATCCAGACAGGCATCCAGAACCTCATCAGGAATTGGTTTCTTGGTAAATTTACGTACTGAACGGCGGCTTTCAATGACTTTGCGAAAATTTTCTACATCTATATCCTGAGGAGCTGGTTCGTAATAGCGTTTTTTGTCAGGATTGACGCTATCAGACGTTTGATGAGATTTATCATTCAAATTTTCAGTAGACATATTCTTTATTCTGGCAAGTAAAGGTATCAAGAAGGCAGTTTAAACTACCTCATTGACATCCTGAGTTTGAAAATTAGTTGAATTGTGTGAAATCAGGTTTCCGTTTTTGCATAAAAGCCTGAACTGCTTCCATCATTTCGGCTGAACCAACACGGTTCATAAAGATTTCTGCCTCATGATCAATCCATTCAACAATTTCATCCAGATTATGTTTCATCAAAGCTTTGCTCTGCTTCAGAGAAGCCAATGGTAAAGCTGCCAGAGTTTGTGCCTGTTTTTGTGTAGTAGCATAGGCATCTTCTTCGATACTGTTCACCAGACCTGCGCTCAGTGCTTTTTCACTATTGAATTTTTGTGCAGTCAGCAATAATTCAGCTGCTTTATGATAGCCTGCTTGTTGAATCAGTAATTTGCTTGACGCGCCTTCAGGCGATAGACCCAGACTGACAAATGGAATCTGGAACAGGGCTGTATGGTCACTATAAACCAGATCACAATGCAGTAAGATCGTCACCCCAATCCCGATCGCAACTCCACGCACAGCAGCAATTAAAGGCTTGGAAAATTTTGCGGCAGCTTTTAATAAAACAAATGGAGGGCCATCCTGCGGACGAATCTGGTCCTTATTGGCTGCAGATTTCATGAAATCCTGCATATCATTGCCTGCACTAAAGTCAGCGTCCTGACCGCGTAAAACAACTACACGCACTTCAGGTGCCTGATCAGCTTCATCCAGGGCTTTCGCAATCCATAAATAAAGCTCGCTATATAAGGCATTTTTAGCTTCCGGGCGATTGATGGCCAAAGTGAGTACACCATGTTCTAAATTCGCATTCAAATGCTCATGAGGTTGTTGAATACAGCTCAGTGTCATCGTACTATCCTTGCTTTAAACTTGATTTGATTTTATGGGAATTATTATGTCGCATATTTATTGGAGCGGCACAACTCATGAGTCATAAAAAACTGATCCCTTATGAACTATACATTTGATTATCTGGTTTTCATTGGCCGCTTTCAGCCTTTTCATCTGGCGCACATGCAAACCATTAAGATCGCCTTGCAGCACAGTCAGAATGTGATTTTGGCTCTTGGTTCTGCACAAAATGAACGTAATATCAAGAATCCATTTTTGGCTTCGGAGCGTGAAGCCATGATCCTGTCAAATTTTAGTGCTGAAGATCAGGCGCGCATCAAATTTGTAGAAGTCATAGATGTTTATAATGATGAAAAATGGCAAAAACTGGTGAAATCGCTGGTGAATCAGGTCATTGAACCGGATGCCAAAGTCGGGCTGATTGGGCATTTTAAAGATGATTCTTCCTATTATTTAAAATTTTTCCCAGAATGGGAAATGGTCGAACTTGACAGTCTTGAAGGAGCCCTATCTGCCACGCCGATGCGTGAAGCTTATTATCGTGGCGAAATTCAACGGGATAAATTCCCACAAGGCACGATTGAATTTTTAGAGCGTTTCCAGCATACAGCGACCTATCAACAGCTCAGTGAAAAATTCGCCCGGAATGATAAAACCAATCTGGTTTAAAACTACAAGTTCAATACTGGTTGATTCATGGCAGCTTGAGCATGCTGCCTTAAACATTCACCTAAAATCTCCAGAGCAGGAGACTGTTCTTTCCAGTGATGCCAATACAGGGGGACTTCGATGCGTAATTCCCTTGAAAGCTCAAGCAGTTGACCTGATGCCAGCAAATCTCGGACCTGATAGTCCGGTAACCAGCCATAGCCCAGTCCCATCACAATTGCATCAAAAAATGCGTGGGTCGATGGGATGAAAAAGTGAGGGTATTGAGCAGGATTCAGGCCAAACTCTTGCTGGATAAACTGGGTATGCAACTGGTCTTTTTCATTAAAAAGAATAGCAGGAGCAAGACGTAGCGTATTCCGATGTAAGCCTTGATGAAACCAGTTTCGGGAAAATTCAGGCGTGGCAACGAGACGGTATTGCATTTCTCCGATCAATTCGGCCCGGCAACCCTTCATTGCCTTGGCTTCAGTACTCAAACAGGCATTGACGAGGCCTGCTTCTAACAGATGATGAGTCTGTGATTGGTCATCCACCTGAAAATGCAACACAATTTTATGCCGGATCAGCTGGTCTTGTAAGGTCGGTAACAGCCAGGTCGCGAGCGAATCAGCATTGGTGGCAATATTCAGACAGTAGAAACCCTCTTGTTGCAGCTGTCCACCCAGATCCTGCATCAGATTCTGTTCTAGTAGGCGTTGATGCTGTAAATAATGCAATAAAGTTTGCCCGGATTGAGTCACGCGGCAAGGCCGATCTCTGACCAACAGCAGATGTCCCAATTGTTTTTCCAGACTTTGAACACGAAGAGTAACTGCTGAGGCAGTAATATTTAACTGCTCCGCTGCAAGATCAAAACTTCCGGTTTTTGCAACTGCATAAAAAGCATCACATTGTTTCGCATTCAGCATCTTTCTTATCTAAAAAATATTTAATTAATTTGATATTAACTTAGTTTTAATTAATCTTGCCGATTTTATTGAATAATGCATTTCTTTAAAAAAAGGGGAAGATGATGTTCAGTTATATGGTGAGTGGGTTTGCTGTAGGAATGAGCCTGATTGTGAGTATTGGTGCACAAAATGCCTTTGTTCTAAAACAAGGTTTAAAACAGCAGCATGTGTTCTGGGTCTGTGTAATTTGTGCTTTATCTGATTCTATTTTAATTTTGCTAGGTGTCTTTGGATTCGCGCGTGTCATCGAGCATTACCCGCATATTGTTATGTTTTCTAAATATATTGGTGCAGGATTTCTGTTTTATTATGGTTTGCAACATGCGATTAGTGCATTTAAATCGACAGAGGTGTTGGCATTGAGTGATCAGGCAACAGAACATTTTGTACAGGTGCTAATGATCTGCCTAGCTTTTACCTGGCTGAATCCGCATGTTTACTTAGACACCGTAATCCTGATCGGATCTATTTCAACCCAGTACAGTCTAGGGAAAGGGTGGTTTACGCTAGGCGCAGTCCTTGCTTCTTGGTTTTTCTTTTTTTGTTTGGGATATGGCGCAAAAATATTGACGCCATGGTTTCAACATCCAAAAGCATGGAAAATTCTGGACGCTATTATTGCCTGTACTATGTGGGCGATCGCATTGTCATTAATAGTCAGCATTTGATTTAGTTATAGCCTTGAGAAACTGTTTCGGAATGAAGCCAGCGTATTATTTAAGATATTTATCAATGATTTTTAATATTTTATTCAGCTGGAAATAGCAAATTCTCTGTTCAATATAAGGTAGTTAGAACAGCAAGTTATAAGATCAAAACAATTCTCTGCTGGACAGACACGACTCCTGAGGAAAGAAATCAGGACGATTATTCTGTCCATTAGTCATGAATGATTTTACAAAAACTTCAAAAAACTGATATAAAAATAACGAAACCATGTGGGAACACACAACAAGAAAATTTAATTTCAGATTAAGCCGTTGACTTAAATCCGATTAATAAGAAATTAAACAAGGTGGATTTAAAATTGAAAACAATAATAAAAACCGGGCTTCTTAGCTTGGCGATCTGTCTAGCTTTAATCAGTCAGTCTTTTGCAAGATCATGGACCCTAACCCCCAAAAGCGATGTAGGGTTTGAGATCAAGTCCATGGGACTTACTATGGTTAAAGCCAAGTTTAATCAGGTTCAATCCACGATGCAGTTTGATGCCAATGCACCGCAAAACGCCTCAACCCATCTGGTCATGGATGTAGAAAGTTTAAGTTTTAGTAAACCTGTATTTAAAAATATGATTTTGGGCGAAGACCTGTTTTATGTAGCAAAATACAAGACTGTAATTTTTAAAAGTATTCAGTTTAAAGACCTAGGCAATGGCAAATACAAGGTATTAGGACATTTAACCTTGCGTGGTGTAACCAAGCCCGTGATTTTTGAGACAACTTTTAAGCCCAGTATGTCGGATGCCAACTTATTGGATGTTCAGGCATCTGCCGTGATTAATCGCAGTGATTTTGGTATGAAAAAGGGAATTGCAGGTATAGGAGACAAAGTGAATCTTCATCTTTCAGGTCAATGTGAAGTCAATTAAGAAAGTATTCACTTATATGTCATCATGCCTGATGATCCTGCATCATAAAATTTTTAGAATGCTGCGTGCTTATCATTTTCAGATTTAAATCTTTATCAGGTAAATATAAAATATATGCTGCTATATAAAACCATTAAAAAAGCTCGAATATTCGAGCTTTTATGCCTAGGTCTTAGCAGTTAATCAGGCTGCTTGTAAGGCTTTCAAGTCTTCCAGAACTTGTTCTGTATGGCCAGCTGCCTTGACCTTACGGTATTCTTTGACCAGTTGGCCGTTATGGAAAATAAAAGTTGAACGCTCAACTCCCATCACCTGTTTACCATACATATTCTTTTCTTTGATTACATCAAAGTGATGACACAACACTTCTTCTTTATCACTGATCAGGTTAATGCTGAGATTTTGCTTTTCAGTAAAATTCTGATGGGCTTTCACCGAATCACGGGATACCCCGAGAACTGTAGTATTTAAAGCCTCGAACTGCTCTTTTAAACAGGAAAAGCCAACTGCCTGAGTGGTGCAGCCCGGCGTAGAATCTTTAGGATAAAAGTAGATGACTAGCCATTCTGTATCTAGCTTGGTTAAATTGATCTCGCCTGTGGTCGCAGGAAAATTCTGATCAATTAAACTAATTTCAGACATAAAAACTCCTGTTTTATTTAAATTTTTTCAAAAAAATAAGCCACATTATAGTGGCTTATTTCATTAAAGAATAAGAAAAATTAGATCTTATTTCTTTGGTGCAGCTTGAGCTGATTTCATTGCTTCTTCAGTCAAAGTTTTCAGTTTACCGGTTAACTGTGGACCAAAACACGCTTGAAGATCTTTATTCTGCTTTTGTACAAAAGCTAAACTACCTGGGCTTTTTTTCTGGTTAATGGTACTTTGAATTTCCCATTTTTGCGCATTGGTTAATTTACCATCTGCTTCAACCGCACAAGTACAATATTTACTGACTTCAGCAGAAGTTAATTTCTTGCTTTTGCCAGTTTCATCTTTACAAACATTGATCAATGCAGCTTTCACATTGGTGCTTTTATAAGCTTGTTGTAATTTGTCATCAGCTGCTTGAGCTGTAGTGGTGAACATCGCAGCAGCTGAAACAATTGCTGAAAGTACAATGCCTGATTTTAAATTCTTCATAAACTCTACCTTGTTATTACGGTATATAACGTGTCGGGTCTTCAACACCTGCGTCCGCAAAACCCTGTTTACGTAAACGACAACTGTCACATTTACCACAGGCACGTCCTTGGTCATCTGCTTGATAGCATGACACCGTTTGACTGTAGTCTACGCCATGTTCCATACCTAAGCGAATAATATTTGCTTTGGATAAATGTAACAAAGGTGTTTCAAACTTGAGAGCTTGGCCCTCTACACCAACCTTGGTTGCAAGACGGGCCATGTTGGCAAATGCCTCGATAAATTCCGGACGGCAATCCGGATAACCGGAGTAATCGACCGCATTAATCCCGATCACAATTGCTTCAGCTTTGAAGACTTCTGCTGCAGCTAAAGCATATGACAAGAAGATGGTATTACGTGCAGGAACGTAAGTAATCGGAATGCCGGCCTGTTCGTGATCAGGTACCTCAATACTATGATCGGTAAGGGCTGAGCCCCCCAGATTACCCAGATCAATATTGATCACTCGATGTTCTACACCCGCACGTTCAGTTAACGCTTTTGCTGCATCCAGCTCGGTGGTTGAACGTTGACCATAGCGAAAACTGAGTGCGATACATTCATAGCGTGCCTGTGCCCAAGCCAGACATGTGGTTGAGTCTAAACCGCCAGATAACAGGACAATGGCGCGAGGGCGCATAAGCTGATTCTCCAAATAATACTTTACAAAAAATTAACGACCAGTTTCATCATTCCATAACAACTTGTGCAGTTGTAACTGGAAACGAACAGGGAGATGGTCTTCTAAAATCCATTGAGCTAAGTCACGTGCCAATTGTGGTAAATGAACTGCACCTTTTTCTACCGCAAATGCAGGCGAAAACCAAACTGTACTGACTTTCTCTTGAAGTTGATACTGTTCAAGCTGCTGCTTTGACCATTCATAATCCTCACGATTGCAAATGACAAACTTGATTTGATCATGTGCAGTTAAATGATCGAGATTAGCAAGCAAATTTCGTGCAACTTCACCTGAAGTGGGTGTTTTTAAGTCGAGGACTTTGGAAACACGTGAATCCACCTTGGACACATCTAAAGCCCCACTGGTTTCAAGTGAAACCTGACATCCTAAATCTGCCAGTCGCTGCATCAGGGGCAGGGCATTGGGCTGTGCCAGAGGTTCGCCACCAGTCACACAGACATAAGGTGTTTTAAAATCAAGCGTAGTCTGGATAATATCTTCCAGAGACTGACGCTCGCCACCTTCAAAGGAATAGGTGGTGTCACAGTAGCTACAACGTAGTGGACAACCGGTTAAACGGATAAATACCGTTGGCAGTCCTGCGGCATTGGCTTCACCTTGTAATGAATAGAAAATCTCCGTAATGCGTAAACCCGCAGACGGATCAGAAACTGGGATTGCAGAAGATCGAAGCGTATTCATAACAAAATTAACCAATGAAAAATAAATAACCGGGTATAAAAATAAAAATCCCTACGATTATTACTAATCGTAGAGACGAGGAGCGGTTGGAGCTCCGATGAACACAAATGTGTCCTCTAAGTTAAGACATCTTAGTCTTCGCGTAATAGATCGTTCAAGCTTGTTTTAGAACGAGTTTGTGCATCAACTTTTTTCACGATAATGGCAGCATACAGGCTGTAAGTACCACATTTAGATGGAAGGCTACCCGCAACAACAACCGAACCTGCTGGTACGCGACCATAATGGATTTCGCCAGTTGCGCGGTCATAAATCTTGGTCGACTGGCCAATGAATACACCCATTGAAATTACCGAGCCTTCTTCCACGATTACGCCTTCCACGATTTCAGAGCGTGCACCGATAAAGCAGTTATCTTCAATAATGGTTGGATTTGCTTGAAGTGGCTCAAGAACACCACCAATGCCCACACCACCTGACAAGTGTACATTTTTACCAATTTGCGCACATGAACCGACAGTTGCCCAGGTATCTACCATTGTGCCTTCATCGACATAAGCACCGATGTTGACATAAGAAGGCATCAAGATCACACCTTTAGCCTGGAAAGAACCCTTACGTGCTACTGCAGGCGGTACAACACGTACACCCGCTGCCTTGAATTGTTCTTCAGACCAGCCTGAGAATTTAGTATCTACTTTGTCATAGAAACGAAGATCACAAGCTTCCATTGGTTTGTTGTCGTTTAATTTAAATGATAACAATACTGCTTTTTTAATCCATTGATGAACAACCCATTCACCATCGATTTTTTCAGCAACACGTAAAGTACCATTGTCTAGACCAGCAATTACTTCCTCAACTGCTTGACGAATTTCAGCAGAGCAATCTGCAGCTGTAAAATTTGCACGGTCTTCAAACGCCTGTTCAATGATTGTTGAAAGCTGCGACATGATCTTCCTTCCAGAAAAAAATTTTCTAGATTTTACACTATATTGCAGGAAAAATAGTTGAAAGCACCAAAAATAGGTGAAAAATAACCAAAACTATAGAAGAGGTAAAATTATTAAAGTGATAATTATTATTTTCCATAAAATTAAAGTGTAGGAGAAGTGTTAGAAAAGACTTGCTTCTAAACAAGAAAAATTAATTTGTATCAAAAAATAACAAAAGATTAGCAAAATGTGAATAAAAAATATTTTTTAAGTCCTTTATATTGAGCCTATCACGAATAACTAATGATCAAAAATAAGTTCTTTTGAGGAGAGGAATAATGAAACCTTTGAATAATATTTTAGCAGTATCTATTTTAGCTATAGCCGCTAGTTCTGCTATGGCCGCAGATGAAATTATCGTAACAGATGAGGGCGTTACTGAATTCTCTTTCTTTAAACCAGCTTCTGTTCGTGCTGAAGTAGGTACTACCGGTTACGGTGGTGCAATTTCCTGGAGTGCTAACCCATATGTAGGCGTCACTTTAGGTTATAACGGTGGTGATATTTCTTGGTCTGATGATTTATCTATCAATGGAACAAAGTATGATTTGGATCTGGATAACAACCTGACTTACTTGAATGCTGAAATTCGTCCTTGGGCGAACTGGTTCTATATGGCAGCAGGGGTAGCATATACTGATAATGATTATGGTTTAACTCGCAGTATTGGTGGAGGTAACACTTTAAGTATTGATAACAATGATTATCAGCTTGCTCCAGGTGCTACTGAAGGTCGTGTGGATGGTAAACTATCATATAAAAACAGTATTGCACCTTACGTAGGCATTGGTTTTTCACCAGCCATTACCAACCGTTGGGGTATATTTGGTGAAGTTGGTGCCTATTACAATGGTAACCCAGAAGTTAATTTAACAGCTACTGGTCTTGCGCCTGTAACAGGTTCCCCTAGTGTAGCGGAAGCAATTCAGAACGAAGAACGCAAAATTCGCGAAGATAACAAGTATGAATGGTTCCCGGTAGCGAAACTCGGTGTAAGCTTCCGCTTCTAAGATTTGACCTTAAAAAAAACGAGCTTCGGCTCGTTTTTTTATGCATTTTTAAAAGTATTTTTAAAATCTTAAACTGGTTTTAAGTCTAGGACCCTCTCATAAAAAGCTATGTATAAATCTATAAGCCGTGTAATAGGCCTATGTGGTATAAACGCAAACTTTAAAATTTTTATTAGATTGACCTGTTACTACATCCTAAGTTGCTTGCATCTGTTAGAGAGGTACTACTCTAATATTTGAACTGGTATCTGGATTGAATGTTGCCCTCGGAGTTCCCGTTCCAGAATTTTATAACAAAGGTTTGATCGAATGGTTATACCTGACAGCTGATTTCAGGTTCAAACCAAGCAAAGGGAACTTCAGCTGTAATGAATTTTTCAAAATTAATATTTTTAATGTGTGTCTATATAAAAATAAAAAAGAGGCCACTTAGCCTCTTTGATCAAAAACTGAAAATCATGCACTCTATTCGTCTGGATAAGCCACTTTTTTCAGAGCTTTAATATCCGCATCTGGCGAGCAGAGTGAAATAAACTCGTAGCCATAACCACGCAGTAAATGACCTTTACGTACTGCAATCCAGGTGGTATTTACTCCGAAAATATCAGTTTTAATCTGTCTTAAACGGTAATCACGCTCAGGGTCATAAGCCACATCGTTAACGATGCCGACGCCCATATTCATTTCTACATAGGTCTTGATCACATCAGCATCAAGAGCAGACATCACAATATCTACATCAAAACCGGCCTCTTCAAAAGCGGTGTCAATCTTAGAGCGACCGGTAAAACCACCATGGTAGGTAATGATCGGATAATTTGCCAAGTCTTCGATAGTGACTTTTTCTTTCTGGGTCAGAGGATGATTCTGTGGGGTAATAATACTGTGCTGCCAGTTATAGTAAGGCACACTGGCCAGATTATCTTCAGTGGTGAGTGCTTCAGTTGCAATACCGATATCCGCCTGACCTTGCAGCAGCATTTCCGTGATTTCAACCGGGCTTGCCTGTTGTAAAATCAGGTGAACTTTGGGGAATTCTTTTTTAAACTGACTGACAATCGGCGGCAGCACATAACGTGCCTGCGTATGCGTGGTCGCTATGGTCAAGGTGCCTTCATCGACTTTGTTAAAATCATCAGCCAGACGTTTGATATTGTCAGCATCAACCAGCATGCGTTCCACAATCCCTAAAAGTGCCTGACCTGGCTCGGTTAAGCCTAACAAACGTTTACCCTTACGGATAAAGAGCTGCACCCCGAGTTCATCTTCCAGATCTTTAATGTGCTTACTTACCCCAGACTGTGAGGTATAAAGTGCAGCTGAAGCTTCAGTTAAGTTAAAGTTCTGTCTAACTGTTTCTCGTATAATTCTTAATTGTTGAAAATTCATGATTTTCTTTACCCTTTAAGAGGATGGGGTATTTTAAAACCCCATCTTTTGATCTTAAGCGACCTGGTTTTCAAATAAATGCAAGTTAACTGCACTTAACCACACGGTTTGATTTGGGCGGAATTGATGCGCTCTCGCTTCATCAGGTGTGAGTAAAATTTCAATCAGGTTGCCTTGTCGATCATTCAGTTCTGCAACCACTTTGCCAGCAATCCACAATTCACGAATAAAGGTGGCCTGAATTGCATTGTCATGTGGCTGTGCATGAATGCGTAAGTCATCTGGACGTGCGAATAAAATAACTTCGCCTTGAGCAGCATTTTTTGCACCCTCAAACTGGATGCGGTCTTCACCAAGCTGGATGAGGCCGCCATGATTCTGACCTTCAAAACGATTTGCCTGACCCAAAAAGTCAAATACAAATGGCGTTTTCGGTGTTTCATAGACTTCACGTGGTGAACCGATTTGCTCCACATCACCTTTGTTCATCACTACGATCTGATCCGCAACTTCAAGTGCTTCTTCCTGATCATGAGTTACAAAGATCGATGTAATATGCAGTTCATCATGCAGGGTACGTAACCAGCGACGTAGCTCTTTACGGACTTTGGCATCCAGTGCACCAAAAGGTTCATCCAGTAATAATACACGTGGTTCAACTGCCAGAGCACGTGCCAGTGCAATACGTTGACGCTGACCCCCAGAAAGCTGGGCTGGATAACGATCGGCCAGGAAACCGAGCTGAACCAAGTCGAGTAAACGTGTCACACGTTTTTTAATTTCCGCTTCTGATGGACGGGTTTTACGTGGGCGCACACGCAGGCCAAAGGCAATATTGTCAAATACCGTCATATGGCGGAACAGGGCATAGTGCTGGAATACGAAGCCGACTTCACGCTCCCGTACATGCACATTGGTAGCATCTTCGCCCTCAAGAATGACCTGACCGCCATCTGCCGATTCCAGACCAGCAATAATACGTAGCAGGGTGGTTTTACCACAGCCTGATGGACCCAGTAGAGCCACTAACTGACCATCCGGGAAATCTAGTGAAATGTTTTTCAGTGCATGGAATGCACCAAAGTGTTTTTCAATATTTTTAACTTGAATACTCATGTGGGCATTCCTTAAGAAACTGTTAAATCATCATTACGTTTGTCTTGTTTTTCCTGGCGCAGTTCTACCCAGGTTTTTAGAACCAAGGTTACAATTGCGAGGAGAGCCAGAAGTGAAGACACGGCAAACGCAGCACTGAAAGTATATTCGTTATAGAGAATCTCGACGTGGAGCGGCAAGGTATTGGTTTCGCCGCGGATATGACCAGAAACCACCGATACTGCACCAAACTCACCCATAGCACGTGCATTACATAGAATTACACCGTAGATTAGGCCCCACTTGATGTTTGGCAGGGTCACCTTCCAGAAAGTCTGCCAGCCAGAAGCACCGAGTACAATTGCTGCCTCTTCTTCTTCAGTACCTTGTGCTTCCATTAACGGAATCAGCTCACGGGCAACAAAAGGTACGGTAATGAAGACGGTTGCCAGAACAATCGCAGGCACCGCGTACAGGATCTTGATGTCATTGTCCATCAGCCAGGAACCCATCCAGCCTTGGGTACCAAAAATCAGTACCAGCATTAACCCGGCAATTACGGGTGAAACCGAGAAAGGCATATCGATCAGGGTGGTGAGGAATGACTTGCCACGGAAATTAAACTTGGCCACTGACCATGCAGCAGCAACACCAAATACGACATTGAGTGGTACTGCGATTGCAGCAGTCAACAAGGTGAGTTTCACTGCCGACAAGGTATCCGGATGTACCAGAGCCTGGGTATAAACACCTATTCCCTGTTTGAAAGCTTCTACAAAAACCAGAATCAGCGGCAGAATCAGGCAACTCAAAAAGAAAATCAGTGCAATGGTAATCAGGGTATAACGTACCCAGGTTGGCTCACGGGTTGCATCGCGGGATTGCAGCTTTTCAGCCAGTACATTGCTGTTGGTATTTAAACTCATCGTGCAGTTCTCCCGGTACGGCGGCTTGCCCAGGCTTGCAGTAAGTTAATCAGAAACAGCAAGACAAAAGAAATCAGCAACATCACTACTGCAATTGTGGTTGCACCTGCATAGTCATATTCTTCCAGGCGAGAAATAATCATTAAGGGGGCAATTTCTGTTTCAAAAGGCTGGTTACCAGCAATAAATATCACGGAGCCATATTCACCAACACCACGGGCGAAGGCCAAAGCGAAGCCAGTGATCAGCGCAGGCAGAAGGATTGGAAAAATCACTTTGGTGATAATCTGAAAACGGTTGGCACCCAGTGCAGAAGCCGCTTCTTCCAGTTCAGTTTCCAGATCACTCAGTACCGGTTGGACGGTACGCACTACAAAAGGCAGACCAATAAAGATCAGCGCTAATGTAATACCAATCGGGGTATAGGCGACTTTAATACCCAGCGGTTCTAGATATTGACCAATCCAGCCGGTCGGTGCATATAAAGAGGTCAGGGCAATACCCGCAACCGCGGTGGGTAAGGCAAATGGCAAATCTACCAAAGCATCGACAAGACGCTTGCCCGGAAAGCTGTAACGTACCAGACACCAGGCCAGTAACAGGCCAAATACTACATTTACCAGTGCGGCAAAAATCGCTGCGCTGAAACTGAGTTGCAGTGATTTTTGGATACGTTCAGAGCTCAGGATCTCCCATAAGCCTTCCCAGCCAATGCCTAGTGATTTAATAAAAACAGCAGACAGGGGGATCAGAACGATTAATGACAAATACGCTAGGGTAAAGCCTAGAGAAAGACCAAATCCTGGCAGCACTCGGGATCGCTGCGACATGATTACTCCTCAAAAGAGAGAATGCTGGTTAAAAATAACCAGCGAAATTAGAAAATAAATTTGGCACAAGCATAGTTTGCAGCGACTAAAATGCAAATTTAAAATAATACTTGCTATCATCAACTTTGCTGATATATGGCATAGCGTTTTCTGAAATTAAATATTGTTCAATTTCAGGAAAAGGACCGAAACCTGAAGCGACATTGACATGACCGACTGCACCCAGATTAACCGGTTTGATTTTCCAGGCCTGGGCCAGTAAGTGCGCATCTTCAAAGCTTAACCATGGATCATTTTCACTGATTAATAATTTGGTAGGTACTTGAAGCTTGAGCTGTTGAAAATAGGCGCTGTAGTCTGTTTGACTATCAAGCGCAAAACCATTTTCCCCAAAGCGTGCCGGATTAGCCGGCGCCACCAATAGCAGATTTTTTACTTTTGCATTGAGTTCCGGATGTTGGGCAAGGGCAGCTACACTGGTCAGACAGCCAAAGCTGTGCGCCACAATCTGCACGTCCTCTGGAATAGCTTGCAGCATATTGACAAATTCAATGATCCATTTCTGCAAAACCGGATGATTCCAATCCTTTTGTTGCACACGAGAGCATCGAGTTAGCCGTTGTTGTAACCATGTTTGCCAGTGATTGTATTCGCTACCACCGACACCTGGAACAATAAGCGTATGGGTCATATCAATGCTCCTCAGAGACCAGCTGTGAATTACTTCGCGCTGTTTGCCTTTACAATTTGATCAAACACGCCACCATTTTCAAAATGTGTTTTCTGGACTTTATCCCAGCCCCCAAATTCCTGATCAATGGTGACAAGTTTTAATGGCTTAAATACCTGGCTGTATTTGGCCAGAACTTTGGCAGTACGTGGACGATAGAAGTTACGTGCCGAAATTTCCTGACCAAGGGGGGAATACAGGAAGTTTAAATAACCCTGAGCCAGGTATTTGTTGCCTTTTTTAGCAGCATTTTTTTCTACAATCGCAACCGGCGGCTCAGCCAGAATCGACAGTGATGGGGTTACAATTTCAAACTTGCCCGGCTGTTCACGAAGGGCAAGATGCGCCTCATTTTCCCAAGCCAGTAAAACATCCCCAATCCCGCGTTCAGCAAAAGTCGTGGTTGAGCCACGTGCTCCAGAATCTAGCACTTTGGTATTTTTATAGATTTTACGGACAAATTCTTGCGCAGTTTTATCGTTTCCACCTGCCTGATGCTTGGCCCAAGCCCATGCAGCCAGATAATTCCAGCGCGCACCGCCTGAGGTTTTCGGGTTTGGCGTAATGATCGCTACACCGGGTTTAACCAGATCTCCCCAGTCTTTAATCCCTTTGGGATTGTTTTTGCGCACCAGGAAAACGATAGTTGAAGTATAGGGTGTCGAGTTATTGGGTAAATTCTTTTGCCAGTCTGCAGGTAACAGTTTGGCTTTCGCTTCCAGTACATCAATATCAGCGGCCAGAGCTAATGTCACGACATCGGCATCCAGTCCATCAATTACCGCGCGAGCCTGTTTGCCTGAACCGCCATGCGATTGCTTAAAATTGATTTTTTGACCGGTACGGCTTTCCCAGTATTTGCCAAAATTCTTATTTACATCTTCATACAGTTCACGGGTCGGATCATAGGATACATTGAGAAAATCACGTGCTGCTGCACCAAATGAGGTTACCGAGATAACAGCTGCTAAAACCCCAAGTTTTAATGTATTTGAAATGCTCATCTGGACTGAATCTCTGATATGTTCTGTAACATAAGTGCAGAATAAACTCATTCTTTATGCATAAAAAATAATTAAAAATGAATTTTATATGAAAAAAAGAGATAAATAACCTCTTAAGTGTTTGAAATAAGAATGGCCTTACGAATAAAGGCCATAATGAACTGCATTTAAAGTATTATTTTGCGTGATTGGCTTTAACAATCTGGTCAAACACACCGCCATTGTCAAAATGCTGTTTCTGAACTTTGGTCCAGCCACCAAACTCTTTATCAATGGTTACCAGCTTCAATGGCTTGAATACATTATTGTGCTGCTTCAGGACATTCGCATTACGTGGACGGTAAAAGTTTTTCGCCGCCACAGTTTGCCCAGCAGGTGAATAGAGGTAATTTAAATAGGCTTTGGCGAGGTTTTCATTACCGTCTTTTTTTGCATTTTTTTCTACAATCGCCACCGGTGGTTCAGCCAGAATAGACAGAGAAGGGGTAATAATCTCAAATTTACCCGGTTGTTCACGGACAGCTAAATGCGCTTCGTTTTCCCAGGCCAGTAATACATCCCCAATCCCACGTTCAGCAAAAGTCGTTGTGGCACCGCGTGCTCCAGAATCCAGTACTTTGGTCTGTTTATAGATTTGACGCACAAAGTCTTGTGCTTTAGCATCATTGCCACCTTTTTGATGTTTGGCCCATGCCCAGGCAGCCAGATAATTCCAGCGTGCACCACCTGAAGTTTTTGGGTTCGGGGTAATAATGTCTACGCCCGGTTTAACCAGATCTCCCCAGTCTTTGATCCCTTTTGGATTGCCTTTATGTACAAGGAAAACGATAGTTGAAGTATAGGGTGTCGAATTCTGCGGGAATTTCTTTTGCCAGTCTTTAGGCAGCAAACCTCGTTCTGCAATCTCATCAATATCTGCTGCCAGTGCCAATGTCACAACATCGGCATCCAGTCCGTCAATCACGGCACGTGCCTGTTTGCCTGAACCACCATGTGACTGTTTATAGTTAATATCCTGACCGGTGGTTTTTTTCCAGTATGCGCTGAATTCCTTATTGAAATTATCATATAATTCACGAGTCGGGTCATATGAAACGTTTAGGAAATCTTTTGCAGAGACACTAAAAGCGCTTGCTGATACCAGTGCTGCCAATACCCCAATTTTTAATTTACGAATGCTCATTTTTGCCTCAAGTTTTTTAGCTTTTGTTAGATGAGGCAAGAATAGCTTGAGTTTTTTTGCATAAAAAATAATTAAAAAAGAATTGGATGTGAGTAAAAGAGATATATAGGTGAAGCCTGGATATTACTGCTCAATTTATATTTTAGAGACCGTAAAAATATGCTGTATTTAAAAAATGCCCAACGTGTCAGTCATATAGAGGTGCTGGATCGTGGCTTTCATTATGGTGATGGTTGTTTTACTACGGCCCGGATTCGACATAACCGGATTGAATTGTATGATCGTCATTTGACACGTTTGCAAAACAGCAATCAGAGCTTAAGCCTGAATGCCAATCTCGATCTGATCACGGAAAGTTTACAGCTTCTCGGGGAATCAGAGGGTAAGCTGAACGGGACATTAAAGATTGTGCTCAGTCGTGGAGTGGGTCAGCGCGGTTATAGTTTGCCGGATCATCCAGCAGATCTCTGGCTGTTTTATTATCCTCAAGACATACAGGATTTTAAGTTTGAACAGATTCAAAGTGGCGTATTGCAGCGGGCAGTGGGATTGACCATGCCCAGTCTGGTTGGACTGAAAACCCTGAACCGCCTGGAGCAGGTTTTACTGAAACAGGAAGCAGATCAACGCGGCTGGCCTGAGGCAATAGTGACAGATGTACAAGGTGGCATTGTCGAAGGGGTGAGCAGTAATTGTTTCATTCTTATAAAGAATACATGGATTACGCCGGAACTCCGTTATAATGGCGTCTTCGGTGTCATGCGTGCAGAAATTCTACAACGTATGCAAGATCAGGGTATTGTCTGTGAACAACGATATATGGGTATGGATGAAATTTCCCATATTCGGAGTCTGTTTTTCTGCAATGCACTCAGCCCGATGAAAATTGTCACACAATTTGAGCAGCGCGCCTTGGATGGCAATGCTTGTATTGAACTTTTTAACCGTCTTCGATTAAACCAGATGTCTTAATATGTCAGCTTCCAAACCTAAAGCCAAAAAGAACAATAAGGTGAGATCTTCCTCATCTTTCAAAGGAATTGTTTTAGTACTGATTGGTATTGCTTTGATCCTGGGGTTAATCCTAAAGAGCAGTTTGTGGAAAGATTATCCTGTTGAAGGAAAAAAACAGCTGCTCGCGATTGAATCTGGTCAAACCTATTCCGGTTTCATTGATCGCCTGGCCAAAGAAGATCAGGTGAGTTTTCCGATCATCCTTAAACTGTATCAGCGCATCATGATTCATGACACCATGAAAGCGGGCGTGTATGAAGTACGTCAAGGCATGAGTATTCGTCAGGTATTGGAAATGATTTCCAATGCAGACAATGCCCAGATGAGCCGGATTCTGGTGATTGAAGGCACAACATTTAAACAGCTGGTCGATATCCTGAAAAAAAATGATCTGGTTACCAAGGAAGTGCTGCATCTGCCTACTGCGCAATTACTGAAAGAACTCAATATTACGTATTCACATCCCGAAGGGTTGTTTGCACCGGATACTTACTTCTTTGCCAAAGGTGAAACAGACCGCAAGATTCTGACCAATCTGTATCAGCGACAGATGAAAATACTGGATGAAGCGTGGGCAAAACGCGCGGCTGATCTACCGTATCAGAATAAATATGACGCGCTGATTATGGCATCAATTATTGAAAAAGAGACCAGTATTGACCGTGAGCTGGAACAGGTTTCCGGGGTGTTTATACGGCGTTTAAAAAACGGTATGCGTTTACAGACTGATCCAACGGTAATTTACGGAATGGGTGACAGCTATAACGGTAATATTACCCGCAAGGATTTACGCACACCGACGCCGTATAATACCTATACCATTTCAGGTTTGCCGCCAACACCAATTGCCTTGCCAAGCAAGAAAGCCATTGAAGCAGCCATGCATCCAGATAATTCTGAGAATCTGTACTTTGTAGCGACCGGCGATGGTGGACATAAATTCACCACCAATCTGAATGATCACAATAAAGCAGTGCAGGAATATCTGACGATTTTACGTTCGAAAAGTAAGGAATGAGTATGTTTATTAGCTTTGAAGGCACAGAAGGTGTGGGTAAAACTACGCTCATTCGTTCGATCTATGCAGATTTTATCGCGCAGGGCAAGGACGTTATTCTCACTCGCGAACCGGGCGGAACACCAATGGCCGAGCAGATTCGTTCGCTATTGCTGACAGTGAATCATGAAGAAACCATGGCGCATGATACCGAGTTGCTGTTGATGTATGCAGCGCGTGCCCAGCATCTGGCACAAGTGATTCTGCCTGCATTAGAAGCCGGAAAGATTGTGCTGTGTGACCGTTTTAGCGATGCCAGCTTTGCCTATCAATGCGCGGGTAGGGGCCTGAGTGAAACCAAGTTGCAGGTACTGAATACCCACTTTGTTGCACGTATGCCAGACATTACCTTCTGGTTAGAAGCCCCTATTGAGCTGGGAATGAACCGTGCACGTGAACGTGGGGCACTGGATCGTTTTGAACAGGAGAAAGTCACTTTCTTTGAGAAAGTGAGGGCAGGTTATGAAAGCTTGTGGCAACGTTATCCAGAACGCATCAAACGTCTGGATGCGACCCAAACCCCTGAACAGGTATTTGAGCAGGCCTTAAGTTATCTAAAATAAGCTGAGTCTTAAAATACTTTTTTTATTTGAGTTTTCTCTAGGGTGATTCGTGAAAAATCTTCTATATTAAGATGAATATAGAAGATTTTTTATAATATGAGAACGACTAAAACTGAAATAGAACAATTTTTACAACAAGAGTTTCCACAAAGCCTGGAGAAGTGCCGGATTGAGGAAATTTCTCCGCGTGGAGCTACTTTGCTGTATCAGGTGAGATCAGAGGAATTGCGTCCAGGCGGCACCGTTTCTGGTCCAACCATGATGACCTTGGCAGATTTTGCTCTTTATGTTGCGATTCTGGGTGAAATTGGATTGGTCGGTTTGGCCGTGACCACTAACTTGAATATCAATTTCTTACGTAAGCCTTCAGGTGGAACCGATATACGCGGAGAATGTAAGCTGATCAAGGTCGGTAAGGCGCTAATTGTGGGAGAAGTCTGGATTTATTCGATAGATCATGAAGAACCTGTGGCGCATGTGACCGGAACATATTCAATTCCACCAAAACGTTAAATATTTGAAAGTTAGAAGACTAGCTATAAATAAAATAGCCTAAGCTAAATTGAAGCAAATAAAAATTTAAAAATAATAGGAGATATGCTGCCGATCAGCATATCTTCCCAGATTATTTAAATATTGACCAGTGGGGTTTCTACTTCAAAATTTGGTGGGGTGAGTACAGTTTTGCGTAGTTCAGGCAGTAGCGCTGGATAATCGAGCGTGAAATGCAGACCACGAGATTCTTTGCGGTGCATGGCACAGCGTACAATCATCTCGGAAACCAGTACCAGATTACGAAGCTCGATCAGGTTTTTACTGACCTGATAATCCTGGTAGTACTCGGTGATTTCTTTTTTTAGCATTTCAATACGATGCAAGGCACGTTCCAGACGCTTCGTGGTACGTACAATCCCGACATAATTCCACATGGTTTGCCGTAACTCATCCCAGTTTTGCAGAATTACCACATCTTCATCCGGATTAGTGACCTGGGAATCATCCCAAGCTGGTACTGCAGGAAAGCTATAGGCAGGATTGAAATGAGTTTGGATATGTTCGGCCGCACTCATACCATAAACAAAGCATTCTAAAAGTGAGTTACTGGCCATACGGTTAGCACCATGTAGACCGGTATAAGAGGTTTCCCCAATTGCATAGAGTCCGGCAATATCAGTCTGACTGTTTTCATCAACTACGACACCACCGCAGGTGTAATGGGCTGCCGGAACAACTGGAATCATGTCCTTGGTAATGTCGATCCCTAGTTCAAGTAAACGGGCGTACAGGGTAGGGAAATGTTCTTTGACAAAGCTTTCATCTTTATGGGTAATGTCCAGCCAGACATGCCGAATACCAAGACGCTTGATTTCATAGTCGATGGCACGTGCCACAATATCACGCGGTGCGAGTTCGGCGCGTTCGTCAAAACGCAGCATAAAGCGTTCGCCATCAGGCAGGCGTAGATAAGCGCCTTCGCCGCGCATTGCTTCAGTAATCAGGAAAGAACGTGCTTGCGGATGATAAAGGCAGGTCGGATGAAACTGGTTAAATTCCATATTGGCGACCCGGCAGCCGGCACGATAAGCCATCGCAATACCATCACCCGTAGCAATATCCGGATTTGAAGTATATAAATAAGCTTTCATGGCACCGCCACAGGCTAGGGCGGTAAATGGGGCCAAGAAGGTATGCACTTTTTCAGTTTGTTCATCCAGGGCATATAAACCCAGAGCACGATTATTACCGTCTAACCCCAGCTTTTGTGAACAGATCAGGTCAATCGCAATATAATTTTCAAAGATTTTAATATTCTGTTTTTCTTGAGCCCGTTGTACCAGGGTAGTGGAAATCGCCCGACCCGTG
Source organism: Acinetobacter sp. 228 (assembly GCF_048147885.1). Classification (NCBI taxonomy): domain Bacteria; kingdom Pseudomonadati; phylum Pseudomonadota; class Gammaproteobacteria; order Moraxellales; family Moraxellaceae; genus Acinetobacter; species Acinetobacter sp. 228. The sequence goes on from NZ_JAYWYV010000005.1 coordinate 163,807, forward strand.
GCATCGGCAGCATGAATAATTCGGCGCTGTGAATGACCACCTTCACGGGTAAGATGTAACTGTTCCTGTTCGTCGAGGGTAAATTGCACGCCGTGTTTCAGCAAAAAATCAACTGACGGTTTCCCACCTTCTACTGTCTGTTTTACCGCTTCCATTTCACACAGCTGCGCACCTGCAATCATGGTGTCATCAATATGCTGTTCAATTGAGTCCATTTCATCCAGGACTGCGGCTACCCCGCCTTGCGCATAAAAGGTACTGGCATCTGTTAGGGTAGATTTCGCTAAGACTGCAATATTAAAATGGTCTGGGAGCGATAAGGCTAAACTTAAACCGGCACCGCCGCTGCCCACAATAATGACGTCAAATTGATGGGTAAGAGATGAATGAGACATGTCCATCAGCTAATTTTAAAAAAGTTTGGTAATAACAGCGCTTTTTTGTGCAAAAGGCAAGCATTGAAGTGCTCATTTATTGATGAAAAAAATTAATCAAAGTCTTAACTTAGGGTTTTGATAATGAGATATTGTCCAGAGCGACGTTTTGAAACATTTTATTACTTAAACTTTACAGTGTTTGTGATAAAACCTATTTACATAAATTTATCAACAATTTGAGTGAATAATTTATATGAAAATTCTAGACTTAAAAAAAGGATTATTTGCAGCGACCCTCACCATGAGTGCTGCACAGTTGCAGGCGGTCACGCCGGTTGATTTTTCAAATCTGGTGGAGCAGGTTAGTCCTGCTGTAGTTAGTGTCAATGTCGTTAAGAAAATGAGCGAAGAAGAGCTCTTACAACAACAAGTTCCGGAAATTCTGCGCCGCTTTTTTGGCAATCAGGTGATTATTCCGCAGCAGCGTATGCCACAGGAAAAGACAGGCTATGGCAGTGCATTCTTTATCAGCAAGGATGGTTATCTGCTGACCAATCATCATGTGGTTGAGGATGCTTCCAAAGTCACCATTACCCTGAATGACCGTCGTGAAATTGATGCCACTGTTGTCGGTAGTGATGCACGAACTGACGTAGCTTTGCTTAAAGTTAATGGCTCGAATTTTCCAGAATTACGCACAGGAGATGTCGGACGCTTACGTGTTGGTGAGCCTGTTCTTGCCATTGGTTCGCCATTTGGCTTTGATTATTCCGCTTCTGCTGGAATTGTCAGTGCCAAAATGCGCAACATGATGGGTGAAACTGCAGTCCCTTTTATCCAGACCGATGTAGCTCTAAACCCAGGTAATTCCGGTGGCCCTCTGTTTAACCAGCGTGGTGAAGTAGTTGGTGTTAACTCACGGATCTTTAGTGGAACCGGTGGGTATATGGGTTTGTCCTTCTCGATCCCGATTGATGTGGCGATGGAAGTTGCGGATCAATTGAAGAAGAACGGCAAAGTGACGCGTTCATATCTGGGGGTGAGTTTGCAGGATATCGACCGTAATCTGGCTGAGTCTTATAACCTGCCTAAGCCTGAAGGTTCTCTGGTGACTCAGGTTGCGCCAAATTCACCGGCTGCACGTGCAGGTCTGCGTGCCAGTGATGTCATTTTAAAATACAACGGTACCCCAATTTCACGTACCAGTGAATTGTTGAACTATCTGAACCGTACTGCACCCCAGCAGCAGGTACAGCTTGAAATTTTACGTGATGATAAACGTCGTAGTCTTTCAGCGACTTTAAGTGCGGCACCAGATGATACGCCAGCAAAAGCAGGCACGCAGACTCAGCCGAACAAAGGGCCAGTAATCGGAGTTTCAATTCGTGATCTTAGTCCGGCAGAGCTGGCGCAGTTAGAAATTAAAGGTGGGGTTGTGATTCAGGATGTACGACCAGGTGGTATTGCGGCACAGGCACGAATTATGCCGAATGATGTGATCACGCAAATTAATAACCAGAAAGTACTGAATTCCAATCAGTTTGTGCAAGAGGTGTCTGAACTGAAAAAGGGTAGCATCGCGCGCGTGACCTTGATCCGTCAGGGTCAGCTTGCTGTGGTTGGCATGCGTATCTCATAAAATTGCTAGATTTTCATGAAAGACCGCTTGTATAAGCGGTTTTTTATTTTTTGCAATTTACCCCAGCGATAAATTCGGTAGACTCTATAACCTTAAAATCATGGAAAGGATAACAGCGAAGTGAGCGGTATTTTTGATCTTGATTTAAAGGTTCAAGCCAAACATATTGATGGATTAGGTCATGTGAACAATGTGATCTATGTGCAATGGATGCAGGATGTCGCATCAGCTCATATTGAAAAACTGGGCTTGGGATTAAAGCAATATGTGGAACTGAAACATGCCATGGTCGCGGTTGAGCATCAGGTGCAATACCGTAAGGCGGCTTTTGAAGGCGATGAGATTATTCTGCGCACCTGGCTGAATGATCTTAATGCCCTGTATTCCTTTAGACAATACGCATTTTATCGGCTCCAGGATCAGACCCTGTTGTTTACCGGCAGTACCCAGTGGGCCTGTATTGAAATGGCCACAGGGCGCCCAAAACGCATGTCACCGACATTTACCCAGGCATATCAGCCACTTTCAGAACATATAAATCCTTTTGATTTTTCCACTTTATATCTGGATTGAAAAGATTAAGCTCTCTAGCCTGATCAGGGTATCGGTCTAGCATTGAGGAGTAAATGGAGGTGGCAGTGATCTTCTACGTATCGTGTTGATTGAGATTTCGCTTGACTGTGGCGTACATAAGGTGAGGGATAAAGGAAAAAATATAATTCTTTTTCTAGATCACCATTCTGCTATAATCCTTCGCAATTTCTATTCGGCTTTTGTTATGTAATATTTTTAAATTACATAGCGCGTTTTTTCTCAAGGTAACCCATGGCGCAAGCTAAAAAATCTGTTGATATTAAAAACATTCGTAACTTCTCGATTATTGCGCACATTGACCATGGTAAATCGACCCTAGCGGATCGCTTTATTCAAACTTGTGGCGGCTTGCAAGATCGTGAAATGCAGGCTCAAGTCCTTGACTCAATGGAGCTTGAGCGCGAACGTGGGATTACCATTAAAGCCACTTCGGTAACCTTGTACTATACTCATCCCAACGGTCAAGAGTATCAGTTGAACTTTATTGATACACCGGGACACGTTGACTTCTCGTATGAAGTATCACGCTCGCTCGCTGCCTGTGAAGGTGCATTGCTGGTGGTAGATGCAGCGCAGGGCGTAGAAGCACAGTCGGTTGCCAACTGCTATACCGCAATTGAACAAGGTCTGGAAGTACTTCCGGTACTGAACAAGATCGACTTGCCGCAAGCTGAGCCTGAACGTGTTATTCAGGAAATTGAAGATATTATCGGAATTGAAGCCACAGAAGCGCCGACCTGTTCTGCAAAAACAGGTTTGGGTATTGAGGGTGTGCTTGAAACACTGGTCAATGTAATTCCTGCACCGGAAGGTGATCGTGAAGCACCATTGCAAGCCCTGATTGTAGATTCATGGTTTGATAACTACCTGGGTGTCGTTTCTCTGGTACGCGTCAAGCAGGGTCGTGTGCGTAAAGGCGACAAGATGTTGATTAAATCAACAGGTCAAACGCACATCATTACTTCTGTGGGGATCTTTAACCCGAAACATACTGAAACAGGTATGTTGGAAGCGGGTGAAGTTGGTTTTGTCATTGCCGGTATCAAAGATATTTTCGGTGCGCCAGTCGGTGATACGATTACCTTGGCAACCACACCTGAAGTGGCAACATTGCCGGGCTTCAAAAAGGTGAAACCGCAGGTTTATGCTGGTCTATTCCCGATTGATGCCAGCGATTTTGAACCTTTCCGTGAAGCTTTGCATAAGCTACAAATCAATGACTCGGCCTTGTTCTTTGAACCTGAAAGTTCAGATGCACTGGGTTTCGGTTTCCGTTGTGGCTTCTTGGGTATGTTGCACATGGAGATCGTACAGGAACGTCTGGAACGTGAGTACGATCTTGACCTAATTTCTTCTGCGCCAACCGTAATTTATGAAGCGGTGATGAAGAATGGCCAGACAATTTATATCGACAGCCCATCCAAAATGCCAGATGGTTCAACGGTTGAAGATTTACGTGAACCGATTGCTGAATGTCATATCCTTGTGCCGCAAGAATACCTAGGTAACGTCATGACATTGTGTGTTGAGCGCCGTGGTGTGCAAAAAGACATGAAGTTTATGGCGAATCAGGTTTCCATTACTTTCGAAATTCCAATGGCCGAAGTGGTCATGGACTTCTTTGATAAATTGAAGTCATGTTCACGTGGTTTTGCCTCACTCGACTATAACTTTGTCCGTTTTGAAAGCTCATCTTTAGTCAAAGTAGATGTCTTGATCAATGGTGAAAAAGTCGATGCCTTGGCGATGATCTGTCACCGTAACGATGCACGCCATCGTGGTATTGCATTGGTTGAAAAGATGAAAGACTTGATTCCACGTCAAATGTTTGATGTGGCGATTCAGGCGGCAATTGGGGCGCAAATCATTGCCCGTTCTACTGTAAAAGCCATGCGTAAAAACGTATTGGCGAAATGTTATGGTGGTGACGTGTCACGTAAGAAAAAACTTCTGTCTAAACAGAAAGAAGGTAAGAAGCGCATGAAACAGGTGGGTAGTGTAGAAATCCCGCAAGAAGCGTTCTTAGCCGTATTAAAAGTCGAACGCTAAAATAATAAGGATATAAGCCCATGGATTTTGATTTTAATTTGATTCTTGTGCCTGCGACTCTGTTTTTTGTCGCAGTATGGTTGCTAGACAAGTTTGTCTTGAAACAAAGGCAAACCCGGGGCAAGGGTAACGAGAATTTCATTATCACTTGGGCTTATGATTTTTGGCCGGTACTTGCCATTGTGCTAATCCTGCGTTCATTTTTATATGAGCCTTTTAATATTCCATCCGATTCGATGGTGCCGACCCTGGAAACTGGCGACTTTATTCTGGTGAACAAGTTCGACTATGGCATCAAACTGCCTATTGTGAATACCAAAATTATTGATACTGGTAGTCCAGAACGTGGTGATGTCGCGGTGTTCCGTTATCCGCCTCAACCTTCCATCAGCTATATCAAACGAATTGTCGGCTTGCCAGGTGATCATATTGTTTATGATCATGGTCAGCTGAGTATTAATGGAAAAAAAGTAGCAAAAGTTCCGGTTGAGTTTAGCCGCGAAAAAGACCGTTTAGATACACCGACAGCTATTTATCATAAAGAAACCCTGGGTGAACATACTTTTACCATGCGTGAGCTGGAAGGGGTTAATGTTGCTCGTCAGGCACCTTATATTAACTATCTGGAAAATGGTAAATATTCAGGTGAAAATGGTTTATATTGGGAAGTAACAGTGCCAGAAGGTCACTACTTCGCGATGGGGGATAATCGCGATCAGAGTGCTGACAGTCGTTTCTGGGGGCTTGTTCCGGAAGAAAACTTAACAGGTCGTGCATTCTATATCTGGATGCATAAAGAACCTGGCTTTAAATTGCCATCGTTTAGTCGAAACGGAACAATTGATTAATTGTTTCAAGCAGGAAAATAAAAAATGAGACATCAACAAGGTGCTTCTTATATTGGGGTTTTAATTGCAATCGTGGGCTTTGCATTTCTTGCAAAAGTGGCGATTGCGGTTTGGGGGCCATACTTTGATGATCGTATGGTCGATGGTGAGATTGAGGCGCTGTTAAAAAGTGCTCCAGCCAATATAACGCCAGAACAATTCCGCCAACAGATGGGTCAGCGTTTAGCAATGAATAATATTCGTGATCTGACCTTTGATGGAATTGCCAAAGTCATCAATACTGATGGTTTACAGGTGCACAAGAATTATGAAGTTCGTAAGAATTTCCTAATGAATATCGATTTAGTGATGAAGTTTGAGAAAGAGTTTGATCAAAGCACAGTCAAAGCTAAATGATGAACGTCTTGCCAAACGAATCGGCTATCAGTTTAAACAGGCTGATTTGCTGAAACTGGCATTGACTCATCGTTCAGTCAGTCATAAACACAACTACGAACGCCTGGAATTTCTGGGCGATTCGCTTTTAGGGATGATCATTGCGAATTATCTTTTTAATGCCTATCCAAGCGAAAATGAAGGCCGGTTGACGCGTATGCGTGCCACCTTGGTTCGTCAGGAAGCATTAGGGAAAATCGCCAATGATTTAAAGCTGAGCCAGAATTTAATTCTGAGTACCGGTGAATTGAAATCTGGTGGTCATCATCGTGAGTCTATACTGGCAGATACGGTAGAAGCTATTATTGGCGCGATCTATGTCGACTGCGGTGATCTCACCGTGCTAGAACCGATTGTGTTAAAATGGTACGAACCCTATTTAGACCATATTGAGCCGACAGACCAGCTTAAAGACCCTAAATCCCGCTTACAAGAGTATTTACAAGCACGTAAGAAACCTCTCCCGGTTTACGAGGTTGTGGATATTCAAGGTGATGCACCCAATCAGCATTTTAAAGTGGAATGCCAGATTGCGGGATTACCGACTATGCAAGGCGAAGGTGCGAGCCGGCGTTTTGCTGAACAAGCCGTTGCGGCGGATATTTTGAAACTTTTGGAGCATAAGTCTTAATGACTACTCATTCCGATCACATTGATGCTGATCACGAGTCGCAAAGCGACAGTCACGACCTGGTAAATCAATTTTTTAGCGCACAAGGCACCGAAATCCCATCGGACTATCGCAGTGGTTTTGTTGCCATTGTAGGTCGTCCAAACGTGGGTAAATCCACATTGATGAACCATATTTTGGGACAGAAACTTTCGATTACTTCACGTAAGCCACAAACCACACGTCATAAAATTGTGGGAATTGATTCACGTGAAAAATCTCAGGCAGTATTTGTCGATACGCCAGGGATGCATAAAAAAGAAGTACGTGCCATCAATAAAATGATGAACCGTGCAGCGCACTCTGCACTGCGTGATGTTAATCTGGTGCTATTTGTAGTAGATGCCCAGAAATGGACACCGAATGATGACCTGGTTCTGGAAAAGCTGAAAAACGCTGAAATGCCAGTGATTCTGGTGATCAACAAGCTGGACACCTTTGAAAACAAGAACGAAGCTTTGCCGCTTATTCGTGAACGCGAAAAGCTGATGAACTTTGCGGAAATCGTGCCGGTATCTGCGCTTCGTGGTGCCAATCTTGAACATTTACGTGACACGATTGCCAAGTATCTTCCATTCCAGCCACCACTGTATTCGCTGGATCAACTGACCGATCGTTCAGAGCGTTTCCTGGCATCTGAAATTATCCGTGAAAAGATCATGCGTCAGTTGGGTGAGGAGCTTCCGTACGATTTGACCGTTCAGATAGAGTCATTTAAAACTGAAGAACCGGTCTTGAATGAAAAAACCGGTCGTATGAAAGCCGCCTGTACCTATATTGATGCCACGATTTTTGTCGATCGCCCGAGCCAGAAAGCGATTGTGATTGGTGAGAAAGGTGTCAAACTGAAAAAAATCGGTATGGATGCGCGTCTCGATATGGAAAAAATGTTCGAACAGAAAATCATGCTGACGCTTTGGGTGAAAGTTAAAGGTGGCTGGTCTGATGATGAGCGTGCATTAAAAAGTTTAGGTTATAGTGATATCTAAGCGATAAAAATTTGTAAGACCCTTTAAGGAATGCCGTGATGATAAAAGTGTTAGCAGTCGTTACATGTATTGTATTTCTGCAAGGCTGCATTCATAAAGTAGTCACGGTTCCTGTCAAAGTGGCTTATAAAACCACAAAAGTCGCAGTCAAAGGCACTGCGGCTGTTGTGGGTGCCGTCATTCCTGATGGGGATGATGAAGAAGATGAGAAAAAATCAAAAAAGAATAAAGATTAAAGAAGTAATCTATGCGTAATGAAGTACTGCATGGATATTTAATTCATCATCGCAAATATCGCGATCGCAGCCATATCGTATATTTATTTACCCAGGAATATGGTCGTATCGACGGGATTTTAAGGCAGACACCGCCGCCCCAATATCAGCCCATTCGTTTGCAAGCCTCAGGTAAGTCAGAACTCAAAAATTTTACGAAGCTGGAAATTGTTAATCAGCCCATTTTCTTTTTCGGGGATGCATTCTTTTCAGGATTTTATCTGAATGAGATTCTGCTGCGGCTTTGCCCACTTGAAGTCGAAATGCCGCAGACTTATGCCAAATATGGCGAAACTCTAGTGGCTTTGCAGCAGCTTTCTAATCAAACCGATCCGAATACTTATCTCAAGCAGATCTTGCGTCAGTTTGAACATGTCTTATTAGAAGAACTGGGTTATGCGCTAGACTTCTCAGTCGATGCCAATCAGGCAGTTATCGATCCTCAACAACATTACTATTTTCAGCTGAATGATGGTTTTATGCCCTCTGCCAAAGTCTCACGTTCGACCATGTCGGGACAGCAGATTTTAACTATGTTGAGCCATGAAAATGGTAGGGATTTTAATCCAGAACAGTTACAATTATTGACGAAGCTTTATCGACAGGTCATCACTGCCTTACTCGGTGATCGACCACTCAAAAGTCGGCAATTGTGGATCCAAAATTCTCAATCTCAATCGTAGTTAGGAAAATGTTATGGCTGCATTACTTGGTGTTAATATTGACCATGTCGCAACTTTAAGACAAGCACGTGGTACGACGTACCCAGACCCAGTCAATGCTGCATTGATCTGCGAACAGGCGGGGGCAGAAGGCATTACCCTGCATTTGCGCGAAGACCGTCGTCATATTCAGGATGATGATGTACGTCGTATGCGTCCGGTATTGACCACGCATATGAATCTGGAAATGGCGGTCACGGATGAAATGGTTGCTTTTGCTAAGGAAATTCAACCGCAGCATGTCTGTTTCGTGCCTGAAAAGCGCCAAGAAGTCACTACTGAAGGTGGGCTGGATGTGGTTGGTCATTTTGATGATGTGAAAAAAGCCACTCAAGAACTGACTGCGATTGGCTGTGATGTGTCGTTATTTATTGATGCAGACATTGCCCAGATCGATGCTGCGGTTGCTTGCGGTGCACCGACGATTGAGATTCACACAGGCGCCTATGCCGATGCAGAAACTCCAGAAGCGCAACAAGCGGAACTTGAACGCATTGTGAAAGGTGCTGAATATGCTGTATCTAAAGGTCTGGTGGTGAATGCAGGTCATGGTTTAAATCTGGATAATGTCGCACCAATTGCTGCAATTCCCCAAATTCATGAATTAAATATTGGTCACTCAATTATTGCAGATGCAGTTTTTGTTGGTTTGGCGCAAGCTGTACAACAAATGAAGGCTGCAATTAAAGCTGCGCGTTAAGATTGCAAGAAACATATGTCAAATAATGATTATGATGAACTCATGAAGCCCGTGATTGGCTTCCTGGGTTGTGAAACACCAAAAGCTTGGGTGGATGAAGCTTTACAGAATCTGGAGATCCTGATGCAGGATCATGCCAACTGTGAAAAGAAAGCCGCTAGTACAGCAATGAATCTGATGTTCCGTTACAGTTTCTTTGTGGATTTGCAGGTCAAGCTGGCACAGCTGGTCCGTGAAGAAATGCTGCACTATGAGCAGGTGCTGGAATTTATGAACAAGCGTGGTCAGCAGTGGATCGGCCTGAGTGCAGGACGTTATGCCGGTGGCTTGCGCAAAGAAATCCGTACTTATGAGCCAGAAGCACTGATTGATGTGTTGGTCATCGGTGCCTTTGTAGAAGCACGCTCCTGTGAACGTTTTTATGCGCTGGCACCGCATGTTGATGAAGAGCTGGGGCGTTATTACCGTTACCTGCTCAAGTCAGAATCGCGCCACTTTGAGGACTATTTGGCCTTGGCGATGGATGTGGCAAGAGAGGCGAAGCTGAAAAATCCAAAAGAGGATATTCAGGCACGTGTTGAACATATCAGAGAAGTGGAAAAGAATCTGATTTTAAGCCCTGATGATATGTTCCGCTTCCATAGTGGCGTGCCAGTGAAAGCTGCTTAAAACTTCCTTTAAAAAAATCCTCCAAATTGGGGGATTTTTTACGATTCTAGAAAACTTAATTAGATATCTTTCAAACTTTAAAATAGCCTAAGCAGTTTATATGTATCTCATAATATTTTACCGATTAAAAGCAAACACTATTTAGGAATAAGTTAATTATTAATAATCAGAAAATCGGTATTGGTTAAATATGAAGATACGCAAATCTGATTAAGAGCCGGCTTATGAATCGCGAACATTCTAGTTTTATAAAGGAGCGAGAGTGGGGTAAATGATGAAAATCTTTTATTTGAGTAAAATATTAAAGCAATAAAAAAGCCCAAGTCTTAAATGCTTGGGCTTTCTTGAATTTGGCTCTCCCACCTGGGCTCGAACCAGGGACCTGCGGATTAACAGTCCGTCGCTCTACCGACTGAGCTATGGGAGAATCTGAATGCGATTATAGAGAGATTTCAGCAGGGGTCAAGCAAAAACTGTCATATTTCTAACAAATTCAATTTATATGATTTTAATTTAAACAATCATATAAAATTCATAAAAAAAGCTTGTCAGAATAAATATCACTTGTTAGATTGAAGACATAAAGTCGTTTGACCAGATGGTCAAACAGTGTGGATTTAAACCTACTTGCCAGCACAAAAATGGCTAAACCGGAGAAAGCGAATGAATACGCTCACCATCCCTCAAATTTTCTCGCAGCTATCTTTTTATCAAGATCATTATCTCGAAATCATTCAAGATTCTACCCAATATTTTACTCCTGTTACTGGTGCTGAAATCCGTTTATGGCCCTTAGCTGCAAAACAGTTGTATTTGGGTGACTTGCTACAATTGTGGTTTGCAGAAAAATGGCTGGTTGAAAAAGAACGCCAATTCAGCTTTGAAGTATTCCTTAATGTGCCTGAAACACAACCAAAAGAGCTCTTTATTTATGCTATTTCAGGCAATTTACTAACTGGTACAAATCAGTCTAAAGTTTGGCAGGCCTCTTCTGCACAGACCCAGAAACTGAGTGTGGCAAATGTCTCCAAACATTATTTTGAGTATTGTGCTCTGTCCCGCCCCAAACCTGCCAAAGTGCCGCAGAAAGGATGGGGGATACTGTAAATCCCTGATTAGGGAAGCTGACTCGTTTAACGTGTAATTACACAGGCGGCGGTTGCGTAAGCATAAAGCTCACCATTTTCATCGATGATTTTTCCTTCTGAGATTCCTAGTTTTTCGCTAAGGTTAATGACCTTACCAATGGCATTTAACGGTTTATTTTGCGGGATGGGACGACACATTTTAATATTGAGATCAACAGTGCCGTATTTGGCGCCTGCTTCTAAAAGTGTATGAATTGCACAGCCTGTTACGGTATCCAGTACAGTCGCAGCAAAACCCACGTGTACATTCCCCAGCGGGTCTAAATGGTGTTGATCTGCTTGTACCTCGAACGTGATCTCACCACTTTCAATTAAGGTAGGGCGCATTGGAATGGTTTGGCTCATGGTTGGCGGGGGAATTTTTCCATCCATCATCGCTTGTATCATTTCAAAACCTGAAAGATTCTTAATATCCATTGCTTGTCCTTATTATTTTAATTTCTAGATTGGAGCTTAAATTCTAGGGAGGTGTAGATTGGATTCGCAATTGAAATTTGTATAAGGAAATGTACAAAGATTTTAAGTTATACCTAATACGTTAAAATGATTAAAAATAATAATACCGATGAGAAATAGCCATGAAAGCAAAATATTTATGCGGTGCTACTCAATTTGAAGTAGAGCTTAAAAACCACGAAGTGGTAGCATGTCATTATTCGATGTGTCGCCGCTAGACCTGATGAAACTTTAATGTCTGTTGATATAAAAAATATTCATTTTATTGACTAGCAGCATTTATCAGTCATCAATATTTTCGAATGGGTGGAATAATCCCAGGAAAAAATGACAGAAGCTGAAGTTATTGTTATGTTTCAGCAGCCTGATTCCTGAAAATAATACGATTGAGATAAGTAAAGAATGAATCTGTTGTATCTGGTGAAAATATTCAATATGAAGCTAAAGCTCTCTCTAAATCATTACAAACCCGCAAGTAAAAAATACGATTCCTGTCAAAGGGTCAAACTTTATTTTCGTAGAGCGATTAAAAACTCAAAAGAATAAATTGCAATTTCTAAACTAATCGAATTATTCTTCTTCAGAAGAAAATTGAAGGCGGTTGCATAAATATTTTCTATAAAATTAATAAATTTAAAGATTTATGGCACAAAAATAGTATACATTTTTACTGATATATCTCAGATCTAGATAATCTGCCAAAAAACGAAAATTTATAAAAAAATTAAAAATCGAGTGCTAGGGTAATGAAACAGTTTTTGCATCTTTGGGTGCCTATTTTTCTCAGTAATGCCATTATTATGCTAAGTGGTTTATTCGATGTGATTTTCCTGTCACATTTTTCACCTCAGCATGTTGCTGCTATGGCTGTGTGTCTTTCAATTTATTCATTATGTTTTGTTTCAGGGGTTGGAATTCTGCAAGGCATGATGCAAGAACTGGCTGAGGCCAATGGGAGGCAGACTTTTTCTGATATACAGCGGATTGTGAAACAAGGTATTTTGATCGTACTTATCGTGTCTGTTTTGGCGGCTTGGCTATTCACCCATGCCACACCTTTATTAAATCTTTTAAAAGCCGATGATGAACTGCAAGCCCTGATTACACCATGTTTGTTGTTAATGGCATGGATAATTCCAGGACATCTTTTATTGCGTATTTTATATATTCTGACGCAAACTTGTGGACAGGCTAAACGGGTATTTTATGCCAACATTTTATATTTGATCTTCAAGGTTTTATTAGGATATTGCTTGATTTTTGGTATTGAAGGCTACATTGCTGCTTACGGTGTGCAAGGTGCTTTCATTTCAAGCTTGATCATACAATGGTTAATGTTATTTATTTATTATTTTGTATTTCTAGAGAAAAAATTAAGAATTCAATGGTCAGGCACATTTTTACATTGGGCTACCCTAATTAAAATTCTCAGAATTGGTGTGCCTAATGGTATTGTTACGTTTGTGGATGTATTTGCAGTCAGTGCGATTGCACTGCTGATTTTACCCCTGGGTGACATTGTTATAAATTCCCATCAAATTATGCTGGGTCTGTTGGGCTTGATGTTTATGGTGCCGCTGTCAATGGGATCTGCCTTTAGTATTTTGGTATCGACGAAAATTGGTGCAGAACATATTGAATCAGCATGGCAGTTAAGCAAAAAAGCAGTGGTAGTTGTTCTGTCGATTGGATTGTGCCTTGCTAGTTTTGTCTGGATATTTCAGCGTTGGATTATTGCTTTATTTAGTGGTGACCAGCAGGTATTGGCGGTGGCATTCAGTTTGATGATGCTCGTGTGTTGGATGCATATCTTTGATGCCATTCTGGTGATTAGTGTCAATATGCTGCGCTGCTGGAAAGAAGTGGTGTTGCCCATGTTTATTTTTACCACTACAGTTCTGGTGCCTGGTTTGGGTGGCGGCTGGTATATTGCCTATCATCCTATTTCATTTATGAATATTGATTTCAATGCTTTGGGAATACATGGCTTTTGGTGGATGCTTGCTATTGCCTATACGGTTGCTGCCTGTTTATGTTTGCTATGCCTGAGCCTAAAGTATCGATATTATATTCGTCGCACATAAAAAAACCCGCGAATTTCGCGGGTTTTTCAAATCTGATGTTTCAGTCAGATTATTTGGCAGCTTTTTCAGCTTCGATTGAAGCAATTGCTTCATCTACACCTTCGATAGAATCAGCAGCTTTCTTGATACGAGCAAGCGCATCTACCAGTACTTCGTCAGCAGTAGCGTAAGAGATACGCATGAAACCGCCTAGCCCGAATGCATCACCAGGAACCACTGCAACACCAGTTTCCTCCAGTAACCAAGCAGAGAATTCTGTGCAAGATTTAAGACCTTTGGCACGAATTAACGGTTTGATGTTTGCATATGCATAGAAAGCACCATCAGCAGGAAGACAAGAAATACCTTTAATGTCATTCAAGCCATTTACAACCAGGTCATGACGGCGTTTGAATGCTTCAATCATTGGCTCTAGAACGTCTTGAGGACCATTCAATGCAGCTTCAGCAGCAACTTGTGAAATAGAAGTTGGGTTAGAGGTTGATTGAGACTGGATTTTCTTCATCGCACCAATCAGTTTTGCAGGACCCGCTGCGTAGCCGATACGCCAGCCAGTCATTGCATATGCTTTAGATACACCATTCAATACGATTGTACGATCGTAAAGGTCAGGTGCAACTGTTGCGATGTTGTAGAACTCGTCCTCCCAACGGATTGGTTCGTACATGTCATCAGATGCGATAAATACTTCTGGGTATTTACGCAGTACGTCAGCCAATGCTTCAAGTTCTTCTTTGGTATAGATCATACCTGTAGGGTTAGAAGGGCTGTTTAATACCACTAGACGAGTTTTGTCAGTGATTGCAGCTTCTAATTGTTCAGGCGTGATTTTGAAGCGTTGCTCTTCACCACATTTCACAATTACAGGTACACCTTCAGCGATGATGACCATGTCCGGGTAGCTTACCCAAAATGGTGCAGGAATAATCACTTCATCGCCTTTATTTAACAAAGCCAAAGCTAAGTTAAAGAATGATTGCTTACCACCACAAGATACTAGGATCTGGTTTGCAGCATATTCAAGGTTATTGTCACGTTTGAATTTGGCAATAATGGCTTTTTTAAGACCTGGCGTACCGTCAACAGCGGTGTATTTGGTGAAACCGTTGTTAATTGCTGCAATTGCTGCATCTTTGATGTGTTGAGGGGTATCAAAATCTGGTTCACCTGCGCCCAAACCAATCACGTTATGACCTGCAGCTTTTAATTCAGCAGCTTTGTTAGTCACAGCAAGCGTAGGGGACGGTTTGATGGCATTCACACGATCAGAGAGACGTACGTCCACGGCAGTATTCCTTCTTATAGGGATAAAAAAATAAAAAGCACATTATCTTAGCCTAAAATGGTGCAGATAGGGCAAAAGAATTTAGAAAACTTTAAGGAAAAAATGGTGTATTGACCGAACTTTATCTTGAATTTCGATATGCTCGGAGTAGGAGAGAAGAGACTTGATACATCTCGGTCATGCATGTGGATGCATGAAATATAAAATAAAAATGGCCACTTTAAAGTGGCCATTGTGCTGCACTAAGATTGTAGTTATGCCGTAAAGCGTGACAAATCCTCTTCTGGACGTGCTGTTAAAATTTCCGCGCCAGTTTTGGTCACTAGAATTGTATGTTCGTATTGTGCCGATAATGAGTGATCTTTGGTGACTACCGTCCACTTGTCACCCAGTAATTTGGTTTTCCAGTCACCGCCATTGACCATCGGTTCAATGGTAAAGGTCATACCTTCTTCAAGGATCATACCGGACTCTGGCTGGCCATAATGCAGGACTTGCGGTTCATCATGGAAAGTCGTACCAATCCCATGTCCACAATATTCACGTACTACGCCAAAACGTTCGGATTCAACATACTGCTGAATGGCATGACCGATATCACCAATGGTTGAGCCCGGTTTTACAGTTTCAATACCACGGTACATGGCTTCTTGGGCTACATTACATAGACGGTTGGCAAGGATCGTGGTTTCACCACCGACGATGTACATCATATTGGTGTCACCATGATAGCCATCTTTAATCACGGTCACATCAATATTCAGGATGTCGCCTTTTTTCAATTTTTTGCTGTCTGATGGAATGCCGTGACATACCACGTGGTTCACAGAGGTGCAAATCGAATGTTGGAAGGCAGGTCGACCCGGTGCAGCACCATAGCCTAAACATGCTGGAATGGCCTGCTGCTGATTGACAATATAGTCATGACAAATCGTATCAAGTTCCAGTGTAGTAACACCCGGAACAATATGCGGTTTGATCATATCCAAAACTTCTGCCGCCAGTCGCCCCGCTACACGCATTTTTTCAATTTCGTCAGGGGTTTTGATAAGTCGACGTGGAGCTTGATAAGTGTTGTTCATGATCTCTAAAAACTTTTGGAAATTTGTGTGTGACTATGGTATAAATAGCCGCCCATTTTATCAAATGCTTTTTCGTGAATAAATTTCACGGGCTTTGTGCGATGAGGCAAAAAAATCCGCACATATATCGACACATTACTCTGGGTGCCCTTTGGGGTGGAGAATGCGGGTATATGGAGGCCTAACCCAAACTTTAAGGTAAAGAAAATGGCAGATTACAACGTAAGCATGCGCGACCTTCTTCAAGCTGGCGCGCACTTTGGTCACCAAACTCGTTTCTGGAATCCAAAGATGCGTGAATACATCTTTGGTGCGCGTAACAAAATTCACATCATTAACCTTGAGCACACTGTTCCTGCGTTAAATGATGCTTTGAACTTTGCTAACAACTTGGCTAGCAAAAAGAACAAAGTTTTGTTCGTTGGTACTAAGCGTGCAGCTTCTGCAATCATCCGTGAACAAGCTCAACGCGCTGGTCAACCATACGTAGATCACCGCTGGTTAGGTGGTATGTTGACGAACTGGAAAACACTTCGCCAATCTATCAACCGTTTAAAAGACCTTCAAACTCAATCTCAAGACGGTACTTTCGCTAAGCTCACTAAACGTGAAGCTCTAGAGCGTACTCGTGAGATGGAAAAACTTGAGCGTGGCTTAGGCGGCGTTAAAAACATGGGTGGTTTACCTGACGCATTGTTCGTAATCGATGTTGATCACGAAGCGATTGCAATCAAAGAAGCGAAGAACCTTGGTATTCCTGTAATCGGTATCGTTGATACAAACTCTAACCCAGACAACGTAGACTACGTTATTCCGGGTAACGATGATGCGATCCGTGCAGTAACTCTTTATGCTTCTGCTATGGCTGATGCGATTATTGCTGGTAAAGAATACGCTCAATCACAAGCAAATGCACAAGCTAAAGCAGAAGAAGCTCCAGCTTCTGAGGCTTAATGCGTTTGACGCTAGCTTGTCATTCTTGCGACATGTGATGGTGGCAAAGTAAGCGTTATGTATGCAGGCGGCCCATGAGAACTCCTCTGGGCCGTTTCTGTTCTAAAAAGAATTCATTTTCTACCGAATTTAGGAGATTAACATGACTGCAGTTACAGCAAGCATGGTTAAAGAATTGCGCGATCGTACTGGTCTAGCAATGATGGAATGTAAAAAAGCTTTGACAGAAGCGGGCGGCGACGTTGAACTGGCGATCGATAACCTACGTAAATCTGGTCAAGCAAAAGCTGCTAAAAAAGCAGGTAACATTGCTGCTGATGGCGCAATCACAATTGCTCAAGAAGGCAACAAAGCACTTCTTCTAGAAGTTAACTGCCAAACTGACTTCGTTGCGAAAGACGAAAACTTTGCTGGTTTCTCTGCAAAAGTTGCTGCTGCCGCTCTTGCTGCAAACGTAACTGAGCCTGCTCAAATTGCTGAATTGAAACTAGAAGATGGTACGACTGTTGAAGAAGCGCGTATCGCTCTTGTTCAAAAAATCGGTGAAAACATCCAAGTACGTCGTGCAAAAATTGTTGAAGGCGAAAACCTTGCAGTTTATAAACACGGTCTTAAGATCGGTGTTGTTGTTTCTTACACTGGTGATGAAGCAACTGGTAAAGGCTTGGCAATGCACGTTGCTGCGTTCAACCCGGTCGCTGTAAATGCTGAAGGCGTTTCTGCTGAGCTTATCGCGAAAGAGAAAGAAATCGCTGAAGCGAAAGCACTTGAATCTGGCAAGCCAGCAAACATCGTTGAGAAGATGGTTGTAGGTTCTGTTGAGAAATACCTGAATGAAGTTGTTCTTGAGCGTCAACAGTACGTGATCGACAACGACAAGAAAGTTGCTGACGTTCTTAAAGCAACTGGTACGACTGTAACTGATTTCGTTCGTTTCGAAGTTGGTGAAGGTATTGAGAAAAAAGCAGAAATGAGCTTCGCTGACGAAGTTGCTGCTGCTCAAGCTGCTGCTGCACAATAATTTGTCTCTTGACTAATTGTTGAGTAGAAAAAAGCCCCGTTTGGGGCTTTTTTTATGCCTAAAATTAGCGGGTTTAGGTCAGCAAATGATTTCTAAAAATTTAATAAAGGTTAAGATGAAAAATATGCGTAAATCATCATGTCACCCAAAACACATGTTGCTTTAGTTTCGATTATTACCCTTTGTGATGCGTTATATGTCTATCTTGAAGAGCATGAATAGAGTGGAAAATTCAATGTGATTGACTGCGATGCAGTATGAGACTGAGTGAAAGCGTTCAGATCATGGCTTAAACCACTAGAAAAGAGCCTATCAATAAGGCTCTTCTCATAGGATAAATCGAATGTAGCATCAGATGCTCATGATTGCGCTGTTATGACGCGATTTCCATTTTGGTAGGATTTTACCTAGATAGGCATCCATGCACCAAATTGGGCCAATGAGGAGGAATTGGAGGTCTTTGAGGAAAGAAGGCTTTTTGCCTTCAACTTTGTGCCCATAAAATTGTCCAATCCAGGCCAAGACAAACAGGGCGATAAAGAAACCGGTACCCACTGGCAGAATCCAGATGAGCCAGGCCATGACCAAAGTCAACGTAGCCATGGCCACAGCCAAAACAAGATCCAGGCGCGCATAGAAAATAAAAGCCAAAATCAGTAACAGGGCCGTCAGTAAGGCGCTAAAATGCGCCAGAATGCCAATAATCGAAAAATAGATCGTCGGTACGCAGACCCAGTGAATCAGTTTATTGGTTTTATTTTGGTGGCTGTCACTATATTCATCAAACCATTCAGATATTGTTTTCATTCTTCGCTCCATTCCATGAACATGTTTTGCGTATCAGGCAATATAAAGCAGAATTTGCATGCGGTCAAAAGTTAATCATGTGGGCAAATGAGTTTTATCCGGTCTTAGGAACATGCCAAAATTTCTCTGAAATCGTTTAAAAATAGCGTTAAACCATACTGTTTGTATTCTCATACACTATCAAGTGCAATAAAAAAAGCCACATTGCTGTGACTTCTGTTAAATGTGTTGCAGGTCAAACCTTAAGAATTTGGACCAGCGACACGCTCAATACTGACTTTTGCAGTACCGGCACTGGTAATACCTAACTGTTTTGCAGCACCGTAAGATAAATCAACGACACGGTTACCATGGAAAGGACCGCGGTCATTAACTTTCACCACGACGCTTTTGCCGTTATTACGGTTGGTTACACGAATATAGCAGTTCAATGGCAGGCTACGATGAGCAGCAGTCATTGCGTTCATGTCAAAGGTTTCACCGCTTGCAGTTTTACGGCCGTGGAATTGACGACCATACCAAGACGCTGTACCAGTCTGACTGAATTTACGTACAGTATTTGAAGCCACTGTATTCAGTTTTTCAATCACTGAAGGCTCTTCTGCAGGAATTTCAATTTTCGCTGCGATAGTTTCACGGCGAACTTTATCGCCAGAACGCTCAGTGATTGAAAGGCTGTTCAAATTGGTGAAATTTGAATTGAAGCTTTGAGCTTCTTTATTGAGTACTCGCGTTGCAAGGCGCGAATTATCATTTTCATTGGTGAATGAAGATGATGGAACCATATCTGCCTGCGATTGCGTCAGCGTGACAATCGTGGCAATGGCCATAAAAGACTTCAAAATTGAAGAATGCATCGAATCAACTCCTAACAGCATACCTATTTGGTTGTTCATAAATGGCTGAAAAACCATGTAAACATGCCTGATATTTAACTTATGCAACTACATTTAACGAAATGGATAATATTCATGCTGACAACACCCTGTCTAGTGTTTAATTAAAATAGTTAAAAAAAGAACGCAAAATAAACAATGGTTGATTAAAAAATAATCAATATTGTAACATAATATTAAAATTGCTTAAAATATGCTCAAATTGGTCCATAAAAATGTTGACTTTCATAATTTGTATTAATTATTAGTGTTAACGGTTGGTAATTTCCGTACCTAATAACCACAATGCAGTAGCATACATACGGCTGCGATTATAGGTGGTAATCACTTGAAAATTTGGATAAGTGATATAGTAAATCGGGCCATAATTCTCTTGTAATTGAATCACATTGACCAAATCCAGATCATCAATTTTTACAATCGGATTCATCGGGCTAATGCCTTGAGTTTTGAGTACACCATAAGGGATAGGCTGGGTGAGATCCTTGGCAATTACTACATCTGGATTTGAACCGGTATAACGTGCCGGAAAGGCAATCGGCTGATTACGTTGCCAGCCATGCTGTGCCAGATAGTTGGCAATCGAACCTATCGCATCTACTGCTGAATTACGCAGGTCAATATGACCATTACCATCGTAGTCCACACCAAACTTTGGAATATTGCTAGGCATAAACTGTGGATAACCGACAGCGCCGGCATATGAGCCCACTATAGAAGAAGTTGCCACCCCATCTTTATAAGACCAGGCAATCAGGGCAGCCAGTTCATCCTGAAAATACTGGGCACGGCGCTCATAACCAAAACCTAAGGTTGCCAGAGCATCACGAGTGATAAAAGAACCCTTGTTGCTACCAAAACCGGTTTCCACGCCTAAAATGCCTAGAATGATTGATTGCGGCACACCAAACTGCTGTTCAGCACGGTTAAGCGTATCCGCATATTGCTGTTTAAAACGTACGCCACGCTGAATGGTAGATTCAGACAGAAAATTGGTCTTATACGAATACCACGGCTTACTTTCACCTGGGCGATTCATGATGTTGATGATATTGGGCAGGTTACGCGTCCCGCTCATGGCTGAATCGACTTGCTGGGCACTCAGTCCATAGCTTTGCATGGCATTTTGCTTAAAACTTGCGTAAGAAGGATGATACTGGAAATCGTTGGCCAGGCTAAAACTGCTAAGACCAAATGCAGTGAATATGATTGAAAGCTGTTTCAACTTTTTATAAAAATCCGATTTCAACATCTTGCTACGATTTCCAGTTTTTTTAGATGGGTTGCTGGCGATGTCATTTGAATCATGCCATGAAAAAGATTGATAAATTTTTTCAATCTTAGGGCTTAAAGTGCCAGATTAAAGATAACATTCGGATGATTAAGAGACCTAGCCGCTTATACAAAAATAGCGAAAGTTTGGCTATTTTTGCGGCAGTATGGCTTGCGCGGCAGCTTATCTGTAACAATCTATTTCACTGATCATAAAAAAGCCTGACAAAAGTCAGGCTGGTTTCTCAAGATTTACAGAAAATCAGAGATTAGACTATCCAAAACTATTCTGTATAGAACAAAGTGTCGTGATATTCGGCCATGGCGCGCAGCTCATCTTTATTCAAATTCAGAATGATTTTATCTGCTGCCATATTAATGGCTTTGATCACTGCAGATGCGCCAATATCTGCAGCCTTACGTTTGATCATGCCAAGATCCAGGGTTTTATTAAAGTCGACCATAAAATGTCGTACTGTCGCTTCACCAAATTGCTTGTAAAGATTGCTAAATGCCTGTTTGTCGATACTCTGACCGGCTTTGAGTTCCGCATAATGATGTTTCAAATTCGTCACCAGATTGGCATCGAGCGACTCACCGACACGTAAATGTCCATCAGGATCTTTAAACAGGCTGCGCTCAGAGAAGGTAATGGATTCTCTAACCACCTCATTCGGCACTTTACTCAAAAGCTGCTTCAGTAACACTGCAACAGTCGACTTGATATAACCTGCCAGTTTTTCCGCAGTATCGCGTTTATCGCTGGCAGGAAAGCGACGCACCAGCTCGGTGAGAATCGCATCAATAATTTCATCATTGATCATTAATGCAGTTTTATCACGCAAGGGGTAAAGCGGTTCACTGGAATTTTTGTTTTGTTGTGCAGTCTGAATTGTATTTAAAAGCTCTGCAGAAGGAATAAACCCAAAAAATGGCATTGTTAAACCTCAATGTTTTTATTGTCGCGCTAAACGAATAGGGCGAGGCATCCATGTTAAATCTGATACACGGCAAGGGTTGATATCCAATCCACCCCGGCGTGTATAGGTCGCGTAAACCATCAGCTTTTCAGGTTTTAGCTGTTGCCAGATATCGGCAAACATTTGTTCCACACATTGTTCGTGGAAACCATTATGCTGACGGTAGGAAATAATATAAGCTAAAATGCTCTTATAACAAGGTTTTTTACCCTGATAACGTATAAAAACTGTTCCCCAGTCCGGCTGGCCAGTAACTGGGCAGTTACTTCTAAGTAAATGTGAATACAGCTGGATTTCGCCTTCTGCTGCATCATCCGAATCCAAAGCCAATAAACTGGCATCTGGATAATTTTCCAGGCGCTCAGGTGTAAGCTCATCAATACAGATGCCTTCAGGTTTACTAATCTCTAACTCATCGACCTGAAACAGTTGCAGTTTGACTTCAGCCTCGGCCGCAACAGATAAATCTTTTTCTACGATCGCGATAAAGGCATCTTTAGATGCAAATTTGGCAAAATTCAGGCTATTAAAATACAGCTTCAAGGATTTGGATTCGATCAGATTCGGCGAGGACGCTGGCAAGCTGATCCGTCCAATAGCGACTTGCGGCACACCCGCTGGATTTAACCAGGAAATTTCAAATACATGCCACCAGTCAGTACCTTGCTGAATCGCTTCAATATGTGCGTATTGTTCACGGGCAGGCGCGCGCGAAATTGGAAACAGAACATCAGGCTGATATTCAGTAGGATAATTGGTATCTTTACCAAGGAGAGATTGTTCTACACTCATTATTCACGCATTCCTGAACCACGGGAGAGTAAATGATAGGCCACTGCATACAGCACGGCACAACATAAGGTAATCACTGTCAGTGAAACGCTGACATTGACATCGCTATGTCCTAAAATGCCATAGCGGAAGGCATTGACCATGTATACGACAGGATTAATCAAGGATAAATTTTGCCAGAATGGACTTAAGCTCGATATGGCATAAAACACACCGCCCAAATAAGTTAGTGGTGTTAATACAAAAGTGGGGATGATCGAGATATCATCGAAAGATTTAGCATAAACAGCATTGATAAACCCACCCAAAGAAAACAGCAGGGACGTAATCAAGACGGTATATATAGTCACAAACCAGTTGGTGATATATAAGTCAGCAAAAAATAAGCTCACTGCACTGACAATGATTGCAACCAGTATCCCACGAATCACACCGCCCAGCACATGACCCCATAAAATGGCATGCATCGGTACGGGACTCATGATCAGTTCTTCAATGCTTTTCTGGAATTTTGAGCTGAAGAAGCTGGAAGAGACGTTGGCATAGCTGTTGGTGATCACGGCCATCATAATCAGACCGGGCACAATGAACTCCATATAACTATAGCCGCCCATTTCTCCAATGCGTGAGCCGACCAGATTACCGAAGATCACGAAGTACAAGCTCATGGTGATTGCAGGTGGCAACAGGGTCTGCGGCCAGATGCGCATAAAGCGACGCACTTCTTTATAGACGATGGTATATAAAGCGACGCTGAGTTGATTAATGTTCATTGCGCAGCTCCATCCAGATTTTTCTCGACCATTTTCACAAAAAGCTCTTCCAGACGATTGGATTTATTGCGCATACTGCGCACCTGAATATTCTGTGATTCCAGTAACTGGAACAGATCATTCATGGTGTGTGCCTTGTCCATGGTGATTTCTAAAGTCATCGGATCGATCAGGTTAAAACGCACGCCGATAATATCCAGATGCAGCGGTTCAATCGGTTCGGCCAGATCGAAAATAAACGATTCTTCATTGAGCTGACTCAGGAAGTTTTTCATGGTGGTGTCTTCTTTAATCACACCGCGGTCAATAATCGCAATGCGGCGACACAACATTTCTGCTTCTTCCAGATAATGCGTGGTCAGAATGATGGAAGTACCTTGTTCATTCATCTCGTTCAAAAATTCCCACATCGAACGACGCAACTCAATATCAACACCTGCAGTCGGTTCATCGAGAATCAGCAGTTTCGGTTCGTGCATCATGGCGCGCGCAATCATCAGGCGGCGTTTCATCCCGCCCGATAACAGGCGGGCCTGAGTGGAACGCTTTTCCCATAAACCCAGTTTGGTCAGATAAATCTCCGCCCGTTGCTGTGCAATTTTTTTTGGAATGCCATAATAGCCTGCCTGAGTCACTAAAATATCGAAGGTCTTTTCAAACTGGGCAAAGTTGAATTCCTGAGGGACCACACCTAGGCATTGTTTGGCCTGTGAAGGGTGGGTATCCAGGTTGTAACCAAAAATCTCGACGGTACCGGATGTTTTTTTTGTTAATGAGCTGATAATACCAATGGTGGTCGATTTTCCTGCGCCATTGGGACCCAAGAGTGCATAAAACTCACCTTCTGGTACATTTAAGTTAATTCCTTTCAATGCCTGAAAGCCATTGCGATAGGTCTTCGACAAATCCCTTAAGATCAGTGCATCAGTCATGAATATCTCAAATGGTGAAAAGTTGAGATATTGTGAGTGATCTAGCAAAATAAGCCAAGTGATTCACATGCAATTCTGTGTTGCTATTTTGGAACATTGTATAAAGCTTAAGCATAAAAATGATGAAGTTAGAGATAGTTGCTTTACCTTATGCTTTTTTTTGTTATGATGTGCGCGATCCAAAAAAGATGCGCTCATAGCTCAACTGGATAGAGTACAGGTCTCCGAAGCCTGTGGCGTGGGTTCGAGTCCCGCTGAGCGCACCATTTAATTTGTTGTATATAATTGAAAAAATAAAAGAAATTAATAACGAACACAGTTTCGTCCATCATCTTTCGCCCGATAGAGATTGTTATCGGCAATTTTCAAAACGTCTAGTATATTTTTAGAGCTGTCTGGCCAAGAGGCTATGCCAATCGAAATGCTAATGTTGCCAATGTTGTTAATCTCTTTGGACGCAATTTCTTTTCTGAACCGTTCCGCACTTTCATAAACTTCATTCAGATTGCTGTTTGGGATAATGACGATAAACTCTTCACCGCCATAACGGCAGCAAATATCCTCTTTACGAAAATTTTGCTGCATTGTATGAGCAATATGTTTTAAAACCATGTCACCTTGATCGTGACCATAATTATCATTCACTTTTTTAAAGTGATCCACATCCATCAGCAAGACTGAAAAAGGAATGTTCATTTTTATATTTTGAGTCATAACATAATTCAAGCCGCGCCGGTTCATCAGCCCGGTTAAAGGATCTGTATTAATATGATGATCCATTTTGCTCATTTGTTGTGAAAACTTGCGGATACTTAATAATAGTGCCAATTTAAATTTTGTGACCTCATAATACCAAGGCTGTATTGCTTTAATTTTTGAACTGATTTCTGCCTGATTCAGTAGACTCGCCATATCTGCCAGCTGGTTTAACGGGGCCGAGATAGAATCAGAGAGCTTCCATACAATATAAAAAACCAGCAGGTAAAATAAAAAGAAGCCTGCGGCCAATTTATAAAGAATAGAATTGGCTTGTTTAAGTAATTCATGAGTAGGCTGTTGGGAAACCACAATCCAGTTTGAAGTCGGAATATGAGAAAAACCTGCGAGATTATCAACTCCCTGGCTATTCACTAAACGAATTTGACCATGCTTATGCGCATGCATATATTCCAGGCCAGAATTATTGCTGGCCGATTGACCGATTCTTTCAGGATCGGGATGGAAAATTATTTCATTTTCATTATTAATCACATACATATAACTATTTTTATAATTTTTATAGGTCGTTAAAAGCTGATTGATCACATTTTTTTCTTTTAAATAAATTGCAGAACCAATGAAACCCTGATAATGATTTGACTTATCAAAAATAGGTTGAGAAATAAATACGATCAGATTTTTCCGGACAGAAAAATACGGAGAAGATATATAAGTCGACTTTTTATGAAGAGAATCACTAATCCCTGGAGTATGTTGTATTTTGCTTCTATCAATATTCAGAATATTCGGTGAAAAATTGATTAACCGGCCTTGGGGATCGCTGATGACTACACTGTTATAGTGCTCAGACTGATATTTTAATTTATTGACCTCAGCTTCTCTAAGCTCATTGTTGTTAAAGTCTTGACCTAATATTTTTGCGCTATAGTTTAGCTCAAGAAGCATGTTTCTAAAGTGGTTGTCTGTACTCAATGCAATTTTATGGGCATGATCAGCATTTAAGATGAGAGAGTTATCGATTAACTGATTTTTTACGATTTGATAGCTAATAATGAGCGAAATAATAAAAAGGCTGGACACACTAAAGATAGCCAATAAAAGTATTAACTGCCTTAAATTGAGATCAAGGTGTTTCCTAAAATTATTAGCTGACATAAAAATTTAGACATATCTCGATGTATTTATGAGCATTGTATTGTATTTATCTTCAATATTTAAAGCTGATATAAAATTAAATTTCTATTAAGGCAGTGTTGTTATCTTGAGCAGAATTAAAATTTCCAGACTGTTTGTATATAAACCTGTTGGAATCTTAAAACCCGATAATGTTCTGAATATCTACTCATGCTCCACATAAAAAATAATGTCGGGCAGTTTAGACAAATTCTTGAATAAACATACGCTCTGAGTAGATGTGAGAAGAGTCTGGACGACAAAGTTATGAGGTATTTATCTTTATAAATAGATGAGATGATTACATGGCAATCTATTTTAGAAATCGATGCGAGCCTGCCGAGATAGAATATATTTTTACATCATCTTCTTTCTGAAGGCGGGGGTTAGATTGAGAATGCGATTATAACTTTTTTTAAATATATTATTGAAAATAAATAAATTTTTAGCTAAGTGCCTAACATGCCTTCGTATATAAAATGATATTTTAAAAATGAAAAAAAATTGAAGAATAGATGGATTCAAGTAGAAGGTTTTTTAATAAAATAGCCAATAATATTTTAGTCTTCTACGAAAAAATCACAATTAAAATCTTGTATAAGTCTTTTTTAGAAGTGTAAAAGGGTATTGTCTGCTGAAAAAATATTGCTATATTGAACTCATGGTAGGTCGTAAAACCAATAAGACGCTACCGCATAGTTGGACGGATCAATGATAGTTAGTTGAGTTTGATGTTTATCATCAGACAATAAATCTAACACTAGCCATCCAACACAGAGCTCGCAGAAATGCGAGCTTTTTAATTTCTGTTTAAAATAATATTGCACTAATTTTAATATTTTACTTCTTGTAATTCATTCTCATAAAAAAAGTTTACATTGCCAAATTCGCTAACATCTTTAACCTTAATCGTTGGACTAAGTGTGGTATAAAAAACTGCAAATTGGAGAATTTAGGAGGAAAAGAAATGTCTAAGATAATCGATATTAAGGTGAAAGATCAATTTAGCAAAGTGATTGAAGTGAAAGCCATGCTGCGTTCCTTTGCAGAACACAACAATGATCAGATGGTTGATTTGGTTAAAAAAATTGAACATATTGTGGTGGATGGAGAAACAATTCTGCCGAGTATTGAGCTGTTATTTGAAAGCCAGCAGTCTTCCAATATTTATCGTGTTGTAGAATAATTCAATCAGTGGGCAGCAGATAGGTAGTAAAAATTGAACTTATTCATCCGACATCACCGATCCAGCATATAAAAAACTCACCTAATTGGTGAGTTTTTTATATGTCGGCAATTACTCACCTTGCACATAATTTATCTAGCTGTAAATAAAGCAATCTCTCATGATAATAAAGAGCTGATTTAAATAACTAACCGTTTAAATCTGCTTAAGTAATATGTTCACATCATATTTTTCAAATTCTTGCAAAATTTGCGTTAAAGTCCGCTGAGCTGTTGGATGTTCAGGAGTTAAGGAAATTTCCTGACGGGTGGTGCTGTCAAAACATTCGATGGCTTGAATCAGCCAATGATGTTCGAGAGGACTTTTTTCAATCAACACACGGCGCGGTTGCAAGTTGTCGCACATCTGACGTGGAAGCACATAGGTAATTGCCAGTTGCACAAGTTGCAGTTCTTCCGCCGGGCTTAAAAAAGTAATCACCCAGTTGCCGACTTTGCTGAGTTGCATAGGATTATCAAACGCATCGAATTCTAAATAGCAGGACATATATATGATCCAATCGAATGTCTATGCTCATTATATGGCGGGATTATCATTATTTTTCTATCACGCTTAAGTCTGATATTCCGGGCTTTAAATTTGATCTGAATATAAATCTTTCAAATAACCAATCAGTTATATTATAAAATCAAAGAGAACTTATTGTTAAACTTGCTCATTTAAGAGTTTTAAAGACTCAGAAGGTTTTATTCATGAACTTCATTTTGCTGTAATTGATCTAGAGCGAAATTGATCTGCTTCAGAATATGATTCAGTTCTTGAGGGGCAATGCGGCTTTCCTGAAGTGAGGTGGTCCATTGCATTTGACAAAGTTTCAAACTGCGTGCATCCCGAGCTAGTGAAATATGCTGTACTTGCTGTTTGGCCATCAAACCGCAGTATTTTTGTAAGCTTTCCATCATCAGGTATTTGAGGTCTTCAAAATATAAAGCCTGCGGTTCTGGCAGATGGGAATGATTGTCTTGATTCATCCCGCTAGATGAATTTAGAAGGCGATGGCTCTCGGAATGCACCAAGTCAATTTTTGTATCTACTTTTATCTCAGCTGTTTTCTGACAATGTATTAAATCGCCGGTTTCAGCTGGCCCAATTAATTCCATGGCATAAAGTTGATCTAAAATTTCGGCAGGAGCAAGTTGCTGTTTTAAAGCGTCATTTAATAGGTTGAAATCCTGGCTGCCGATCAGAACCAATAAGCGGCGTTGACGTGCGGTGAGTGGAAGAGAGCGATCCTGGAGTACCTCGATCCCACGTTGAGTCTTATAAAAATGCATCATAGCTGAATAGATAGTTGCTTAAATTCAGCTTGAGCATAGTCTGTCAGAATTACACTAATATGAAGTATTTATTAAAATACCGAAGCGTATTTCGATAAGATTTATAATGTGGTAATCGCCGTATTTTCAAGGGCCTTACGTAAATAAGGATCAAGTTCGTCCTGACGCAATAACCATTGTACGTAGTCAGCCGGAAGTTCTGCAATGGCAGTACCGCGATGTTTACCAAAATTTATGGTACGTGGAATTCGGGCATCTTCAGAAGCCTCGAATAATTCCTGCATACTATTGATTTTTAAATGATGGACAATGTGCATCAGAATATTGGCAGTTAAAATGATGTCCATGTCAGCACGATGCGCTTTACGGATCATTTCACGCGCTCGCTCACTGCCTTTGGTGATCATGTAAATCAGGGCGGAAATATTATGTGCTTCTGCATCGGGCCAGACCCGGCGTGCTAAAGCCAGTGTACAGATCGCCTTGATTTTCGAGGTATCAACATCGCACTTTTGAATGGCACGGAGGTCATAATCAATATTATGACCGATCATGTAGACTGTCTCATTCGGCAGGCTAAAAGTGCTGTAATGCGGCTGGCCTTCCAGATCCGATTCCAGAATATGATGCACGGCCATGGCAGCAAAAGAAATGGGTTCGTCACAGGTATAGAGCTGATCAAAAAGACGGCTTTTATCCAGGCTGATTTTATGATCTACAATTTCGACAGGCGCATAGGCAATTTCAATGGGTTGACCATTTAAAGTATGCGTTTCGGTATCAAGGATAATGGCCTGCATGTCGGAAATACACCTGAAAAGAGAAGAGAGTAAAATCTAACATTATTATTTTGCTACTGACAATTGAATTGCTTTATTTCTGTATTGATTGCAGGCTTTTTAACTGGTGGCGACCATGTGTATGGTTTGGGAAGATGGAAGTTTTGCCTCGTTTAAGTTTGTTAATTTAATAATAAATTTAAACTAATGTAAATTTAACACAAAAATAACTCATTCTTTTCTTGATATTGTTTAGATAAATTGGGAAATTAAGTCTAGTTTTATCGTTTGTTTAGGATAAAACCAGAAAAACTCATTAGATATAATAAATAAGACAAGGATAAGATCGATGAAACGTCATGTACTGACCTGTACTCTTCTCACATTAAGTTTAGCCTTAACCGCTTGTAACGATGATAGTGATAATGATCTTTTTTACGAGGCAAAACCTGCTATTCCGGTAAATAATATAGATAATCCGGTGGTGGCAACACCTGCAGCTTATACTCAAACAGATTTTTCAGGGATCGCTGACGAAAGTGTGATCATGACCTATAAGATGTTAGGGGTTAATGGTAAAGAAACACAGGCCACTGCTTTAGTTTTTACACCCGAGGGAATGCCTCCA
Source organism: Acinetobacter sp. 228 (assembly GCF_048147885.1). Lineage (NCBI taxonomy): Bacteria > Pseudomonadati > Pseudomonadota > Gammaproteobacteria > Moraxellales > Moraxellaceae > Acinetobacter > Acinetobacter sp. 228. Next base: position 194,079 of record NZ_JAYWYV010000005.1, read on the forward strand.
GCAAAAGGATGGCCGATCGTCGCATGGGCACATGGCACGACTGGTGTAGCTGATCAATGTGCGCCAAGTCGAAATGAACTTAATCCTTTTATCAAAAATATGATTAGTGGATTCCTTCAAGCTGGCTATGTCGTGGTTGCACCTGATTATGAAGGATTGGGAGAGTCGAGTGGCAAAGAACTCCATCCTTTCTTGAATCTTAAGAGTGAGGCATATTCGCTGACCGATGCAGTGGTGGCTGCAAAAGATTATTTAGGGCCAGAAGCTTCTAACCAATGGATGGCGGTTGGACATTCTCAAGGGGGCCAAGCAGCTTTAGGCGCGGCCCAGTATGCAGCACGTGCCTCTAAAATGACCTATAAAGGTACGGTCGCTTTAGCACCCGCTTCTAATTTCAGCCTGATTTTGTCAGGAGGTGAACAGCAGGCAGGACAGGAAACAGATCTGAATAAAAAAATTGAAACTTTAGCGTCTTTAGATACTTTTACTGCACTGATTGTTGCGGGGTTGCGAAACCCGAATCCAAATCTGCAATATAGCCAGATTTTCAAAATGCCAACCGATAACATTGCGAAGAATGCTGAAACAGATTGCTATGACATATTGGGCAAAAAATTTGGTAATGCAATGGGAATTTATCTTAACGATAAAAAGACCTTGGAAGGATACCCGCGTACTCAAGCTAATTTTATGAGTATTCCAGTGGTGAAAACCTTTCTGGAAAAGGATTCTCAGCCTTTACTGGTGAAAGTTTCTACACCGACCATTATTTATCAGGGTTCAGCAGATAGTACCGTTCCGAAAGCAGCAACAGATGTTTTAGTTCAATTAGCGAATCAGAAAAAAACCTCAGTACGTTATATTACGGATGAATCAAATACGACTAAATGGGATCATGGCAGCGTCTATGCACTGAATATTGCTAATATTATTTCAGATGTAAAATCTCTAATGCCAATTCAATAACTTATTTTTATCTAAATGGCTCATGTTTTTGAGACATGAGCCATTTTTATTGCAAAGTGGAGAAAGTTCATGATCGAAAATTCAAAACTTCATGCTACAATACGCGCCAATCTTAGCACGGCTTAAAAGCCCTAAATCAATAGGACCTCGCTAATGTTTGCCAATATCTCTATCGCTGAATTTGATCCAGAATTAGCTCAAGCAATCTCGAATGAGGATGCTCGTCAAGAAGCTCATATTGAGCTAATCGCTTCTGAAAACTATTGCTCACCAGCAGTCATGGAAGCTCAAGGTTCAAAACTTACTAACAAATATGCGGAAGGCTACCCAGGCAAACGCTACTATGGCGGCTGCGAATATGTAGACGTTATCGAACAATTGGCGATTGACCGTGCTAAAGAACTCTTTGGTGCTGATTATGCTAACGTTCAGCCACATGCTGGTTCACAAGCAAACTCAGCAGTTTACTTAGCGCTTCTGAACCCAGGCGATACAGTTCTGGGTATGAGCCTTGCTCACGGTGGTCACTTGACTCACGGTGCAAAAGTAAGCTTCTCTGGTAAAACATATAATGCAATTCAGTACGGTTTAAACCCTGAAACTGGCGAGATCGATTACGAAGAAGTTGAGCGTTTAGCGCTTGAGCACAAGCCACGCATGATCGTTGCCGGTTTCTCTGCATACAGCCAAATCGTTGACTGGCAGCGTTTCCGTGACATCGCGGACAAAGTAGGTGCTTACCTGTTTGTTGACATGGCACACGTTGCAGGTCTGGTTGCTGCAGGTGTTTATCCTAGTCCGGTGCAAATCGCTGACGTAACTACGACGACAACTCATAAAACACTTCGTGGCCCACGTTCAGGTCTGATCCTTGCGAAAGCAAACGAAGAGATCGAGAAGAAACTTCAATCGGCTGTATTCCCGGGTAACCAGGGTGGTCCTTTGGTTCATGCGATTGCGGCGAAAGCAATCTGCTTTAAAGAAGCTATGGCGCCTGAATACAAAGCTTACCAGCAACAAGTTGTAGTAAATGCTAAAGCAATGGCTGAAGTATTGATGGCTCGTGGTTATGAAGTTGTTTCTGGCGGTACTGAAAACCACTTGTTCCTGTTATCTTTAATTAAACAAGACATCACAGGTAAAGAAGCTGATGCCTGGTTAGGTGCTGCTCACATTACTGTGAACAAAAACTCTGTACCAAACGATCCACGTTCTCCGTTTGTGACTTCAGGTATCCGTATTGGTACACCTGCTGTGACTACTCGTGGTTTCGGTGAAGCTGAAGTACGTGAACTTGCTGGCTGGATCGCTGACATTCTGGATGCCAAAGGCGACGAAGCTGTCATCAGTGCAGTTAAAGAAAAAGTTGCAGCGGTATGTGCTAAATTCCCAGTTTATGCATAATTGCTTATAAACGGAAAGGAGCTCCCAACCGGGAGCTTTTTTTATAGCTGTATAAAGTAAGGCTGCAGAATATGTTTGTACTTGATCGAGCTCAATTTCAGTTGAGATCACTATGTACAAAATGATGTTTTAAGTTCTATAAATGTCTGCCTGAAGACTATGATGTAAGACTAAATTATCAATAAAATCATATTGAGTTTTTCTAAATCTGGCTTAAAGTTTTCATCAACTCTCTTTATTTTTAAATGTTTTAAAAGAGTGGACCATTCGCTCCATGTAGTGCTTCACACCATTTACAGGGTCATTTTTCAGAATCTGATGTTTTAAAAATATTGGATATCCTGCTGGATGGCACGCTAGATAAAGCACTTGAGTAAATCCCATGTTACTGTAAGGAAATACTGAAAAAGTGCTATGAATGACATCATTCTTTTTTATTTAAATATTCTATGGATTGGTGGCATTTGAATTTAGGCAAATCCTATATTTAAAGATGCTGCCGGCAGTTAATTGATTAATTTTTCACTTATGAATTAAACAAGGTAATAAGAATGACTAAACCCAACATTATTTTATCTGAGCAGGATTTGCAGCGTCTAGAAACGATGCTGGAGAACCAGAGCAAGCTGAGTGAAACCATGATTCGCTTAGAGGATGAACTGGCACGTGCCGAAGTAGTTGAGCCAAAAGAGATCGCAAGCAATATCGTGACCATGCATTCACGTGTCCTTTTGACGATTGCGCCTTCAACCGAAGCGGTTGAGGTGACCTTGGTTTACCCACATGAATTTAACGGTGAAAAAGGGCAGGTCAATGTGGTCGCACCCATAGGTGCAGCCATTCTGGGGCTTGCTGAAGGTCAGACCATTGAATGGCCACAGCCGGATGGTCATACGATGAAAGTGACTATCGAGAAAGTGCTCTATCAGCCGGAGAGCGAAGGGGATTATCTCTAAGTCCGTTGAACATCTTTTAAAAGCCATAGCAATATGGCTTTTTTGTATGTTGATTCTAGCTTTTATAAGCTTTTAGAAAATTTAAAAAGTTTTAAGGGGTAAATATAAATATTCGTCTATATATCATGTAGCCTACATCATAATTAAAATAAAGATAAAACATGGATTTAGTTAAAGTGATGTAACGAATTTCTGGATAAATATACACAACGCAGCCTGTTTTTTTGCTACATTCAAAGATGTTCAAGATTTCTTTAGTTCACTTTTTAAAGGATATCGTCTCCCCTATGTCGCGCTTTGAAGCCCTGCCTGCCTTAACTGACATGACGTTTGATCGTGAGGAAATTCTAGCGATCAAGCGGAATGAGCTTGTACCTGTACTGGCTAATCAATATGGGCTGAACCATTATGCTGATGCCTTGATTCAGGCTCAGTCGGTTCTGCTGAATGGGGTCGATCCGCACTTGACCCAGCAACTGAGTCAGACCATTGAGCAATTGATTCAGGCACTGGCAGAATCTAAAAAGTATCTGAAAAAACGTAAATTCAATGCTCTTCAGAAATGGCTAGGCATTGATCTGGATTATGGCTCTAGTCAGGTTGAGTATTACCAGCGACTGGATCGTCTGCTGGATCAGGCTGATCACTTAAGCCGCAAATTGCAGATTGAAATCCAGAAATCGCAATCCCGATTCCAGCAGATTTTAGGTTTGCGCGAACAGATGGCCAAGCATATTGTCGCGGCAGAAGAGTTTCTGTCCGAATATCCGCAATTTGTGAAGAATCAGCATCCTCTGGATAATTTTTCAGAACGTCTCTCCAAGAAAATCAATACCCTGCGAACCTTGCAGAGTGGTAATGACATTGCCATAACTCAAATGCAACTTTCCCAGCAGCTTTCCTTTAGCTTGCTGGATCGCTTTAAGGAGGCTCAACAGGTATTGATTCCGGCTTGGCAATATCATGTCAAACAAAGCCAGACGAAACACTCGACAAGTGATCTGGAAAAACTTGATAATAGTCGTGAGCGTCTGATTAAAACGTTAAAAAAATCCCTCGAGAAACCCTCGAAATCATAACAATATAAGGTGAACTATGACCAAGTCTGATTTAGTAAATTTACCTGTTGAAAGCTCGAGTGAACTGGTCGAACAAAAATTCCAGCAAATGGATCTGAAAGAATTGGGCCTGCAGCCTGCTGACTTTCAGGAAGTGCTGGCTGCACGTAAAGAATTACAGAACATGAGCCATAATAGCGTGGCGGAATATGGTAAAAATATTGCGACCAAAACCTCGACCTACACCGATGAATTACTGAATCTGGTTCAAAATAGGGATCTGGATGCCACAGGACAAAAGCTGAATCAGGTCGTGCAGGTGGCGCAGCAGCTGAACACCAGCAGTATTCTTAATAAAAAGAAAAGTTCAGGTTTTTTTGGCAATATCATCAGCAAATTTAAAGGTGCAAAAGATAACTTTGATGCACATTTTAATACCACCAAAGAGCAGCTAGATGTGCTGGTGAAAGAAATCGAAACTTCACAATCCGGACTGAAAGCCCGAGTCGATACCCTGGACAAAATGTTCGATGGAGTGCAGGAAGAGTACAAACAGCTCGGCATTCATATTGCCGCAGGCCGTTTACGTGAACAGGAGCTACAACAGGAAATTGCCGCTTTAACCGCCTTGCCACAAGACCAGACCACCACACAGAAAATTTATGATCTGAATCATCTGGCCAATAATCTGGAAAAGCGTATCAGTGACTTACAGGTCTTGCAGCAGTCTGCCATGCAGACCTTGCCGATGATCCGGATTATCCAGTCAAATAACCTGATGCTGGTCGACAAGTTCTATGCAATCAAGAATATTACTTTGCCGGCATGGAAAAACCAGATCAGTCTGGCAATTTCCTTGAGCGAACAAAAGAACAGTGTCCAGCTGGCCAATACCATTGATGATGCTACCAATGAGCTGCTGCGCCGTAATGCAGACCTGTTACATCAGAACTCGGTCGATACGGCTAAAGCTAACCAGCGCTCGGTGATTGATATCGAAACGCTTGAACATGTGCAAAATACCCTCATTAAAACTGTAAATGATGTGATTCAGATCCAGAAAGAAGGTGTACAAAAACGTACAGAAGCGACCGTGCGTTTAAAAGCTTTACAGGATAATCTGAATCATTTGGTAATTGAATCAAGTACCAGTGGATCCAAGCCCAACTAAATCAGGTAGGGCTAAAATCTGTAAGAAGGAGTAGAGATTGCCGCCCTTAGATGAATATGCCGTCAAACCTCAGGACATCAAGCAGGGTGTAATCGCACTCAAAAGACGTCAACGAAATTTGATGTTATTGGGTTTGACCACATCTACCGTATTTATAGCCTCATTGATCAGCCTGTTTTTCCAGCAGGAGCTGGTCTATGGCTTTTTTGGTCTGAGCACTGAAGTTCAGCAATTGCACTTACCAGTCAGTGTCGACGCTGCGCTGGCTAGCATTGGTGACAGTCCAGATTATTTTTTTAGTTTGTTAAGCTGGATTGGCTGGCTAATTATTAAAATTTTTTCTTCTTTCATTGGCGCATTTATTGTAATTAGCCTAATGAAAAAGCTACGTTTCTTTTATGTGCGTTTTCAGTCTTTCGTGCTGAAATTTGTCGCATGGCTGATTGCATTTATCCTGATCTGGTCAGGATTAACTTACTGGCAGCATGATCTGCGCAATGATCAGGATGATGCTTATCAGCAAGTGGTGTATTACGATAGTAATATCAATGACAGTGAAATTGCCCGTTATCTGGCCGATTCAGAGATTGCTGCCCCCGTGAAGTCTTATTTACTGGCACAAACGGCACTGTTACATAAGCCCGTCGATTTATCTGCAGCACGGCCTTATGTGGCCCAAGTGGTTGAGGCCGAGAAAAAAGATGCCAAGTTTGAGCAATATGGGTTCAAACCTGAACAGATCTGGACCATGCAGCAACAGGTCTATGGCAAAAGTTTGACTCCTGTGGCGCAAAGTGTAGAGCGTCAAGCACAGCAAGCTGACGAGGTTACTAAGATCGTGAATATCGTGATCATTGGTATTGCTATCTTGTCTGCATTGCTCAGTCTTATTCTATTTTTACTGGCTCATTCGATTAAAGGACGTTCATTGCGGATCGAACAACGAATTTTCTAAACTAAAAAAATGCTTCTGAAAGGGAGCATTTTTTTAATCTTTAAATTTATCTCTCTATAATTTGATTCGGTCATAATGTATAAAATTATTAATAGAATAATAATTAAATTTTTAATCATAAAATCCGATCAATAAAATAAAAACAACCTGTTTTAACTATTCAATCGATTGTCCTATCATGGCTGTATCAAATAAACATTTACTCCTCTGGAGGCGTTAGCAATGTTAGACCAAAATACTTCTGCCCA